>JBARSV010000019.1:0-183393 GCA_049644865.1 Saccharimonadales bacterium (SeqCode)
AAAGCGGCGGCGCGAGGAAACGGCACGGATGAAAAAGAAACACACCGCTCACGCGGTGCGGTATGCTAGAAGGATGACATTAACAAGACGTGGATGAGAGGCGGACAGTTGGGGGTATAATTTGGGTCGGCGATACTTATTTAATAATAGCACTTTAGTGTGTATTTGTCAACTATATTCTTGTAAAACGTTACAAAACAATCTAATGCTATTATCTGTACGTGCTAAACTATGTATATGTCGAGGGCGCAGACCAAAAAGCAGATCAATTACATATTGCGGCAGATTGGCAAAGAGGGTCTAGGCGGCGTCACACTCCATGCAGATAGCTTCGCACACGCGCTAGGACGGGTCGCGCAAGTACCACCTGAGTTGTCAGGAAAATTTGTCGTCGAACTGCGTCGGCAGCAATTGGTTGAGGTGTCCCACGTTGACGGCTTAGTCACCCTACAGCTCAGCGTCAAAGGTATCCATCGCTTGCAACGCGCCGAGATAGGCGAACTTACTATACCAACCCCGAGCGCGTGGGATGGCCGATGGCGCATGGTGATATTTGATCTGCCCCGTGAACATGCCCACCAGCGATATGTCCTCACGTCGCAACTGCGACGACTAGGTTTTGTCATGCTACGCGACAGTACATGGCTCCACCCATACTCGTGCTTCGATGCGATCGAGACGGTCGTCCGCTACTGTGGAGTTGCTCGCTTTGTCACGACTGCAGAAGTGACATGCCTTGATGCATCGTCGGAACGTGCACTGCGAAGGAAATTTCCAGACCTTACTGTTCGTGCAGCGTAAACGGCGTAGTATCCCCAACTGTAATCATACTCACGCCTGTGGCGCCGAGGCGGGCAAGCTCATGAGCAATACCTCGTTTTTTCATAATATCGCGCAGACGATTGACACTATGGACATTGCCAAAGTCGGTCCGGGCAGCAAACTTCTCGATCTTTGCGCCTGACACAGTGAAGCCATCATCTGTTTGCTCAACCTGCCAGGCATCATCACGAGCGACTCCCGATAACGAAATCGTCGGTATAGTGTCGATGCTATCATCGTCAGACTCAGCGATTGCACGCTGTGTATCTCGCTCATGCACAACGGTACGAGCGAGTATGCGGAGCAGATCAGTGATGCCAGTATGCGCAGTTGAAGAAATGGCATGAATGCGCGTGCCAGGGGCAACAACTGCCTCGAGTGCAGCCGTCTGCATAGCCACTATCTCATGGTCAAGACCTTCGATTTTCGTGAGGGCTACAACCTCAGGATGATTGAGCAGCGTCGTATTGTAGCGGCGGAGTTCTTCACGGATCGTGGTATATGCCGCCGCAACGTCATCGCTATAGGCATCGATGAGATGAAGTAAAACCGCGCTGCGCTCAATATGTCGCAAGAAGGCATCGCCGAGGCCCTTGCCTTCACTGGCTCCTTCGATAAGGCCCGGTATGTCGGCAATCAATAGGCTCGTCTCATCGATATCGGCCACCCCGAGGTTTGGTGTAAGCGTCGTAAATGCATAATCTGCGATCTCGGGTCGGGCATTACTAACGACACTGAGAAAGGTCGACTTGCCAGCGTTGGGAAAGCCAACGAGCCCGACATCAGCCAACAGTTTGAGCTCAAGTCGCGCCTCAAATTCATCGCCCGCTTCACCAAGCTCAGCAACGCGGGGAGCCTGACGAGTCGAGCTCTTAAAATGAGCGTTGCCAAATCCACCATCGCCACCACGCGCCACCACGGCCTGCTGGCCTTTTACTGTAAGATCAGCCACCAACACGTTATCACGATAAATCTGCGTGCCTACCGGTACGCTAACGACGATATCGCCACCATTTTTACCATGCATCTGTCGTTTGCCACCGTTTTCACCAGCCTCGGCCTTGACATCTTTTTTGTAACGGAAGTCCACGAGTGTGTTTTTGCGCTCATCGGCTTCGAAGACGACGTTGCCGCCTCGCCCACCATCACCACCGTCAGGACCGCCCATTTCAACATATTTTTCATGACGAAAACTGACGATGCCATCGCCGCCTTTGCCCGCGCGAACCGAAACCAGTGCTTGATCAACAAACATAATTGAGTAGAATTTGGATTATAGATTATAGATTATAGATTAATCACACTTTATCACGTATATATCGTAGCATCATTGACTTTTTATGGCAAATTTGATGTAATATTCATTATGCTGTGGCGCCTCACACTAGGGATGATGCGATATATGATCAGACCTCCTAGCTCTAGGCTCCAACATCTAATGAATGTAGTTATATGCTGACGCTTGACCGGCATCAAGGGTTCGAGTAGAGTATCGATTCCAGCCAGCATAATTCATCTCAGATATCACAATACTTCCGTCTTCGCCCTTACTCTCAACTATAGCAACGTGGCCATACCCGCCAGCACTGTAGCTGTCTTGCATAACGGCACCAATTTCAGGTATTTTATCGACACGATATCCAGCTGCCCTCGCATACATCGCCCAGGTTGAAGCGTTACCCCAAAAACTGCCGACTGTACGGCCCAGCTCAGCACGACGATTATAAGCATACCATGTACAATAGCCATAATCGTATTTATTGCCAACAGCTAGGGAAGCAGTTGACGACGAGGTAGCGCGTGTTATATTCGTATTAGATCGGTTGTTAGCAATATTTTCAGGACGCTCATTCAGCGGTAAAATCCCATCGGGCAAGACAATCTGCTGATCAATAACAAGTCCGCTTATCTCAAGATCATTATAAGTAACGATGCGTTGTTTTGACGCAGAATACTTTTCTGCTATTGAATCAAGAGACTCACCACTTTTCACGGTGTGAATCACGCCATTTACACCTGGTATTAATAATATCTTCCCTGGCGCGAGTGCATCACTCACTAATTGGTTAGACCATTTAATCGTCTGTGGCGAAACATCGAAGCGAGTTGATACACTTGAAACTGTATCCCCTGGTATAACTGTATATTTTGTAATACTATGTCGTTCTACGTCAGTCTGATCAATCTGCGGTTTGCTTAAGACTGTGTCGCTGGTTTGAGCTATCTCACTTTTAGCCATCAAGGAAAGTGAGAGGTTTGAAGCATTGCTCGCAACAGATAAATTAGCGATTTCGGCGGTTGAGGCAGCTAGTTGAGCCTCTTGCAACTGATCAACTGAGGGATTAACTGATTCGATCAATGCTGATGAGACGTTAGTTGATGATACTTGGCGCTCAACTGGTGATTGATATCCAAACGAAACGACACCGGCTACAACAACCAGAATACCTATATAACTAAAAAGGGTGGGATTATGACGGAGTTGGAGCCTTCGATAGTACGACAGGTTGGGCGTGCTCTTTGCTATAAAAAGTGGTGATAGTTTACTAATAATACTCTCCTGCTACGTGATACAACGTTGCGCTACCGTAATCTGCCTCGCTCCTCTTATAGTAAAGGATATGCGTCCACTTTGTTCGCAGTGGATTAGTTAGTGCATTTCTTGTTCGTTTCACTATCCGTGCGACATTTGTCGGTAGGCCATACGAGAGCGATTCCACCGAAGGTATGCCCTTCAATCGTTCACGCATGAACAGTAATTAGTATAGACATATTTGACCTAATAGTCAATAGATTTTATAAATATACTACTGACAGAGAGTCGTGCAATACTTTGCAACATTTGCCTCGTGTTCTGCCTCAGTACGCGCAAAATAGGTTTTGCCGTCATCGCCAGCGACAAAATATACATAATCACCTGAAGCAGGGTTGGCCACCGCCTGCAATGCACTGAGATTAAAATTCGCAATCGGCCCGGGAGGCAGCCCACCGGCACGTCGCGTGTTATACGGAGAGGGATCATTAACACTCGGAACTCGACCTTCTTTTTTGGCAATATACATGAATGTCACATCTGAACCAAGTACCATACCGTCGCTAAGGCGTTTCAGAAACACTTGTGCAACCTGTCGTTGATCGCTCGGGTCTGAGATCTCTTTTTGCACGATAGAAGCGAGTGTAATTGCCTGATAGAGATTCAATCCGCGGGCTGCCGCTTGTTCGTCAAGCTTGTTTTTGGTGATAACGCCATAGAACTCTGAAAATGTCATGGTGAGCACCCTATCGAGCGTATCATTGGCCGCAATGATATACGTCTCAGGATACAAATACCCTTCCAAACTGGTTCCGACAGGTTTGTCTTTGAAAAGCGGTGAGGTATACGATTTGGCAAATGCGGCGGAGATCTCATCTGGTGTAAAGCCTTGCTGGGCTAAACTACCTTCCACGCCCGGATCGGCTAATTCCTGTAAAGTGAGCCCTGGCAATATTGTAACGCGTAGTTCGTCAGTTTTTCCCGCCACAAGGTGCTGCACAATATCTTGGACAGACTGTGACCGCCGTAGGACATACCCGCCTGATTGTAGTTTGCTATTGGTTCCCGATAGCTGTGTATACAGTTGAAACGCCTGCTTGTTGCGGATCAGCCCGTGCGAAAACAGATTGTCAGCAATATCAGACGCAGTTTGACCAGGCTGTATAACAACTCGTATAGTCTCGCTCGCTTGATGATCCACTGGCGACAATGCCGCGAAGTAGCTCGTCACCACCAACCCAGCAACTGCGATAATGCTAATAACTATCACGCCAATTATCGCCCACCATGACCGTTTATGCCTGATCCGCATCGGAGTGAGACTCGTACTATCAATCTGTTTTAAGTCATCGTCCATGCTGCGATTCCAAGTAGTCTGTCACTATGATACATGCTGCTTCCGCATCAATATCACCGCGCTTGATCCTATGGGTATCTGCTCCGAGACGTTGCTCGGCAGTAACCGATGTCAGTGATTCGTCTTGATAGACAATATTACCGTCAAAATGTTGACGCAGCGTGCTGACAAATGCCTCGACACTGGCAGTTTGTGCTGTCGGCTCACCAGAGAGGTTTCGTGGATACCCCACGACAATTGTCTGGCAATTTTCATTGTTGGCGCAACGAGCAATCACCTCAAAACAATCCTCATCTGCCATAATCGTCGGGAGTGGTCGTGCAATTTTGATCAGATCGTCGGCTTGAGCCATACCGATTCGTTTCGTGCCGACGTCGAGACCGAGATAATTAGTTGGTTTTTGCATTCTCGATGAGAAATTTGATGGTTATTTTGTCGGCACTTGGTGCCGTCGAGACCCAAAATGGCGTGAACCGCACGTCGACTGATTTGATACCTTCAAACGTCTTTATTGTTTGTACGATTTCGCCTTCACGCTTACCGACAAGCTGCTTGGCCAATTCGGTCGAATTTATTGATGGGCCGACCGCACCGGTCGTAATAAGATTAAGTTTGTGTGTAGAATCTTGCTTACCGTAGCTATTGAACCTTACTTTATCCATACCCTGGTCGTAGATTGATTGATCTGGCAAACCACCAATTTGCTTCGTGAGGTCTTTTTCAACAATTGTCCGTAGATCATTACGGGCTAGCCCGATCATGGTATATATCGTCTCAATTGTTACCTTACCAGTGGTTGCCTCTTGGCCAACAGCCGGTGAAACGGCTGGATTACCAGGGGTGACAACAAAACTCTCTTCGACAACAACAAGATCGGTGGCAAATTGCTTTTTGAGTTCAGCCTTGACACTGTCGGCATCTGGCAACTTTATCTTTTCTCGTGCCGATGCAGCATCTTCTTCACTGACAACCGTTACAGTCTTATCAGTACCGCCCGACGTGGGTGATGCAAACGAAGCGCTGACACCACTCCCTGCGCCACTCAGCGAACCGCTATCGGTATTGTACTTGGTGCCTGCTTCGGCCGCGACAACCTCTCCAGAGGCCTTACCAGATGTACAGTCGAAGATAGTTGTACATGTACCCTTAGGAACAGTCACAGCCGCTACGGTGACGTATTTGAAACCGCTTCCACTGGCTGTTAGTGTCGTACCAGATGCGAGTGTTACGGCCGAAAACGTCGAGTTTGAAAAATTCACAGTCGCAGTCGCTTTCTCCCCAACATCTTTTTTGCCAGTCGCAGTAAAGTCGGCACTTGTCGTTTTCTTAACCTCTTTTACCGTCGCCTTGAGAGTACCAGCAACAGGATCAAGTTTGCCATCAGGTGTTGCGATAAGTTGCTTATTGACACTATATGGTGTCGTTTTAGCAGTAATAGTTATCGTGGCTCGAGGTGCAAAAAATACTGCCCAGACAAAGAAGACCACAACCAGCAATACACCCCCGACAATCAGCGCTATCTTGTTGCGAAAAGAATCGAAGTCGGGTATTGCCGGGCCACGTCGATTATTTCGTCGATCTGCGCGCAGTGCCGCAGCCCCAATAGCTGGAGCGGCAGGTTCAACGGCCGTTACGACGGAATCATCTGTATCGCCCGAAGCGTCAGGGACCATTTCCTCGCCATCTATCACTTCATCGTCGTCTGTATCTGGAGTAGGTGCGTCGACAACTTCTGGCTTACTCTGCAGATTTTTCGCGATAGGTATACCAACACCGGCCGAAAGCGCCGATAGTGCGTGATCGCTCGTAATAATAACTACGCGCTTCTTGGCATGATCTGCCGCTCGGTTGAGGAGTTTGAGATTGACAACGCTTTGTAAGGCTCCGATACGTTTTGGCGGCACGAGCGCAACAATAGACGCCGAAGCAGTCTTCACTTTTTCAATAATAGATGTGATATCGTCTTCGATATCGACATAAATAACGTCTTTTCTCACAGATGGTTGCGTGCTCATATACGTAAAATTCTGTTTAATTTTTCTTTGATGGTGTCGCCACCGCTGCCGATCATTGTATCATAGCCGACTCTGAGGAGACCCATTGCAGTAATATATGTGTGGTCATTGGCGTCGCCGGTCAAGTCCTTGATGCCAACGACATCAGATGGATGAATTAACTGTACGGTCGGTTTCTTGGTAAATGGCAGATCTTTGTACCACTCACGTTCATGAAGGACTGCGACAAGCCGCTTCAAGCTTGCCCCACCACCACAAAGCAATATACGTGGCGGCAAGTGGTCAACCGAATCAAATTCGCTAAGCGCCAACTCAACACCGCCCATCCACACATCAAGTGTTTTATCGACAGATTGAGCAAGTTTCTTCGCTACAGATTCTTTCAGATTTGGCTCGTCAATATTTACCTTGAGCTTCTCGGCATCTTCATAACTCAAGTCCATATCGGCCGCAATCGTCCGCGTAAAGCTCCGGCCACCGATACCAAACATCTTTGTACCCTCTACCCCTCCATCATTGACGACGGCGATATCGGTTGTACCGCCACCAACATCGACCAAAATAGCCGTAAACGTGCTGCTCGCATCGGTACCGAGTACGCTACGACTAACCGCAAATGGTTCCGCCGCCACCGCAATCAGTTCGAGATCTAACTCGTTGGCTGCCCGTTCAAGCGCACCGATATGCACCATTGGCGCAAAGGCTGTGTATATTTGTATAGCTACGTCTTTGCCTTGGAATCCAATGGGATTACTCACGCGGTAGCCATCTATATGTATGCTAACGATCGCTGAATTGACCAACTTTACCTCAACATCTTGATTGCCCGTCTCAAAAGCTATCTGTTTTTGCGCTTTTGCCTGAGCACGTTCCTGGACTTTTTCGATAATCAGCTCCATCTCAGCAACATCGAGCGGTCGATCAGGCTGCGGTCGCTTATAACGAATGGTTTGCGTCAGGCCTTTGACGAGTTCACCAGCGATGCCGATAACAGCTCGTTTACCCTGCAAGCCAGCCTGAGTCTCGGCTGCGGCGAGCGCTTCTTCACAGTTGCGAACGACACCCCCGATGTCTGCAATTGCCCCGCTATGCATATCGTCGACCGCTTGCCGCGCCCGACCGACGCCGATAATCTCGATATCATCACCACTGACGCGAGCGATGAGTGCTTTGACAAATTCAGTACCGATATCGAGACCGACAATTATGTCATCATTGTTGCCAGATTTTTTGACAATACCAGGCAGTTTACTCTTGAGTTTATCGAATTTCATCTTATTTGATTATACAACAATACTGCTTACGGTGACAAAGTTGCATGTATGTGTAATAGATTGTATGCGTATAATTCAATTATCACGACGTGTTCTTAGCAGGAAGTACACTGCGCTACCCTACCGCAGCACTGCCTTAATGCGTCGTATGCCTGCTGAGCTAGCTTCTTCTTTGGTAATGACGAATCTCTTGCCACCATCGGCGAGTTGGCCAGTATGATCGACATGGGGGCCGCCGCAGATTTCAAAGCTAAATGGATTGTCATCTGGCCCTGCTTGGTAGACTTTGACGGTGTCGCCGTATTTGTCGCCAAATGCACCGAGCGCGCCACGTGCAAATGCCTCATCGGTCGGATACTCACGCCAGGTCATGGGCAGATCCTCAGCAATCACCTCGTTGACGATACGTTCAACTTCATCACACTGTTCACGGGTGACTTTTTCGGGATGTGAGAAATCAAATCTGAGCCGCTCGTCCGTGATATTGCTACCGCGCTGGATGACATGATCACCGAGCACCATACGTAGCGCCTTGTACATGAGGTGTGTAGCGGTGTGGTATTTTTTGTGTATGTCATCGTGCCCAGCCAGGCCGCCTTTGAAGGCGCCTTTTTGCGCCGTTTGGCTGCGCTGCCTCTGTTCGTTCATCTTCATTTCAAATTCGTTGCGCCAGGTATCGGTCAATGGTTTGCTCCAGTGAAATGCCTCTTCAACTGCCAGCTCAACCGGAAACCCATAGGTATCATAGAGTACAAAGATGTCGTCACCACTGATCTGGTCTTTCTTGTCAGCCATCGTGTTGAACTCTTTGATGCCCTTGCGGATCGTTTGACGAAATGCCTTCTCTTCACGCACCAAGATGGCAATCACTTCCTCACGACGCTCGGCCACTTCAGGAAAATCATCATGGTATAAGTCTGCAATAATCGGCACGATTTCCTGCAAAAAGTTTTGCTCGATACCGAGGTCGAAACTATAGCGAATTGCTCGCCTGAGAAGACGACGCATGACATAACCTTGCTCTTTGTTGCTTGGTACGCAGCCGTCAACCGCCAAAAATGTCGCTGCACGCAGGTGATCGGCTATCACGCGCATGCTTTCGGTGTGACTTTCATAATCTTTGCCGCTCAACACCTGTAGCTTATCTATAATTGGCCAGATTACGCTGACTTTGAACATGTCTGTGCTATTAATACTTGCCTGAGCGATTCTCTCGAGACCAGCACCGAAATCAACATTTTCTTTTGGAAGCTTTTGGAACCCTATATCGGTGCGAAGGTATTGCATGAAGACACTGTTGCCTATCTCGATATATCGACCGCAGTCGCAGTTGTGATGACAGTGTTCGCCGTATTTTTTGTTATGCGCAACTTCAGGAAACAAATAGAACATCTCTGTATCAGGGCCACCCGGCTCACCTACCGTCATGGTTTTGGGAGTCATACCGTTTCGTGCCCACCAGTTCTTATCACCATAAAATGCGATGCGCTTTGACTGATTGCCGATCTTTCCACCGTTTTCTTCGGTACCGATATCAATCATTTCATGGCTGATACCAGCTTTTTTAAAAACCTCTACCCATAACTGGGCACTCTCGGTATCTTTTGGGATGTCGTTTTCATCGTCGCCGATATAACAAGTGACATAGAGCCGAGACGGGTCAAGGCCCACAACTTCCGTCATAAACTCCCAGAACCATGGGATTTGCTCTTTTTTGAAATAATCCCCCAGGCTCCAATTGCCCAGCATCTCAAAAAAAGTCGTGTGACGGTTATCTCCAATATCATCAATGTCCTGTGCGCGCAGACACGTCTGGCTATCGACGAGACGCACGCCAGCAGGATGCGTCTCGCCCAACAGATATGGAATCATCGGCTGCATGCCACTACCAGTAAACAGCGTTGTCGGGTCACCATCCAGCACAAGTTTTGCACGAGGTACTACTGCGTGGCCACGTGTAGCAAAGAAATCTAAATAAGCTTTACGTATTTCTTGAGCATTCATTGCACATAGTATATCATATAGCACCCCTGGCAGGAGTGCTATGAAACGATACTTTGCAACATCTATACAGACAGTGTGATCATAGCATCGCCACAGAGCGCGTAGATGACTGGATAATATTTATGGGCGAAGCCTATAACTAACCAGTTTGCTATCACCGTTGTATGCAAATTCGGCTGTATCAAGTGATTTATCGTCACATTTAACTGAGCCTGTCACCGTCTTTTTAGCACCAGACGTTCCGGTCGTATTTGATACGCCCGAAACAGTAAGTTTACAGCTCGTATCAAGTGACAGCGTAGCTAGCTGCGACTCAAATGTATCTTGATCCTGAACTTCTTTAAGCTCTAGCGAGAATTGGTCATAGGCAGATGAGTATCGACTATTAGCGACATCACTGACAAATTGGCTCGCCAAATCTCGTTCCTTGCCTGTTGTGAGATAAGCCACCAGACCTGCGACGACTACTAACCCCAAAAAGACCCCTATGCCGATCACTATTTTCTTCTTTGTAGACATAAACACAACCTATTTAAACTAATACTTCTATCGTACTATCGTATCGCAGATTTGAGATTTTGTCCAGTTACCAACGACTTACTGCTTGTTTTGGCCGGGTAATTTGTCAGCCACTGCATCATACTGTTTTTGGATATTATCAATCTGTTGATTTGCGCTTGCCACAAACTTATCATCTGCCTGGCCGGGTATTTTTTGAGTGATATCTTCGGCTTGTGCTTGAACCCGATCGATCGATTGTCCAACATCTTTTGAGTTTTTGAGTAGTTTTTTGAGTGAATCGAGTAATCCCATGGTGCCTCCTGTTATATCTTCAGTATACGCTATAACTCTTTAAACGATAATCCCGCCACCAAGACACTCATCATCCCTGTATATCACTGCCGATTGGCCGGCTGTGGCGGCACGTTCAGCTTCGTGGAGATGCAATTGGTTGCCTTCGAGCGTGCACGGCAATAGTTTGCCACGATGGCGCAACCGAGCATGGAGGGTGTCGCTGCTGCGAGGAGCGTCGTTGATCCAGTGGATATCGCGTAGCTCAACACGTTCACGCCACATCGATTCGTCATCGAGATTACGACTAACAAATACCTGGTTATGTGCCATGTCTTTGCCGACGACATAGTATGGTAGTCCGCCGCCGACATTGAGCCCGTGTCGTTGACCTATGGTGTAATAGATCGCACCGTCGTGATAGCCGACGACAGCGCCAGTCGCCTTGTCGATAATCTCACCAGGCTGCGTCGACACATAGTGGCCCAGAAATTCACGAATACCGACTGAACCGACAAAACAAATCCCCTGACTGTCTTTTTTGCGAGCTGTCACCAGGCCCCGCTGCTCCGCGATGGAACGCACCTCTGTTTTTGTAAGCATCCCAAGCGGAAAGAGTGTCTTCTCGAGCGCCTCCGAGGTGATACGGTAAAGAAAGTAGGTCTGGTCTTTGGCCTCATCTTTGGGGCGATAAAGATGGCAGATCTCTTCCCTCTGCGCGCTCTGACGCGCCGCATAATGCCCTGTGGCAATCATATCTGCACCATCTGCCAAGGCCGCCTCCAAAAACAGCTTAAACTTCACTTCTTGATTACACATAATATCTGGATTCGGTGTGCGACCAGCTTGGTACTCAGTAATCATGTAGTCAACAACCCGTTGCTTGTACTCTGACTGAAAATCGTAAACCCTAAATGGTATGCCGAGCTGTACAGCCACTCGCTTGGCATCCGCTAGATCATCAGCCCAGGGACATTTCATGCCGGGTAAATCCTCGGTCCAGTTTTTCATATAGACACCCGTCACGTCGTAACCGCGATCTACTAATAAAGCAGCCGCTACTGATGAATCAACTCCGCCGCTCAGTCCCACGTATACCCTCGTCATGACAATGTCCCAAACGTCAAATAGATCAAAAACACTTTAAACACCTCACTGTACACCAGCCACCAGCCTGTTGCTGTCAACCACCAGCCAGCTGTCCACTGTCGATCATGCGCCACTGGATGATTAACGATTGTCACCTTTTCGCCAAGTCGTGCAGCAAACTCAAGTCCAGCCCGTCGCTGATGGTAGGCGCTTGTGACGAGAATGATCTTCTTGATGTTATTTTTCTCAATAAATAGCCCGGTATTGACTGCGTTCTCGGCGGTCGTCTGCGAAAACTCTTCTATCGATATCACTTCATCTGGTACGCCCAGACCGAGTGCGTATTTCTTCATCGCCAAGGCATTACTCAGTCCTGTCTTATCCGCGGCGGCTCCAGAAAATATCAGGCGTTTACCCCATCCATCTTTGTATAGCTTAATCGCTTCTCCCGTACGCGCTATTGTGTCGCCACCACTGATTGCGACTATAGCGTCAGCTGGCGCACAGGTACCAGGACCAGGCGCATCGCATTGCTTGAGATCATCAGGTCCGAGATATGGTCCTACGACAAAGACTGTGAAGGCGACGACAATAGCGGCACTACTTACGATAAGGCGAATCATTGACCACGCTCCTGTGTGATGACATCTGCTATGATCTGCGCGGCATCATCAATATCTGTTGTTGTTGTCGTACGGCCAACGCTCAATCGTAGGCTACCATCGGCCAGCTCGTCACTCATGCCTACCGCCGTCAAGACATGTGATCGAGTACCGCTACTGGCGGCACAAGCCGAACCGGTCGCTGCCATGACACCGCGCTCATCCAGTGCAAAGACTACCCGCTCACCATCAAGCCCTGGCACCGAGACATGTAAGATATGTGGTGCATGACGCTTAGCGTGGCCATTGCGAACAATATCTGGCACTGCTCCGTCCAATCGCGACCACAATTGATCACGAAGCTGGCTGAGCCGATAACTCTCGCTTTTGCGCGTGGCGACCGCTAGAGATACCGCTTCGGCAAAACCGATCACCCCTGCTACGTTTTCTGTACCAGACCGTACGTTGTTTTCCTGTCCGCCGCCGTCAACCAACGGTTGCAGCTCGAGGCCAGCGCGCACCCATAGTAAACCAACTTGTTTCGGACCATAACACTTGCCAGCTCCGATCGTCATAAGATCGACGCCCAATCGTGACACTGAAATATCGAGTAGTCCAACCGCCTGCGAGGCATCAGTATGAAGAAAAATGGGGTGAAGATTACCTGCAGAGAGTCGTTGCTGGCGCTCACCTTCGACGACGGCTGCGATATCACGAAGTGGCTGCACAGTACCAAGTTCGTTGTTGACATAGCCGACACTGATGAGTGTCGTCTTAGGAGTTATTACTCGGGCGACAGCTTCGGGTGTGATATAGCCTCGACTGTCCGCCACAATCATATCGACGTCGTGACGCTTCCCCGCGGCTAGCACTGCGGCATGTTCTATGCCACTCACCGCCACGCGACCACCGTAATGCCCTATAACACCATGAACCCCAAGGTTAATTGATTCGGTCGATCCAGCGGTAAGAATAATTTCGTGCTGTTTGGCGCCCACTGCCATAGCTAGTCGGTGACGTGCTACCTCGTAGTCCGCCCGTACACGGCGAGCTGCCTGGTAGCTGGCTGATGGGTTATAAAATTCTGTCGTCAGATATGGCTTCATGACGTCAAAAACCCGCTCATCCAGCGGGGTAGCGGCAGCAAAATCCAGATATATCACACGCTCACCCACTATTCCATTGTAGCAGGCATTGTCCTGAGCATAGCGCCAGTCGTGGGGTCGCGCTGATAGACGTTGCGCATAACACGCTCGTAGTAGGTCTGCATGGCCATGACAAGATTTTGCAACTCTTCACCTTCGATAAATGAGTATTTTGCACCATCCTGAACTTTCATGATGCCGTTGCTGTGCAGTTCGTAGTGTGTCGTACTGAATTGTTTCTTGTTGTTTTCGTCTTTCCACTCCTCATACCATATCCACGTATGTTCATCGAGTCGAAAAAATTCACGACGGTGACCAGCAGCAACTGGCCCAAAGATCGTACGGCCCTGCTCAGACTCACGCTCGATCAGTTCACGTTTGGTTAATTTATTAGAACCTGCTACAGGCGTGCCTTTACCGGTAATCAGCGAGAAAAGCCTCAATAGAATTTTCATTATCAAGCTCCTTGAATTTGATCTGGTGTCGCCTGAATCGATAATAATGCCTGTTGCTGAATCTCTTCCAACAACACGGTGAGATCAGCTGCGCGACGCACTAGCTCTTCAAGACTTGCCCCTCGGTAGAGGAGAGTCTCTGGGCGTAGCTCAGCGTGGGCCCGAGCATCGTTAAGCATAGCATCGAGCATTTCCCCGTCAGGCGTCCGATCATGCAATAAATTAATTTTATTTCGATTTTCCTTGTCGATGGCCAACTCAGGGGCCGGATGACTGGTGCCGATCGCATCGGCGACTTCTTGACGTGCTTGTTCGACCGTAGGCGGTATATCGTGTATCTTATCCCCGTAAGCAACTGCAATCTGATCAAAGGCAGCTACTTCCGCAGCATGCAGTGCGAGCTGCTCTCTTGAAGGAATTTGAAATGTCTGAGCGTCGGTAGTTCCTACCACTGTCAATCTCTCCACAAATTAAATAGTTAGTGGGTTTTGTGGTGGTTTTTATTTGAGAGCAAATAGATGCGTTGCACTAGCCTCTGTTGCGCGCGAGAGCTCTTGGAGATTGATAGACTGGAGATTCGCTAAATGTTTGGCAACATGCTCTAATAGTGCTGGCCCATTGACTTTACCACGATGCGGCACTGGCGTCAAGTAGGGCGCATCTGTTTCAAGTAACATTTTTTTATAAGGAATTGCCGCGTAGAGATCTTGTTTGTCCTTGGCGAAAGTGGCGATACCGTTCACTCCTATAAACAGCCCTCTGCTCAGTACTTGCTCCATCGTAGCAATCGTATCAGTAAAACTATGAACAACCCCTCGCAGACCAGTAAAATTATCGAAAATCGGCCAAAAATCACCGAAGGCTTCACGAACATGAAACGATACTGGCAAATCGTAGTCTATGGCTATTTGTAACTGCTCCTCAAGAGCGCGTATCTGGGCATCACGCGGCGAATGGGTGTAGTAGTAATCGAGCCCGATCTCGCCAATACCCACAATGTCAGTAGATTTTAGATTGTGGATTGTGGATTTTAGAAGATCAAGTAATATATCTAGTCGCGCAAGCTCGTCTTTGGCTTCATGTGGGTGGACGCCGATGACAGCCCATGCATTGGCGTGTGTGCTGGCGAATTGCACCGCTTCCTGCGATGATTTCACGTCCGTCCCGACGACAATCATCCGTGTCACGCCAGCCTCAAGAGCTTGCCGATAGGCGTCCTCTGCGTCGGGATAATCTTCTTCATGTATATGGCAGTGGGTGTCGGTAAATGTCATGAGGGATATTCTATCAGAAACATACATAGTGTACAAACTACACTATGTGTGTTATCATGGATGTCTATATGGCAGGGTAACACCAAGAAAGGAAATAACATGACAGAAAGACAAGCGGAGATAATTCATGAATTAGGAGTCGTCCCCACTATTGAGCCCCTCATGGAGTTTGAGAAGCGAGCAGCGTTTCTGGCTGCCTATCTCGCCCACACGGGACTCCGAGGGTTTGTTCTCGGTATATCGGGCGGACAAGATTCACTCCTTGCTGGCCTCATAGCCCAGCGAGCTGTCGAACTGCGGCGCCAGGCAGGTTATGAAGCTTCATTTCACGCTGCTCTCTTGCCATACGGCATACAGGCGGACAGAGACGATGCCCTACTTGCCGTCACAACGATAAAACCCGACTTCACCTATGATCTCGATATCAAACCGACGGTGGATGCATTTGCTATGTCATTTGAAACAGCCGTTGGTGAAGCGTTGGCAGATTTCGACAAGGGAAACGCCAAGGCTAGAGCTCGCATGATAGCACAGTACGCCATCGCTGGTCGTCACAGATTACTGGTCGTCGGTACCGACCACGCTGCGGAAGCAGTCACAGGATTTTACACGAAGTATGGCGACGGCGGTGCGGATGTGTTACCGCTCGCCGGCCTCACCAAGCGTCAGGGCCGTCAGATCCTCGCCTCTCTCGCTGTACCGACAGTCTTTACGACCAAAGCCCCGACAGCCGACCTGCTCGACGGCAAGCCCGGACAGGCAGATGAAACTGAGCTAGGACTCTCTTACGACCAGATCGATGATTATCTCGAAGGCAAGACAGTTGACGACTCGACAGCCGCTCATATCGAAGCCCGCTACGATGCCACCTGGCACAAGCGTGCGTTGCCCGTCGCGTTGACAACTGCCAGCTAGTTGCTACACTTACTGTATGAAATACACTACTCCCTATGTGCCGCCTACGCTAACGGTCGATGCTGTGATTTTTCAGATCCAGAGTAATGTCCTTGAGGTACTGCTGATCAACCGCCAAAACGAGCCGTTCAAAGGCTCGTGGGCACTGCCCGGCGGCTACAACGCCGAGGGTGAAACCACGACCAGCGCCCTGCATCGCATCGTCCTGCAAAAGACCAGCGTTGATGTCGAAAAAGATCTCAGCTACATCGAGCAGCTCTATACATTTGATACGATTGATCGTGACCCGCGCGGCCATGCCGTCTCTGTCACGTATATGGGATGTGGGCGCGATGTTGTGGTGCGCGAGACCAGCCCTCATATTGCGTTCGTTCCTGTCAGCAACCTGCCAAAACTAGCCTACGATCATGCCAATATCGTCAAATACGCACACGAACGGCTGATCGCCAAACTGACCTATACCAACGCCGTCTCGGCATTTTTGCCGCACAAATTTACACTTAGCCAGCTCCAAACCGCCTACGAGGTCATCTTTGGCCGTGAGTTTGACAAACGCAATTTCCGTAAGAAATTTCTCAGTCTCGAGCTGATCCACGAGACCACCGAAATGTGGCGCGAAGGCGCCCACCGCCCCGCCCGTCTCTACAAGTTCAACAGCAAAAAGCTCGAGAGCCTGACGCGCAGTTTTGACTAATCGTCATCACTTTGACTTTCGCCCTTGAGTTTTGCTCGGGGCTCATCAGCATAGAGATAATCTATGGAGTCGTATGCAGTCGCGTGCATGGCAGGTTTCCCTGACACATGCACGCGACCGCCTTGGCGAACGAGGATGATCGGCTCTGGGAGAGCTGGTCTTCACTCGATCAGATCATACGACTCCTGCTGCATACTCAGTTGCCGAAGCCGCCGAGCGCCACCTGGCTGAACGAGCCTGCCGTCTGGCTGGCCCGCACTGCCGACTGAGAGATGACTTGGGCAGCCCGACGGATCTCCGATGCACTGTTGCCAGGCGTCAGAATGAAGTTGCTGGGGATACCCATGGAACTGAAGACGGCACGGAAGTCCGTACCGCCGTCGTCGATGCCCATCGCCATGACCAGGAACTGCTCCGTGCGGAGGAGATCCTCGGCCAGTTGCTTGACATCACGGGCCCGACGCCGGGAACCGTAGTCGGCACCATCAGAGATGACAACGACCACACCACGGACGGTGACGCCACCGTTTTCGAACTCGTTGACCTTGGCCTTGAGCGCCACGAGGGCGTCGTAGGTTCGATCGTAGAGCGGCGTGGAACCGCTTGCCCGGTAGTTGGACGTATCCAACCGCGGAGCGTTCTCCAGTGCGACGTAGGGGAAGAGCCGGCCGCAGTTGAGCTGCCAGCAGTCCGCCACGATCGTCGCTGCCGACTTGGAACTGAGCAACGCCTCGCGGACTTGGTTGAAGGCTGCGCGAACGTTGTCCTCGTTGCCAGCACCGGCAATCGATGAGCTGTCGTCGACGATGACGGACAGCACGAAGGTCTCGGCGGTGGTGATGTCATCGAGCGTGATCTCGCCCAGTCCTGCTTGAATGGCCGGACCGAGCGTATCCCCAGGCAGCTGCGCTCCCTGGGAAGTTCCGAATGCGAAGGCGCTCATCGTGGTAGTCCTTTCTGTGAGTGAGTGTGATGAGCTGAACATCCTGGAGAGGTGAGCGAGGCTTACCTCTCCAGGACATAGACTACGTCAGACCCGGGGGAAATCGGGCCAGTTCTCGATCGGATCGGTGGAACGCACCACGTGCATGCCAGCCGCCCGGAACCGAGCGAACGCCGCGTCCGCATCCGGCCCGTAGTCATAGACCACGTTGCCGGCCGGATCCTTGACGACGATTGCGGTAGTGCAGTCCTCGAGCAGGTAGATCTTGCGGGCCAGCGCCGGATCGACCGCGGCCACCTCACGCAGGAGATCATCGATCGTCCATGCGACGCAGTGGCTCTTGGCCTGTCCAGTGATGACCAGAGCGTCGAACTCCATCAGCTTCTTGAAGAGACTGACGTTGCGCGCCACCGGCGTGCCGTCGAACAACTGCGTCACCTCAGGTCCGAGGATGGAGTAGTTCTCGACCAGCGGGTGGGTACCCTTGACCTCGATGCCCGGCTGCGCGCCGCGCACCATGCCATGAAAGGCCATGGCCTCGGCGAGACCGCTGACCAGCGCATGCCCCTTGTCCCCGATCATGCCGTGGAAAGGCCAGATGGTCAGCTGGTAGCGGCCGGCTGCCTCGAGCGCCGCCGTGTAGTGCTCGAGATGACGGCGCGCGGCCGTCAGGTCGAACCCAGGTGCATCGGCACGGAGTGCCGAGACCATCAGCGGGCTGGGCAGCCACTTGCCCGTCACGATATCGTCGTGCGACACCATCGTGAACGGAGCGGGGTGATTGCCCTGCTGGTCGACCAGGAAGGTCGGGTGGAAGACGGCGAAGGCGCGGTGGGTGTCGAGCGTGGCGTAGATCTTGGTGATCCGGCCAAGGTTGGCATAGAGCCACTCGACCGTTCGCACGCTGTCGTCGACCGCACCGTTGCCGGACATGCCAGCGACATAGAGCTCACCACTGGGATGACAGAAGGTGTTCTGCGCATCGATGATGAGCACGCCGACCCTGACCTGATCGCGGGCCGCCGCCGTCACGTGGTTATCACGTCGGTAGTCGCCCGCTGCGGCCAGCAGGCCGCCATAGTCGATCCACCGAGCGTCGTTGACGACGTTGAGCGAGTCGTAGAAGGCAGGGAGTGGATAATTCATTGTCGTACCTTTCTCGGGTTGGGTTTCACATCTGAAGGAGTGTGATCGAACGGTTGGTGACGGCATAAATGCCGCCTGAGGCTGGCACCAGGTAGGTACCAGCGTCGACAAGCGTCGCAGTGTCGGGGAACTCACGTTCGACCGCCACTATGCCAGCTTGAGCCCCGACACGGATGATACCGTCGTCGGTCGCCACGAAGAGCGACGCGCCGCTCGGCATTGTCCCGCGGATGGTATGTGCGAGCCAGTGGTCTTCATTGGCTGCCACATCAAGCGATGCCAACACCTCGCCCTTCGACGAGATGACATCGCACCGATGACGGAGTATGCCATTGTGCTGATACTCCAGCATGAGCCAGGCATGAGACGATGAGAACACACAGGTCGCATCGATCAACTGACCAGAAATCGGCGCGAGCACGACGCGATCATTGATGCCTGACCGATCCGGCCGAAACACGAACCCACGCGTCATTGCCCCGACCTGGTAGAGACCCAGGCCAAAGTGATCACCCGTCCAGACAAGTGTCTGATCAGGCAACACGTCACCAATCACCATTGGTGCGAGTACGCCAGGCGAGAGAAGTTGTCCTCCGCTCACCCATACATGGGCTATTGCGCTGGCGTCATACACCGGCAGACGATCCCTGTAGGTGTCAACCACCTGGCGGCTTGTTTCCTTGCCGCCTGCCAGTTTCACGAGGCGATGGTCTTTGGCGGCGAGCGTCTCGTTGCCATGCAGTCGGAACCGCACCGCAGCCGCGTCCGACGCAGACATCACCTGTCGGCTGCCTTCACGGTAGATCGTTCCGTTCTCTTGGTAGAGAAACCGAAGCGTCCCGTCCTGAAAGGCTGCTTGCAAGATGTGTCCTGCTGTCCGAAAAATAACTCGAGCCGTCACGCGGCCGCGAATCGTCTCGATCGGCAGTGGCGCACCGGGTAGTGCGCACAGTGGACACCTGGCCCTAGCGTGTGTGAACCCGCAGTGCGTACACGTCGTCCAACGCATCGCGTCAAGCATTCGCAGCGGAAATTCATTCCGCTGATCGTGCTCAAACACGCGCGTCATCAAATCGCGCAGCTCGTCAGGTAACACATCCAGGCTGAGTGCCGGACGAGGATATACCACGTCAGGGTGATGTACTGTTATCCGGCGCAGTACCCTCTCATCATGTTGCAACCTCGACCCGTGTGCAGGTCGATGCACCCCACCATACGGCCCCACGTAGAGAAATGACTGGAGTAGCATCACGAAGTATGCATACCAATCACTCATTTCATTGTGCGGCCTGACTAGGCGAAGTGCGTCAGACGCACAGCGCAGAGGGTCAACAAAGCGGGTCGTAAATGTCTGGCACGCAAAGGAGCCAAACTGCATACTGTCCGCGTCAACTACTCGTAGCTGCGTGCCGTCACTCAGCACGTTGAGATCGTTGAAGTCACCGATCACGACATGGTTCTGATGAAGCTGGCTCACGATGCGGTGGAGTTGTCTGAACACCGCAATCACACCGTTTCCATCGATGCCGTGACTGTCTCGGTAATCTCGCTGGCCGAGCCGCATAAGCACCTCCATACCACTGACGTAAGGCATTGTGTACCCAACGATACGGCCGGAGTTGTCATAGGCAAGTTCGCGCGGCGAAACGACCTCGATCGGTAGATGCTGCGGAAACTGGGTGAGTTTGCGTTGGTGTTCGTCAAGCCGATGCGTCGCTCCGAGTTTGGCATCAGCCATCCCCCGAAAGTCTGGGTGCGAGGGCCCTTTGTAGAGCTTGAGCACCGTGACAGCATCGAGACGATAGATATCCGCCTCGCCACCAGTTCCGATAATCCCGTTCGCCTTCAGGGTAATTTTCTTACCCCCGATCAGTACGGTCGGCATGGTTACCTCCTTTCGCGCCGTCCAACAAGGATCGTTGTGTCATCGTGCAACAGCCCCGGATACGGGTCACTGCGCGGCCAGTCTCTGGCCGCAAGCCGTAGCTGCCGTGAAAGCAGTTCGGCATTGCCCGAGTAATAGCGGTCGTTTTCCCAGAAGTCGCTGAGTGGCGGCAGCGTCGAAGCGAGCCCCGGCAATACAGTTCCTTCGCGGTCAATGTAGTCACCAACCCCGTCAGTTCCGATGAGCCATGAGTCAACGTCGTCAGTTGCCAACTCGGCAATTGGTTCAATCACGATGAGATCCGGGTCGATTCCGACCCGTCCCTCAAGTAAACCGTAGCCGAGGTAGGGAGGCATGTTGTCCGGAAATGGACCGAGCCGCCGTACCTCATCATTGATAGCAACGACGCCATCACCGAGTGCAAAAACTGTCGTGATCACAGGCGTCATCGCGATACCGACGAGTGTGAAGAGAAAATGATCCTCCACAAACTGACGGTAGCCAGAGCCGCTCATGACCGCAATCGTGTCGAGCCGTGCCAGAACTTGTCGCTGTGCACGAGCCCAGTTGATCCCACGACCCGTCATAAACTGCTCACGTAGGTTGCTTGCGAGGAGCATACTCCCCAACCGCGCGCCTACTTCGCTAAACCGGCCGCTACCACATCCGTCTGCAACCACCCCAATAGTGAGCCCGTCAGCCTGCTGGAGAACCCACGCATCCTGATAGTTACGCCCCGTCTCACGGTGATCGCGACCTATGGTGCTGCCTGCCGCTATCGCAAACGGCATCATCATGCATCACCTCTTTCTTTTTGTCGTATGATCTGATTGTTAATGATCGAGGAGCGGTTTCGTGCTCACTTCGTTCGCCGCGTCCAGTCCGCCAAACGGCGAAGGACTACAACCTTGCGGAAGCGTGGTTGTTAGTGTCAATATAACACTAAGTAGTTTGTCGTGTCTATAGTTTTTGTAAATATTACAATAACTAATTCGGGCTTATCACTGTAGAAATGATATCTTCGCCAGGCGCTCGGAGCATTTTTGGAGACGTTCACGGTCAAAAAGCAGTCCACTGTCGGGCGGTAACATCGTTGCATGGTCCCCAGTCATGCGCACCATTGTCGCGGCAATTGATGCGATACTGTCGGTGTCACCACCGAGATTGACTGCTTCGTACACTGCACCACCAATGTTGCGAGGATGCATGAGATAGACCCCATACGCCATCGCCAGCGTGTACGGAACAAAGAATCCTTTGCCATCTGTTTCGCGCAGTAATATTGCCTGACTCAACGAAGGGTATTGCTCCATGTACTGAAATATTTCCCAAAACCTGCCGGACGGGTCATGCAGGTATGATGATCTTCGCAACAAACCTAAAAATTCTTCCCTTTCGCATACACCCCCTAGTAGCCCAAATAGTACATCGCCATGTATGCGCGTTGCAGCCCGGGCAATGTCAGAATCATGCGTCATCGTCGTCAGTTGATCGTATTGCTCATACCGTGATATATCATCCACTTCCCGACCATATTGCCAAAGCACCAACGGCGACATTTTCATCACGACTCCGTTACCTCCTCCGTCCTGCTCACCGGATTTCTCAGGCGCAATACCATCAATAATGCGCTGCACGCTACGCGTTGTCGAACCTCCCCAGCCGCGCGTAATCCGCTGGCCATTTGGGTTCGTCACTTGAGGGGTTTCATGGTACGCCACAACATGCTGGTCGGCTACACGCCCCAGGTCAAAGTCATCTTGTGACAACGCATCTGCTACCGCCATAGTCAATTGTGTGTCATCACTCCAAGTACCCGCGGGAAATTCGCCGATATAAAATGGATTTTCTTTCGGAGGTAAAAGTCGATCAATACGTCCATACCGAGCAGCGATTTTTGCCGCACTCATTGTTTCGACTGGTAACCCGGCTGCATCACCATAAGCTACTGTCTCGATTAACGTTCGGGCGATATGTGTATGACGCTCACTCATTTGACCGTACCTTCTTTCTTCAAGTTCATCATACAAATATATGCACGCTATGTAAATAGTGTTGACAAAACAATATCTTATCCTCTACACTTTGTGTATTATATACACTAAGTGAAGGAGAGCTCTATGAATACATTTTCAATACCACGCAGCTATGGCGAAATCGTTACGATAAATGTCGACCCGCAAAACGACTTTATGCCAGGCGGCGCACTCGCTGTAGAGGACGGCGACCTGGTCGTCCCTGCCCTGAATCGGCTCAATACATTTACCAATGCCGCACACGGCAATGTCGTTTTTACCCGAGACTGGCACCCAGATGGCACAAAGCATTTTGTCGACCAAGGCGGACCATGGCCACCACATTGCCGTCAGTACCGGGCGGGAGCAGCCTTTCATGATGACCTTGTCATAGATGTCGAACATGGCGATAGTATTGCCAGTAAGGGCATGAGTCGAGAAGATGACGGCTATTCCGGGTATTTTGCCCAGCTTACCATCGGGCGACTCGCCGACCTCGTCGCCGACCTACCCCCCGAGAAACAAACGGTGGCTGCCGCAATCGAACGGATGATTGAGATTAACCGGCCCGCCATGGAAACGGCTCAACGACGGTTTGCCATCCTCATCGGCGGACTGGCAACCGATTACTGCGTAAAGGCGACTGTTCTTGACGCGCTGGAACAGACCGCGCGCTATCGGCGCAGCGATGGCAGTCGGCTGGTCGACGTCATACTTGTCACTGATGCAATCCGGGCCGTCGACGTAGAACCAGGGGACGGTGATCGTGCACTGGCGGCACTCATCGAAGCTGGTGCGCTGGCACTCACGAGCGATGAGATCATACATGGCAGCGTGCTCATTGAAAGGAGCGTACTATGAAAGAGTCAGAAGGTGCATTGATAAGCCAAGGACTTGATTACTACAAGGCAACGATGAGTCAGCTCGAGTTTGAGAAACTGCCGGATGCAACCGTCACGTTTGAGCTCAAAAACCGAAGTGCTTCCCTGCTCTCAGAGCATTGCAGCCCCGAGGAGCTACGTACTAGACTGGAAACACTGCAGCGTGGTTGGCAACCCGAGGAGATTGCCTACCTTGCCAGCCTCCAAAACCAAATACGTGGTAATGCCCAGTTTACCCCAGAATTTCTCGACTATCTGGTAGCTAGCCCACTAACAGATGTCGACATACGCCTCGATGAGCGCGGTGACCTCACCGTTCGTACGACTGGCCCTGCGCCGCTCGTAACCTTTTGGGAAACGGTCGTCATGAGCGAGATCAACGAGATTTATTTTGCAAATAAACTCGCATCCGAAGGCTTATCACTTGATGACCTCTACGCCGAAGGCGATCACCGACTCGACGCCAAAATTGCCTTGCTTAAGACGCGGCCTGATATCAAATTCGCGGATTTTGGCACCCGTCGACGCTTTAGCTTCGTCTGGCAACAGCATGTGGTCGAGCGACTAGCGCGAGAGTTACCAGATAACTTTCTCGGCACGTCCAATATTTATCTGGCATATACCCTCGGTGTTACACCTATCGGCACATTTGCTCATGAGCTACCGATGATTTACGCTGCCATGGCCGACGCTCAGGGCGAGATGCCAATCAAAGGACATCACCGGATGCTCAACGATTGGGCCGAGCAGTACGACGGCGACCTCTCAACAGCGCTCACCGATACATTTGGCAGTGAGTTTTTCTTTACTGACCTGACGCCCGAGCAAGCAAGAGATTGGAAGAGTCTGCGGCATGATAGCGGCGATCCATTTGTATTTGGCGAACGGGTCATCAAATTTTATACATCACATGATATCGATCCAATGGAAAAAACGATTGTCTTTAGCGATGGACTCGACATCGACATGATTGCCCGATTGGCTGATTATTTCAACAATCGTATCAATATCGTCTTCGGTTGGGGTACAACACTCACCAACGACCTTGGGCTGAAAGCCAACAATTTTGTCATGAAAGCAGTCGACGTCAACGGGCGCGCAACTGTCAAACTCAGCGACGTCGAAGGTAAACATACCGGGCCTGAAAATGTCGTTGAAGAATACGAAAAAGATGTGGCATGGGCACGCGCAATCGGTGCAAAAGCCTGGCACGAATACTGCAAACACCCCGACCTATGGCATGAAGGCGCAAACTACACTGCGGACGCAGTTATTATCAATGGTGATCGTGTCCGACTCATCTGGCGAACACAGGACCAGATATGGGCACTGCCAGGCGGGTTCGTCGACACAGACGAAGACTCACTGTCGGCAGCACGTCGGGAAGCCATGGAAGAATGTCGGGCGCTACTTAACACCGGCGACTTAATTTATCGAGGGAGGGTCGACGACCCCAGAACGTCGCGGAAGAAATGGATCGAGACGGATGCCTATCTCTTCTTAACCGAACAGGAAGACGGCGAGCCCGGTGACGACGCAAGCGATGTTTGTTGGGCACCACTTCGCGATTTACCCCCGCTCTACGGTTCGCATCGCGAGATTATTGCGCGGGCGGTTGAGGAGCTGGCACAGCGACAGGAGCTGGTGAGCTATGAGGATCAGTGGTATGCAGGTATTTCTTTGGAAATAGCACGCCCTCGTACGGCGTGATGACGCCGCCCGAAAAGATGGTGGTAATCGCAGCCGATGTGGTCGGCAAAAATGGTGCCAGCAGGTCAGCGATTTGCTGCAAGGTACCGACGGCGTGGAGCAATATTTCCTCGAGATGTCCTGCCGCCTCAGGGTCGGTGTCTCTCAGTTTGGCAACTTCCCATGGTTTGACGTCTTCGAGATATTGGTTGAGCGAGCGCACCGTCAACCAAACAGCATCGAGCGCACGATTAAATTCCAGATCACGCATGGCGTCATGATAGGCCTGCGAATCATGCTCAGCTTTCACTCCCTCGCCAATCACGCCAGCCTGGTAACGATTGACCATGGCAACAACGCGCTGCACGAGATTGCCCAGCTCATTACTGAGCTCGGTATTGTAAGCAGTCTCAAATTTTTCCCAAGTGAAATCACCATCATCGAGTGTCGGTATGTGCCGCGAGAAATAATAGCGAAACGCATCGACACCGTAACCAGCGATGACTTCCATCGGATCGACGACATTGCCGATAGTCTTGCTCATCTTGACGCCGCCTGAACCGATGTGGCCATGGACAAGCAGCTTCTTGGGCAGCGGCAGATCGAGCCCAAGCAGCATCGCCGGCCAGATAGCGGCGTGAAAACGCAATATATCTTTGCCAACGACTTGGACATCAGCCGGCCAATACTCTTGCCACCGCGCGTCGTCAGGATAGCCGATCACCGTGATGTAGTTACTGAGCGCGTCGATCCAGACATACATGACGTGTTGGTCGTCGCCAGGAACTGGCACGCCCCAACTCAGGCTTTTCTTCGGCCGCGAGATACTGACGTCTTGCAGGCCGCTATCGAGCAGGCTGCGGAATTCTTTCTCACGAAACGACGGAACGATTTCGAACTTGTGTGCGTCGAGTGCCGCCCGAATCTGTTCGGTAAAACTACTCAGTTTGAAATAATAGTTGTCTTCGCTGAGCCGCGCATACGGTTGTTGATGATCCGGGCACGTACCGTTATTTTCCTGCGCTTCTTTGTCGGTCACAAAGCTCTCGCAACCATTGCAATACCAGCCCTCATAGGTGCCTTTGTAGATATGTGGCTGCAGTTTTTGCCATATGTACTGGACTGAGCTCATGTGATGTGCGTCCGTCGTGCGGACAAAATCGGTGTATTCAACGCCTAGTGCAGCGATAAACTGTTTGAAATTGAGATGCGATTGATCGACAAATTGCTGCGGCGTCAGCCCTGCTTCGGCAGCTTTGGCGGCGTTTTTGTTGCCATGCTCGTCAGTGCCGGCTTGAAACATGACCTCACGGCCGTTTTGGCGGTGATAGCGGGTCCAGATATCAGCGATCAGATAATCAAGCGCATGGCCAATGTGGGGTTTACCATTGACATAAGGAATAGCGGTCGTGATGTAGAGTTTTTTGCTCATTACCATCTATTGTAACAGATCCAAACCTACAGGGTCAGACCCTATAGATTTATCAGACCCTATAGATTTATCCGGCAAAAATATCTTTCAGCGCCGCGAGTTCATCTCGACGATCAGAGTATTCATCAAGAAATGTCATATAATCACCTACCTCGGGCAAACGATCAACATCGACCCAGGCAAGTTTCTTCTCGCCAGTATATTGGCTGAGGCTAGACCATCGCCATGTTTTGTAATCTTTCGGATTCATATGAATATACCTGCTGATATGTGTGAATTGGGCGTCATTTGTCATACGCACTGCTCGGTATCGTTGCTGTAGAACGGTACCAACATGACTGTACTTCTTGTTGAAATACATGCTGTAGGCGACACAGACCGACTTCATAAGGCTAGCCATACCATTTATCGATTTTTGTTGGAGCAGCAAATGAAAATGGTTTGGCATCAGGCAATAAGCGAGTAAACTTACCTCGTCAGCATACGAGACATACTTGACGCCATTTGGTTTCTTTGCGGCTTCATGGCTCAAATATCTCTCTAGCAATTCAAGAAATTTCCGATAGTCTTGAGTGTCGTGAAATATTCTGCTTTTTGATACCCCGCGATTATACACATGATAGTAGCCGTCTTCAACGTATTCTTTGATGGCATTCTTTGCTGGCATGTATCTAGTATATAATAAGCTACAATTAAATACCTATAGGGTCTGACCCTGTAGGTATCATCATAGCGGCGACCATTTGGCGGCCTTGACGATCAGGCCGATTAAGCTCAGTTGCGGCGCGATGTGAGAAATAGCGTTCATCAGTGTAGGTATTGAGCGGACTGATAGAGATGTGTGCTTGTGGCACACCGAGCCGCTCAAATCGCTCGCGGTTGTGACCGGGAATGTCAATATGGATCTTGCCGTCGTCGCGTGTTGTCATAAAACCCCGCCATTCCTCGGGGCGCGGCGGGTCGAAATAGTCCATCACGTCGTGATCGGGCTTGAGACTGGGGCTCATCCAGACATACCAGTCGCGTGGGTCCGAGCCCAGCTCATCAGCGACTCGCACGGCAAATTCCTCGATCAGCCCGGCCACACTAGCATGCCGCCCGAGATGTAAGACAGCGAGCATATTGACCATTGGATCATAGACGACAGTCGCAATACAATCCGCCACGGGTAGCGTGATCGTCTTGTCGTGCACAGTCGTAAAGAGGGCATCACTTTTAATCGCACCGACTGCACTTTCATCAACTCTCTCGATATGAGTATAGGTGTTGTGCGGCAGATACGTCACAAAAACTTTTGCGCGACCACTACTCTCAAAGCCATGGGCTTGCAGAAATTTCTCAGCGTTTGCCTCATGCTTGGGCAACGACGGTCTCCCGCCACCTGCCGCAATCGAGCCATCCTCAACACTCGAAAAGGCCAGTCTCACGCTTGGTGGCATCGTAACAATCGGCTTATACATCTTCAGCATCTCATTGTACCAAACCATCAAAATAACACCTACGAGAGATTACTATAGTGGTTATTGATAGGATTAATTGTCCGCGACGCAATAATCTATAATTTGCTATAATAACCCCACGACGCCCAGAGGCACCCTCCATTGAGCACCGTGATATCCCTCTCTAGGGATAGCTTCTCATGGCCGGTATCACTGCCCGTCCAGGGTCGTCCGGAGCATCAACCTGCTCCGGACGACCCGATTTACTAAGTTATTAAACGTTTCCAGCCATCAATTGATAATTCTTGTGCGCGAGAATTAGATGAGATTCCGGCGCGAATGAGCAACTCTTCAACGGCTGGTTTGTCGATGCCGAGTCCTCCAGCTAGTGAGCTACGGAGTTTCTTGCGGCGGGCGGAGAAGCCGGCTTTGACGACGCGGAAGAATTCTTTTTGATCTTCGGCTGGTACGAGCGGCTGGTCGCGGTGGCGCAATATAACAACTTGGCTGTCGACTTTAGGTGGTGGTGTGAAGGCACCACGCAGGACCACCGGTCCCAGACTGACCTCATGAAAGACTTGGGCAGAGATAGACAGTAGGCTCATCTCACCTGGGCCAGCCGCCAATCGCTCGGCAACTTCTTTCTGGACCAGCAATACAGCAACTTTTGGCCTTATTGGCCCTTCAGAGACTTTACGGACGATTTTATTTGTGATGTAGTATGGAATATTACCTACAACTATGAAATCGTCTGGCAGCCCCGAGAAGTCGTAGGAGAGAATATCTTGGTTGACCACCGTGAGATTCTTGCCAGGAAACTGACCGGGTAGTTTGCGTGCCAGATCGGCATCGAACTCGACAGCAATCACCCGCCCCGCCCGCGCCAGCAGCACACTCGTCATAGTCCCCAACCCCGGCCCGATCTCCACCACCGTTTTGCTCAAAGTCCGTCCTTGAGCAATGGGGAGGGCGCAGTTGACAATCGCCTCGAGGGTGAGGCGATCATGCAGCCAATGCTGACCAAGTGATTTGTTCGGCATCTAGTGGCTCGCAAGTATGTTGTAGGCGTACTGGATGCGTTTGCTCTCGGCACAGATACCGCACCGCTCATACTCATTTTGGAAAACTCGCACCGAGCCTTCAACGGTTGTCTGCGCCTGAATATGCGTCAGTACTGAGGCATACGGGCCGGTCAATTCATACCACATAAAGTCAAGTTGCGTGTGGATACTGTAGGGGTCAGGTCGAGACAAAAGCGTTGCCTTACGACCACCCGTCCACTGCGCCAAACCATCACCAGTGGTATTAAAGCCGTGTTCTTGCTGAAGATTACCCATAATACCCGCTGTTTGTTCACGGCTCAAGCCTTTGCCCGTAAGAAATGTCCAGGTGATTGTCTCGTTCTCACTGGGGGTGGTATAGGCACCCTTAAACCGCGTCCCGATGATGATAACTTCTTTGACTGGCTCACGAATTGTTACGCTCGCTATCACTGTACGTGACACTTCCTTGCCACCCTTCATGTCTATCTCATACGTAACATTTTTCGCTCCGTCTGTGCCAGCGGTCTTAACTTCGCGCACACCGTAATCTCGATCGGCATCTTTGATCTCCTCAACGGTTTTTGGTATTGCTTCTTCTTGGGTAATAGTTTGTTTACCATCACGCCAGACAACTACCGACATACCCGCGACGAGGGGAGTAGAATCAGGCACCGACTGGCCATCGCTTGGGCCAAGCGTGACATCTTTTTCGCGCAACATATCACCTACTGTCGCAGCCTGCGAGCGAGCTTCAAATGATTTGCCATACAGCGATAGCTGAAAAACCGTTGCCCGGTCAACGCTAAGACGTAATCCTGCACCACCATCAGATAGAGGGCTCTTCGCTAACTCGAACGCTGTCGTATCTTCGGGATATAGCGGCGCACCAACACTTGCCATAATTTCTTTTGGACTTTGTTTGGCGGTTAAGACCTGAGTTTTGACCCCTTTATCATCGACAATGACCGATCGAGCACGATAGATATTTACAGCATAACTCTTTGCAGAAAGCTGCGTTGTCATGACCGGTTCAACGGCATCAACTGGCTCAACAACGATATTTTGTTCACGCAGTGCAGCACCGATTGTCGTTTTGTTCGTGATAAACGTCTTCTCTTCACCCTGATCATAGACGGTCAAAAGGCGCTGGTCACCGTTTGGGTTGGTATCAATCGCGGTTGCTTGACGTGACATTATGACGAGGGCAAACAATGACAACAGAACGCAGAGAGCCCAAATCCCGTGGTGGATATGTACTCGTTTTAGGACACCATTTGTATATTGTCTGCTCACAACAGTGATAATGATTATAGCAATATTCTTATTCTTGAGCAAATTGCTCGTACTCACGGCTGATGATTGCCCGCGTCAGCGGACCAGTATCATCCGGGAGATTGTCTATATCATACCATTTTCTATCGATAATCTCAAGTCTATATATCATTTTAAGTCTTCGGAGCTGGGTATCGTGTGTTGCGGTGGCGTATATCACCAAATCACAACGCAACGGATAGCGTGCTGGCAGTGTTGTTAAGTAGCCAAGGCGCTTACGGTCAATAGTCAGCCCCGTTTCTTCGAACACTTCTCGTATTGCTGCCCGTGACGGCGCCTCACCCCGTTCTACGCCTCCACCGGGTAACGCCCATCGCTGGTCACCAAACCAGCTTTTGACTAATAATACTTGATTGCCTTGGCGTATCTCCACACGTACTCGTGGAGTTCTCGGCGCGAAAAGAGCGATCAATGGCCTAAGGATAAGATACAGCCATCGGCCAGAGTTTTGAACCATCGTCACTATCATCACGTCTTCTCCAGGGGCGCAAAAGCGACATTGAGTTTCTTTATGCCCTTACCGCGAAATGCGACTGTCACGACAGTGCCGTCGATATGCGTCACTAAACCCGCACCAAATATGCCGTGGCGAACGTTGTCGCCAACCGACAGATCAAGCACCATTTCATCTTCATAGACTGGATCGACCTCTGTCGGCTTCATCCCGAATACCCCGCTGCCCGGCGCAATTTCACTGACCTCGATCTCACTCAAAAACCGTGACGGCGGGTTATGCTGAGTGCTCCCAAAGATCATCCGACTACTGGCCGAGCTGAGATACAGTTCTTCGCGCGCCCTGGTCATGCCGACGTAGCACAGACGGCGTTCTTCTTCCATTTGCTCGGGATCATAGAGGGCGCGGGTATGCGGAAAAATCGTCTCCTCAAGCCCGATCATGAAGACGACCGGAAACTCCAACCCCTTGGCGGCGTGAAGTGTCATGAGAGTGATGGCATCTTGGGTGAGATTGGCAGTGTCGAGATCGGAGATCAACGAGATCTCTTCGAGATAACCAGCGACATCGAGATCGCTCCGTTCACGAGCATCGCTGACGAGTTCGCGGACGTTAGCCTGACGATCTTCGGCTTGCGGTGTGCCGTCATCGAGAAAGCCCAAATAGTTAAAGCGTTTGATAATCAGTTCGATCATATCGGCCAAGTTGGTCGTCGCCATCTCGACCTGGAGTTTGCTGAGCGCCTCACCGAGTTCATGGAGCGCCGTCTTAGCCCGCGGTGTGAGCCCAGTACATAGCTCAACTGAGTTCATGGCCTCGATCAGTGTCATGCTAGTCTGAGCCTGCCAGTCGAGAAATTTTTCGACACTCGTTGCACCAAGCCCGCGAGTCGGCACATTGACGATGCGCGCAAAGCTCGGCCGATCGCTCGGCTGGTAGAGAAGACGTAGGTAGGCGATGACATCTTTGATCTCTTTGCGATCATAAAACCGTGTGCCACCGACGATGCGATATGGGACGCCGTAGCGAATACACATCTCTTCCATAGCCCGTGATTGTGCATTTGTCCGATAGAGCACCGCATACTCACCGTAACGACGAGCCCCAAGATCAACCGCACCTTTGATGCGCGTCACGACGCTTTCGGCCTCATGCAATTCCGAGCCGACATACATGATCTGCACGGGTAAACCACCAGCCTGATCGGTCGTTAATTTCTTGTCGGTACGGTTGTGATTTTTAGTGATGACATTGTGAGCGGCATCAAGAATCGGCTTGGTACTACGATAATTTTGCTCCAACTTGACGACCGTTGCACCCGGATAATCGCGCTCGAAATTGAGTATGTTGGTAAAATCCGCCCCCCTCCATGAATAGATCGACTGCCAGTCGTCCCCGACAACACAGATGTTCTTGGCATCACCGGTCAGAAGCTTAATCAGACGATATTGGGCGGCGTTAGTGTCTTGGTATTCGTCGATCAAGATGTACTGGAAGCGTCGTTGCCAGACGGTGCGTAGCTCATCAGAGCTTTTCAGGAGTCGGACTGCCTCGGCGATCAAATCGTCAAAGTCCAGCGCAGCCGTCGCTTGGCGTAACCGTTCATAAACCGGAAAGACATCGGCCGCAGCTTTTTGCATGGGAAGCTTAGCGAGAGCAGCGTATTCGCTCGCGCTGACGAGGTCGTTTTTGGCCGTGCTAATCTGCGAGGCGATACCACGTGGCGTGAAAGATTTTTCAGAGATACCAAGCTGTTTCATGGCTTGTTTGACGAGACTGAGTCGGTCGGCCTCATCGAGAATGATAAAGTTGCGCGGTATACCTATGTGCTCACCGTCAAACCTCAACATCTTAACGCAAATCGAGTGAAACGTGCCCATCCAAAACATAAATGAACGGTTATCGGCATTCTCACCTGTCAAATGTGCGAGCCGCTCACGCATCTCACGGGCAGCTTTGTTCGTAAATGTCACGGCAAGGATAGCGCCACTCGGCACGCCCATCTCGAGTAACCGCGCGATTCGGTGTGTCAGTGTCTTCGTCTTGCCTGATCCAGCTCCCGCCAATATCAACAGCGGTCCGTCGTTATGCAAGACGGCGGATTTTTGCGCATCATTAAGACCAGCAATAATTGAGCGATGCATTATCTTTTATTGTATCTAATTTATGCACTCAAAATGAAACTTTGCGGAATTTTACAACAGAGACTAAACGACTTATGACTGGCCGTAGAGGAAGTAGAGCGCACCAATTGCGGAACCTATAAGCAAAAACACTACCCCGATTAATAACCATAGCGCGGCAGGTTTTCTAGCAGAACCAGGCTCTTTGACAAGAGGTTGATTATACGACTCACTATCGAAAACTGTATGTTGTTGAGTGTCAGGAACAGCTACTGTATCATTTGCAGTAGTTGTTGAGATGTCCTCGGTACCAGAATGTGGAAGTTTCTTATCTGATGCCGCCGTGTCTGTTGTCGCTCCATGATTTTCAGTCGATATCTCTCGAGATTCAACTTCAGTAATTGCCCTGTCGATTTCCGCTGGTATCGCAACCGCAACCATTGTATCTATCGGTGCGACTGGTGGCTCGAGAGATGATTTATGATCTAATGCTACAGGACGAGCGACTAGATTCTTTTCGGTATCATATGTCTTGCCACCTAGAGGTCGTTTCTCTATATTTAGATCAGCAATAAACGGTGTCGAGTTAGTTGGTGAATGCTCCGCGGTTATCGGAGTTCCGCCAGAAGATATCGCACCAGATGCCTCATCATTATCCGCATTAAGGCTTTTGACTGATACATTGCCAATGGCATCGATTTGCTCATCGCTTGTCTGATTTGATTCATTAGTGTGTACGACCGCATCTTTTATTGAGTTCTGGACATTAAAATCAGTGGGGGGCGTTATCGTTTTCCCACCTCTCTGGGTGACCGTGTGCTTTGTGCTCAAAGGATCGGTCGGAACAAAATCCATAAAACGCCCCCTTTTCTCAGCAGCAGGCACAACTGGAAGATCCACCGATGATTCTTGACGCGTATGTTCGGCACGTTCTTCTGGGCCTACAGCAGACTCATCATCGCCACGGTCTAACGATTGATGATCCGCTTTGTGATCTTCTACTTGGGGGAGAACCATTGACTCAAGATCAGGCAAAACACGCGGTGTGGGATCAGAAGATACTGGGACAGAAGACGAATTATGAAGATCTGTCGCTGCATGATCATGCGAATGATCTCTATCCTCGTTAGTCTCAATCTTATCATCACCCATCACTTGTGATGTGTGCTGTTTCGTTAGCACCGAGCTAACCGCCCTGTCCAACTCGTCAAAGTCAAAGTCTTTCATGGTTCCACCCTACTTCTCATCAGTGTTATTCTTATCCCTATTATGCGCTACCGCAATTATCTTGGCAAATGAATGTTCATTGAGGCTGGCCCCGCCGACCAATAGACCGTCAATTCGTTTGACGCTTAATAAGCTTTCAGCGTTGTCAAAGGTTGAGCTGCCTCCGTAGAGTATACGTACATTGCCAGCAGCATTTCTTCCATAAAGCGCCTCTATCTCTTGGTAAATAATCTCAGCCGCGGTAAGAACATCACTGGGTGCTGCATTATTACCGGTACCAATTGCCCAGACAGGTTCGTAGGCAATAACAATATTTGTGACCTCGTCGCTCGTCAGATTAGAAAGTCCGCTTCGTACCTGATCTTGAAGAACATGTCTAGTTTCACGGTCGACACGATGCTGAGCAGTCTCACCAACACAGAGAATAGGAATCATCTTATTACGGACAACCGCTTGGACTTTGGAACGAATATCTTTTTCACTCTCCCCGAATATATGACGCCTCTCGGAGTGCCCGATAATCACGTAACTCACAAGGTCACGAAGCTGCGAGGCGGAAACCTCGCCAGTATACGCACCTTCATCGCGCCAGTAACAGTTTTGAGCCCCAAGTTTGAACTGACGACGATTTATTTGCAGGCTAAGTGTCTGCAATGCTAGAAATCCTGGACATAGAACTACCTCTACGTCCATGTGTATATCCAATGTTTTAGCTAGCCTATCAGCCAGCATACTACTTTCATGCACATTTTTGTGCATCTTCCAGTTGGCAACGATGAGTTTTTTGCGAGTCTTCATAGTACTTATGATTAGTGTATCCTATCTTCCCCTTATGCGTCCATCAATGATTCGATGCCAGGTAACTTTTCCCCAGCCATGAGCTCAATACTAGCGCCACCCCCTGTCGAAACATGATCGAAACTTGCGCCATCGTGACCATCCCAGTGCAATACAAAATCTGCCGTATCACCGCCACCAACTACTGTCATAAGTTCACCTTTTCTCTCGGCCATCGCAAGCGCAATACGAGCCGAACCGTGAGCAAAATTAGGCAACTCAGCCATACCCATCGTGCCGTTCCAAACCACTGTTTGCGAGCGAGCGATAGCAGCGCACGCCTTGTTAATCGACTGAGTGCCGATATCGAGGATAATATCGTCAGATTGCACTTCTCGTAGCTCCACAACCCGACGCTTAGCGGACTCACCGATCTCACGCGCGACCGCTACGTCGGTAGGTAGCTGGAGAAAGCTGTCGACATCATCTGTTTTTTGGCTAGCCGCTTCATAAATGCGTCCGACAACTTCGTCCAATCCATCTTCGGTTTTGCTTTTACCGATCGAAAAGCCGCGAAATTTTAAAAATGTATTGGCCATCGCGCCACCGATAACGATATGATCGGCTAAGTGTACGAACTTCTCGATAACGGCGATTTTGTCACTTATCTTCGCCCCGCCAAGAATAGCTGTCAGCGGCCGTTTGGGGTCGTCTATCGCAGCGGTAATCATGCGGTATTCTTTTTCGATGAGCAGCCCAGCCGAGCTCGGCAAAAAGTGGGTAATCGCGTCGGTACTGGCATGGGCCCGATGAACAACGCCGAAACCATCTTGCACAAAGTACTGGGCACCGGTGTTCTGGGCCAGGGCGCGGGCAAACTCTCGATCGTTATCTTCTTCTTCAGCGTGAAAGCGCAAGTTTTCGAGCAACAGCACATCGCCGGGGTGCAAATACTTGCTGGCCTGCACTACCTTGTCGCCGATGCAATCGTCAACAAACTTGACTGGCCTATGGAGTAATTCCATGAGGCGGTGAGCAACTGGCTCCAGTGACTCTTTGGTATTTGGAGCACCGTCAGGGCGACCAAGGTGTGCGATCAAGACAATCTTCGCACGGCGCTTTATCAGCGCATGTAATGTCGGCAAGCTGGCGCGAATTCGAAAATCATCAGCGATCCGCCCCTCGTCATCGAGCGGCACATTGTAGTCCACGCGTACCAATACCGTCTTGCCATCAAGTGGTACATCACGAAAACTCTTCTTTGGAAATTTCCCACCCATACTAGCTATCATTGTAGCGCAGCTTTCGTAATTATGTAACCACTCTGGCGCGTAGCAGTAGGATTGTCACTCTGCTATTGCTCTAAATTACTTGTTCGCTACTCAATCGTCCGCACGCGGATGGTATCAGTCACGCCTTTGACGCCCGGTTGACGGCCACTGACCACGACAACGGTTGAACCGTGCGGCAAATAGCCGGTATCAACCAACCCTTTGGCCAGCTCCAAACCTGCACGTTCGCCGTCTGGCCGCAGAAAACTCTTATTGGCATAGAGCATGGCGAGCTGTTGGGCGGTACGAGCATCACTGGTGACCGAAATAATTGGCAAACCTGGTCGATGCGCAGCAATATGTTGGGCAGTCGCTCCAGTCTTGGTCTCCGCCACGATGGCATCGGCATGCAGCTGACGAGCTAGCGTCACCGCAGCAGCACTGATCGCCACGGCGTGAGTATCGAGATACTGCGGTTCACCCAGCGGTCGAACCGGCACATGTGTCTGGGTATACATGATGATACGCTTCATACTTTGGACGGCTTCGATCGGATACTCGCCATTGGCCGTCTCATCGCTCAACATGACGCAGTCCGCCCCGACGACAACGGCATGGCTCACGTCATTGACTTCGGCACGGGTCGGTTCAGGATTGGTCACCATGCTCATCATCATCTGGGTCGCAACGATACTGAGCGTCGCGTGGTTATGACATAGCTCAATAATTCGCCGTTGCACGACTGGCACGATCTCCGCGCCTACTTCAACCGCCAGATCACCGCGCGCCACCATAACTGCGTCGCTAGCCTCGACGATACGCTCTAGCTCGTTGTCCTCAATCGCCGATTTCGTCTCGATTTTGGCAATGATCAGCGCATCTGAACCCTGCTCGGCCATATACCCGCGCAGCACCTCGATATCATGAGCACTGTGCACAAAACTAAGGCCAACATAATCTATATCGCGTGTCGCACCCCAGTCGATGTCACGATAATCCTTCTCAGTCAATATATCGCCGCTAAAATCAGTATCGGGTAGATTTATACCCTTACGGCTCATGACCACACCGCCATGTTCGACTCGTACTGTGACTGTCCGCTCGCTTACGCCAATTGCAATCGTCTTGACTCTACCGTCAAATATATAGACACGTTCACCCGGTTTTACTTTGGTACTCAGATCATATTGCACCGGTAGGACGTCACCCTCATGTTCGGCCTCATAGCGTAGGTGATATTCCTCACCGGTTTTGACTTCAAGATAATTGTTGGTTATCTCACCCAGACGGATCTTGGGACCTTGGAGGTCTTGAAAAATTGCGACTGGTTTTTCGAGCTCAGAAGAAGCCTGCCGAATCCACGCAATCTGCTGATCACGCTCCTCGTTCGTACCATGGCTACAATTAAGTCGCAACCCGTTGGCGCCCGACTCGATAAGCGCATGAATTTTTTCATAGCTATTCGTCGCCGGCCCAACAGTCGCAATAATTTTAGTACGCTTAAACAAGGGTATATGTATCATAGAATATCAGTCTAACATAATCTATGAAGAAGCATGATAATGTAAACTTTACTGAAGGTTATTTAGCGATTGTCGTCTCAAGCTCTTGCAAATCGATAGACGTTTTGACAATCGTGTCAGGAGCGAGTGATATACTATCTATACCTTCCTCGACCAAAAACCGCGCAAACTGTGGATAATCCGACGGCGCCTGACCGCACAAGCCAATTTTTATCTTCTTATGCTTCGCTACTTTGATTGCAAGACGTATCAATGATTTAACTGCTTCATTGTTCTCGTCATAGACATGTGCCACAGTATGATTGTCTCGGTCTACGCCCAGCGTCAACTGTGTCAGGTCATTACTACCAATTGAGAAACCGTCAAATAGCTCAGCAAATTCCGCGGCTAATATGACGTTAGCTGGGATCTCTACCATAACATAAAGCTCGAACCCATTTTCGCCACGATTGAGCCCCGTTTCTGCCATAACTTCTTGTACCTTGCGCGCTTCTTCAATACTACGACAAAATGGCACCATGGCTTTTACATTGGTCAAGCCCAACTCATTGCGAACCTTTAGGAACGCTCGACATTCCAGCTTAAAAGCCTCGCGATATTCAGGGCTATAATAGCGACTAGCACCTCGCCAACCAATCATTGGATTGTTTTCAGGCGGCTCAAACTGCGCACCGCCAATAAGATTGGCGTATTCATTGGTTTTGAAATCTGAGAATCGTACAATGACAGGGTTTGGATAAAAAGCTGCACCGATAACGGCAATCCCTTCAGCCAGTTTGTCAACAAAATACTGCGCTTTATCATCATACCCTTTGGTAAGTGAATTTATCTTTGCACGAACTGCCCTATCATTAATATGATCAAAATGCAACAATGCGAGCGGATGTATCTTAATATGCGAGTCGATGATAAATTCTTCGCGCGCCAGCCCAACACCATCGTTTGGTATGTGTGAATACGCGAATGCGTGATCAGGTGAGCCAATATTCATCATGATCTTTGTCTTGGGTCGCTTCAGATCTTTTACGTCAGTCTTTTCAACTTCAAACTTCAAGTGACCCTCGTAAACAACGCCTTCATCACCACCGCTAGCACAACTGACGGTGATATCCTGTTGATCAGCAATAAGCCGAGAGGCATTAGCGGTACCAACAACACATGGTATGCCAAGCTCGCGTGAGACGATAGCGGCATGGCAGGTACGACCACCCTTGTCAGTAACGATAGCGCTCGCGATTTTCATGATGGGCACCCAGTCAGGGTCAGTCATCTCCGTGACGAGCACATCACCTGCTTTGAAATCATCAATATCTTTCACACTCATAATCTTGCTGGCTTTGCCAGCTCCAATACGATTTCCGACACTTGTCCCGCGTACGATTACTTTCCCATCCTCGTTGAGCTTGTATTGCTCGATAATATTCTCATCTCGACGTGATTGCACCGTCTCCGCACGAGCTTGTACAATGTATAATTGATTATCATCCTCGTCGAGTGCCCACTCGATATCCATCGGGTGACCGTAATGTTTCTCGATTTTCATACCCCAGTCAGCGAGAGTCTTTACTTGATCGTCAGTGATGCTGAAACGTTCTTGATCACGAACTAAAACGTCGATGTTCTTTGTACGGTTATTCCCGATTGGAATCATCTTCATCTTTTTAGTACCAAGGTGTCTTTTTATAATAGCCATGGTCGGTTTGAAAACGATAAATTCATCAGGCGAGACATGGCCCTGGACGATATTTTCGCCCAGCCCGTAGATAGAGCTCACCACGACGGCATTTTTGAAGCCGCTTTCGGTGTCGATAGTGAACATCACGCCAGCGCACTCTGATCGCACCGCGACCATCTGTTGTATGCCAACACTCAAAGCGACCTTCATGTGGTCAAAACCGTTTGTCACACGGTAGACGATAGCACGATCGGTGAAGAGGCTAGCGATACATTCTTTAACCGAATGTAACACCTCGTGCTCACCAGATATATTAAGGAAGGTTGCTTGCTGGCCAGCAAACGACGCGTTGGGCAGATCTTCTGCAGTGGCACTACTACGAATCGCCACGACAAGATCACCGTGCGGGTGGTCACATTTGTGGCTTAACTCTTTGTAAGCACGAAGTATCTCATCTTGAAAATCTTGCGGCAACTCGGCTGCAACAATCATATCACGGATAATACTCCCACGGCGGGCTAGCTCGTGAACATCACTAACATCGAGTCCAAGAAGTGTATCGGTAATCCGCTGATGCAGCCCTGCATAATCAAGAAAGTACCTATAGGCATCAGCTGTCGTTGCGACACCGTCTGGCAAATTGACCCCTTGTGGTCGAAGGTGGTGATACATTTCTCCTAGACTTGCGTTTTTACCACCAACTTGAGGGATATCGTCAATTGATAATTCCTCGAAAAACTTTAGGTACTTATACATAGTTTGCCCAACCCCCTTTTAGTGTTACTGAGTCGTCAGTTGCCTACTTATGCTTTGATAGTACCATATCATCAGTGACGAACAAAGTCTTTCGATTGAACATTAGACAAAGTCATGTCTTGACTCTGCACCTCTTTGCGCACTCGATAACCACCGTTATCAATATCGTAAATCATCAAGGCGCCAAACGGAATTTCAAGGTCGCTTACTGTATCATCACTTAGCTGTTCAAGATACTTTATGAGAGCCCTCAAACTATTGCCATGAGCAACAATGAGAACATTCTCTCCATTATCAAGATGTGAGAAAACAGTCTGTTGATAGAACGGCACTACTCTCTCGTATACCATCTTGAGAGTCTCTCCGCTCGGTACGTGATGATCCCAGCCCCGACGTAATGCCTGGAATTCTTCTTCACCAACTTGTTCCTTCACTTCCCACTTATTCTTACCGGTATACACGCCATAATCGCGCTCATTAAGCTCTGATGCATGCTCATATGGCACTCCTAGTTGCTGGGCAGTATCAAGCATCACCTGTAAGGTCTCTTGCGTACGTACTAACTCTGAGCAGTACGCAAAGTCTACCGTTAGACCCGTTTTCATGAGTAACTGGCCATAATCAACTGCCTGTCTAAAACCTTTGTCACTGAGATGGACATCTGTCGTACCAGTCCAGCGACCCACAATATTCCACTCCGACTCAGCATGACGTATCAATATTAGTTTGCCCCGCCCTCTCGGCGGATTTTTTACTATATTTTCGGTTTTGCCGCTACAAAATTTTATTATATTACTACATGTCATACTATTGATCCGTCCTATTGCTTCAGTGGTGTTGAAGGCATTGTGCGGCGTGATGATAACATTGTGAAGTTTCGACAACGCCAATTGTTCGAGGCTGTGCTGAGCATCAATGTGCGTCTCGCTGTGTTTCTCAAGTATAGTAACGTTATCATCCAGGTGCCACAATCCCTCACCTTCAAGCACATCAAGTCCGGCACCAGCAATAGTTTTATGATGGAGGGCAATGATAAGCGCCTCAGTATCAATCAACTCACCCCGGGCTGTATTAATAATTATCGCTGATGGCTTCATACTAGCTAACCTATCCCTATTTAGTAAATGATGAGTGTCTTTCATATAGGGCACATGGAGAGTTACAACATCGCTTTCCCAGAGCAATTTTTCAAGTGAAACATACTGTATACCATAATCTTTGGCCGCTTTCGCGTTCGGATATGGATCGTAAGCAATCACGTGCATATCAAAACCACGCGCGATTTGGGCTACCTTTAGACCAATGTGCCCAGTCCCAATCACACCAATTGTCTTATCGGACAAATCAAACCCACGTAGCTGCTCTACCGATAATCGCTGGCGTTCATTACCTGCAATCGATTCTGGTAATTTGCGAGATAAGGCGAGTAGTAACGAAAATGCGTATTCAGCCACCGTTTGTTCTCCATATGATGGCACATTAACAACTACAACATTATGATCGTCGGCTGCATCGACATCGATATTATTAAAACCAGTTGATCGACAAGCAATGAGCCTTAGCTTTGGTAGTTTTTCTATAATACTTCGTGTCACATTACTCGATACAAACACCGACAATATCTCCGTCTCTGGATCAAGATTATCGATACATATAGCGCTCTTTATAAATTGCAACTGACAATTAGTGCCTGTCAGCCCCATACTAAGTTGCTCTTTGTCAACTCCGCTAGTGTCGTAAAAAATTATTTTTGTCATAGTGATTCTATTATGTCACGGCAATACATAAGCGCATAGGCGTGATCCATAGATGGTAGACTACTCCACTTCGTTTCGTATTCCACCATCGGCTAGATACTGTACAAATGCTAGCGCATTTGACAGTATGCGAACCCTCCGGGATAACTGATCCCACCGGGAAGAACGCTAGCTGGTATAACAATCCGCTTCGCTTCTTGTTCTACCAGCAGCTACATCGTGTCAAATCAGAGATTATGACACGATGCGAACCCTCCGGGACACAATATCCCACCGGTCCGACGCTTCGATGGTAGACTACTCCACTTCGTTTCGTATTCCACCATCGGCTAGATACTGTACAAATGCTAGCGCATTTGACAGTATGCGAACCCTCCGGGTTCAATTCCCGCCGAATAAGATTCGGCAAAAGTAATAGGCCCAGACCACGAGGGTCTGAGCCTATTACTTTGGTGATCCCACCGGGAATCGAACCCGGGTTGCCAGGATGACAAGCTGGTGTCCTAACCGTTAGACGATGGGACCGTGATAGTAGTATATCGAAAAAGTGCTCTATGGAATCGTCAGGATGAAAACCTGGTGTCCATCGCTCGCTGCCACTCGCTCTTCCGCTTCAGTGCTCGGAAAAACGATCAAGATCGTTTTTCGCTGCGCGCCTCCGCTGCACATACCGTTAGACGATGGGACCGTTATCGCTTCGCTCCATTTTTCATTGAGCATTTTACAGTTTGCACTGATGGAGTAGCTGGTACATTGTAGCAAAAAATAACAGATGTGAAAAGCTGAAAGGTTTCGCTGGTGCGGTGGACGCGGGCACGAAGCCACGCGCGCCCACCGCACCTAGACCAGAGAGTCAGACAGCAGCCTGGTATCGCGCGCTGCCGGCCGAAGTCTGAATAACTTGCAGCTCCTTGGCGGCGAGTAACTGATTCAGAAACCGTCGCACCCACTCGCGTACCACTTTGTCATACTGCTGGTAGCCCTCACAGAGTCTCCGAGCCGCGTCACTCAAGCTGCTGGCGGAAACACTGCGGCGGGATAGCTGGAACTCACGAACGATTGATGCCGCGGCGTTAAACGCTAGTTGCTCGTTCATGCTGCGGCAGCCAGGTACTCAGATGCGATCTTGTCGATCTGTTCGCGAAGCCAGCTACATTGCATCTTGCTGCAACGACCACCAGTGATCGCGTCGAGAGATGCCTGGATACCGAGCCGCTGCCGACGGTCGAAGATGGATTGGGCAACTTTCGCTCGCACTTCGAAAGTGTCATGAATGAGTTGCGCACGAGTGAGAGTCAGTTCCACCTCCTGACGTAGGATTGCGATAACCTTCTGAGCAGGCGTTTTCTTCGACATGCCTGATGCTCTCCTTGGCTTGAAAGATACTCGACCTACGTGCCAATTTCTATGACGCGTAGCATCTTTTCGAAGATGTAAAGTCGTGAGTATTTTATACATCTCTTGACAAAACGAGTCAATAGTTATTATGGATATAGTGTATTAACTTAAAGTCATACCCTACAGATAGTGTGAGCGACTAAACAAATGGTCCGACATGTCGCCTACGGCGTTTGGTTATTGTGCCCCACCAACTCCCAACTCCTATCTCCCAGCCCCCACCACCGGCAGCTCCGCCCAGCTCGTCGTATACCGTGGGCTGCGTAGCTCGTGTCTGGAACGCCAGGTGTCGGCCGAGAGTTTTTCACTCGCATGGTAGATGACACGGCCATATCGCCGATTGAGCTGATCGATCGCCGTCATGAGATCAGCCCGTTCATCACGGCGTTTCTCGGGAGACAACATAGATAATTGCCACTGCACGCGTGGTGTAATACCAACGATAACCACTCCAGCCTTTTGATAGGCAAATTGCTCATCATAGATCTGCGCCAGCCCCTCAAGCGCAGCAGTAATGAACCGTGCCGTATCACCGGTTGCCTCTGTGAGCGATACAAGTGTGCTCAGGTATACTCGCTTTTGCCCTTCGACATGTTTGTTCGCGGAGAGTATGACAACGATGTGGCTAGCCACGCTGTCTTGCGCGCGCAATCGAGCCCCCGCTTGAGCCGCAAATGTCGCGACAGCACTCTCTAACTGATGATAGTCCCTCACTTTGTGACTAAAGCTGCGTGAACGCATGATCGATTTGCGGGTATCGTGGCGATCACCGAAGGGTATACGCACCTCACCGCGCAGTTCATCAACCATGCGCATACCGGTAATCGTAAACTGTTGGCGCAGCCACGTGTCTGATGCCGAGACAAGCTGCCAAGCCGTCGAGATGCCTTTGTCGCGTAGTTTTGGTGCAGTGCGCCAGCCAACACCCCAAATATCCTCGATCGGTAGACCTCTTAGCAATGTCTCGCGCTGTTCGTCATCGGTAACTGCATACACCCCGCCACGTTTTTTGGCGTAGGTACTGGCAACCTTTGCTAGCGTCTTGGTCGGCGCGACACCGATCGATACCGGTATACCGATCTCTCGACGTATCCTATCTCGAACAGCGCCAGCCCAAGCGCTATAGTCGGCGATACCAAGTTGCGATATATCGAGGAAACATTCATCGATCGAATAGACTTCTATGAGGGGTGTGATCTCACGCAGGAGCGTGACAATCCGCTCGCTGACATCGCCGTAGAGCTCAAAATTAGCCGAAAACAACTGCACATCGTGTACCTTCACCTCTTGCTTCCATTTGAACAGCGGTGCCCCCATAGGTAAACCAATATCCTTTGCCTCTTGGCTACGAGATACGAAACACCCATCGTTGTTGCTGAGCACCGCCACTGGCCGTCCCTCTAGATCAGGCCGGAACAATCGCTCACAACTGACAAAGAAATTATTGCAATCGATCAGAGCATACATGATCTATCCCTCAACCGCACTAACAACATAGGTGATGACGCCCCAGACGCTGCTGTTATCATCAAGTCGTGAGCCTAACAGATCATATAGCCCAGTTTTACGGTAACGTGCGATGACAAATGCTTCGTCGACAATCGCGACGACCATCCTCCCTTCTCGCAGTGGCAATGCACGGTCAACGACAATGATCGTCCCAGCTGGCCACCGTAATTCTGCTACCTCTGATTCTAGTCGCCAAAAATACGTACTGGCGCGATGTTTTACAACCAACGCATCAAGACTAAGACTCACCCCATGCTGGTCTTCGCCAGCGTTCGGGAAGCCAGCGTGGTACACCAATCCATCTTCGACAGAACCCTTTTTCATAGTCCTCTTTAGTATACCTGACGAGAAATCATAACTATTTTATTACATAGTGTTGACAAAACATAAATTATCTGGTATAATAATAAGTATAGTCAGTCATTAATATTTCTGGGAGGAGATAACGACTATGGCAGCAATTAAGCGAATCGTCGTAGGTGCGTCACTAGCGCTCGTAGCAACCCTCGTTGCTCTACCAGTACATGCAACCAATGACCGCGTGACCGGCAATAACGGAACTCTTAAGGTACACGAGCAAGGCACCCCGAGCAACACAGAAAACAACGACCCAAAGGTTTGTACCTTCAACTACGAAGGCTATGGTTTTGACAAGGGTCAAGACGGTCTCATCATCATCACAAAACAAGGTGGCGGCAACGACAAAAGCGAAGTCAAACGCCTCGCTATGCCAGCAGCCAAGGAGTCAGCTGAGCACTTCACATTTACCGAAACAAGCTATATTACCCTACCTGATGGTATGTACAAATCAACCGTCTACGGCAAAGATAACCGTGGCGAATATACTGTTGACCTCAAGGCAAAAAGTAAGGTATTTAAGGTCGAGTGCGACGATACCGATACAAATAGTGGCAATGGCAACAACGACGGCGGTCAAGGTGATACCAATGGCGGATCTGTCAATGGTACGAGCACAACCACTACGAGCGGACAAGGAGCTGCGTTGCCGAGTGTAATCGCCTCAACCGGCCCTAACCCACTCCAGACGATAGCAAACACTCTGTTCGCTGGAGCTGGCGTCTACACTGCATTGCTTCGCCGTAAGCAATAGATAGTCATTGATCGACAAACAATAACCCCTCTTAAAACAGGGGTTATTTGTATTATTTCCCGCATTTAGCGCAATATTCTTGCTTTTTTGTGATAAAAATGTATAATAATTACAACTAAAATGGTACGGAGTCAAAAAAATAACTAACGTAACTGGTGGGAAAAGAGGTTTATATATGAAACGTCTTTCACAAACTTTAAAGGTTATGTTGGCACTGATAGTCGGTGTTTTCAGCAATAACCTATGGCCCGCTGTCGCATCAGCATACAGCACTACGAACCCTGTCCCCTCTGGTGGTACGGTATACGTGTGTAAATACAAGGGCACTCCGGGAGTTGACGAAGTGTACAAACCCGGGCAGAACCCTATTGCCGTAAGCCTCACAGCTAACGAGACTCGACAAGTCGGTACATATTTTGAAGATAGCCAAGGCCGTTCATACGTCGTTGGCTGGGACAATGGCGATGGCATAGCGCCGACACTTCAAGATTGTCCTGCACCACAAGGTGGCAACACTGTTACCGCAACAGCCCCAACAGTCATCCCTGTTTGTGGCGCCAACAATGATACGATTACTTTCGCGACCACGGCGAATGTCACCTACTCACAAACCGGTTGGGCAGGAGGAAGTAATACTGTAAGTTCCATTGCTGCAGCCGGTTATACGTTAACAGGCACGAGTAGTTGGACTTACTCCGACAATACAGTCGCTGGTTGTATGACAGCGATGCCGACCGATCCACTTTTCACCGATGACTGCGGCACCGCTGGTGACACCTACACGATTAAGGCTTCAGAAGGAGCTACGTATTATGTCAACGGTATCGCCGTTACGACATATGGTACCTTCCCTGCAAGTGGTACTGTGACCGTAACAGCGGTGGCAAATAGTGGCTACATCATGAGTACATCATATCCAACAAACGGCTGGACGCATGTTTATGAAGGCAACTGTGTTGCCGAAGTCCCAGCCGAGCCTGCACCATACGATCCGTGCGGACTCGACAATGCATCGTGGGTATTACCTGATGACACGACCGAGGTCAGTTGGTCTATCGTCAAAGATCATCTCATTGCCACTGCGAATACCGGCTATGAGTTTGGACCAGGCGTAACCACCCATGACTTCGGCCTTGCAAAAGATTCTGGTGAGCGTTGTGTTATACCAGTACCGACAGAACCAAGCCAAAATGATCCATGTGGGCTCAACAATGCAACATGGTCAGTACCATCAAACACCTCACAGATCACCTGGACACTAGTCAACGGTGAGCTAATCGCTACTACAACCGCCAATTATGAGTTTGAAGGTGGTGCCACAACTAAAAACTTTGGAACACCAACAGAAAGTGAAATCTTGTGTGCAGTTGTTGTCGAACCATCGAGTACTGACTTCTGCGGCAATGAATACGATGAGATCACCTACGAAGGTGCCGTTGGCGTTGATTACAATATCGAATGGAACGAAGATCATACAGTGGCTACCGTCACTGCAACCGCTCAAGAGGGTTATGCAATCGAACCTGAGACGCAAACTAGCTGGACACTGAACTTTCCTAACGATGAAGTATGTAAGAAAGTTACAATTTGTCACGCGACTGACAGTCGTACCAACCAATACGTTAAGCTAACCGTAAACACAAATGCCGCCGATGGGATAGCAGGTAACAGCCTCCGAGTACCTGACCACTACATGCACGACGGACCAATCTACTATGATGGTATCGACCAAGACTGGGGTGATGTCATACCAGCTATCGATGGCGCACATGATGGTTTGAATCTGACTGTGCTCGGGCAATACATGCTCGACCATGATTGTATGATCCCCGCCGAATCGACCGCTTCATACACCGTGACACCATGTGTCGCAACGACAACCCCAACTATCGATACGTTCAGTCTGACACTCACAAATACCGCCGATGACAGCGAAGGTGACGTCACCTACACCATCACCCTTGGCAGTATAGTCAAGACTGTCACTATCGAAGATGGTGAGAGTATGACCATCAACTACCCAAGATTAGCTGCCGGAACCTACTCACTGGCGATCGCAGCAAGCGACGGAACAGTATTTGCAGCCGAGAGCGTCAAAGTAGGCTCATGTGGAGCGATCCTTGGCGAAGAGACTACCAAGCCAGTCACACGTGTACTTGCCGCTCAAACCCTGCCAGCTGAACTGCCGGCTACGGGTGGCGAAAGCAACGGGTACTTGCTACTTGGTATCGTTGTCAGCGCTATGACCTACTTCGTCGTATTGCGCCGCCAGCACGCCTAAATTGCTACCCGTCACACACCGACTCGACACAGTTACTTCGTTGAGTCGGTGCGTAGAGAACTCAAAACCTTTGCAACATCTGACTCGGTGTCCTCAGCTGTATCCCTAAGTGTACTCGTTTGGTGTTGTAATACTCAAGCCAAGCGTCTAGCTTGGCTTTCTGGGACGGGAGCGGTACGCTTCTGTTCCAGTAGTGTCCAATACACTCAGTTTGTATGGTACGGTTAAAGCGTTCAATATGGGCATTGTCATTGGGACGATGCAGGCGACTATGCCTCACTGTCATGCCTGCGCTCCTCATGCGCTGCTCAAAGTACCGACTGTATTCTGGTCCGTTGTCGCTCTGCACCATGGCAATGGGGAATCCCCATGCAGTTCGAGCTTCGAGTACAGCCTGGACTGCCAACCCTTGTCGGAGTGTTGTCGCGACCATTACGTAGGCCATCCTCGTGTAGAGATCGATGGCAGTATAGTAATACAGTCGTTTACCAGTATTCGGGTTAACGTGATGAATAGTGTCTGTCTGCACCAGTTCGCCGGGGCGAGTGACTGGTGGTCGCTTTGGGTTGTTTTGTTTGACTCTGGGTTTCCTGGCACCGTCAAAGCAGTGATGACGACGGAGAATACGTTTCACACTACTCAGCGACACCAGAACATTGAGCGCGGTTGTGAGATGATGCCAGACCACTTCGGCGCATCGCTTCAGTGTGTCGCGAACCCTGAGAACAAGTGAGACTATCTCTTGTGAGATAGTCTGTGAGCAGCTATGTGGCCGAGAACTGAGCGTCGGGATGTTCCAGCGATACCCGTGAAAATGATGTGTCTTTTGACGACTCGGGCGGTTGTAGTTCACGCGTTGCCTATACCGGTTGAGTTGTTCCCACTTCTTGCGCCAACGGTAGATCGTGGAACGGTGTACGCCGCACTTCCGCGCGACGACACCTGAAGAGAGCGTATCTTCAAGCAGCAGCCTCAGCGCGACTCCTCTAGCACGAGGCAGGTTAGGATTGGTAGAATAGGCCATGACAGGCCTCCTTTCTGTAATTAGTAGTGTAACTACAGCTTACGGAGCCTGTCTTTATGTTGCAAAGGTGGTGGACTGGTACGCTACCATTGATTTTATATAAAAAGAATGTATACTATAAAATAAGGTAGATATCTCATAGACATGATCTAATGGTGACAATCGATGAGAAAGGTTGGCTCGGAAAATGAGGTCACTGGTGTACGTGCTTCTATGGGCAGGATCCGTTTCAATGATGCTAGCTACGTGTGCATTCGTGTATGCCTTGAAGCTAAGTGTCGGCAAGAACAACGTGAACGATAACACTGCAGTAAAGAAAATTGGCTCATTGACGAAGGTTGTATCCGTTTTCGGCATCATGGCAATAGTTATGGTGCTGGTCCTCGGAGTTATCTGCGTTAATGTCATCCTGAGCGGCATGAGTCTTGGCTGATGCGGTATGTCGTCGCAACGGTTTTTGCCTGGTTTTTCCATAAAAACCAGGTGCAGTACCCCCATCGAGGGGCTATTTTTTTGTCAAAATAAGTAGCTCGCGGCCAGTGATTTGGTCATCGCGGCGATAAATAAGCTGGTCGTTTGTGGCATGGGCGAGTGTGACGCGTTCGTAGCCGAGTTTAGTAGTATCTTCGATACATGACAGGTGGTGATATCTGTCGTCGGTAAACCAGGCCGGTATGGCGAGACAGAGACGAGTCTTAGTGGGGAGTTGTGAAGCAATATTGCGCAAAAATCCGCGCAGCACACTGTTGCAGTCATGCATGATCTCGGCAAGTTTTTCTGGGGTTGGGTGTTGACCGCCGAGTGGCTGGCCGAGGTAGGATTCGCAGGCGACTGAGAGGGAAGAGGGAAGAGGGGAGAGGGAAGAGAAATCCCAATTATATTTGGTAGCATCTGCTAATTCCAATCTAATCTCCCCATATTTCATATTTCCTTTTTCATATTTCTGAATGAGCCAGTCGAGGTTTGCACGGGAATAGTCGATCATTTTGGGGCTGAGGTCGGTGCCGTATACGTCGAAGCCCATGAGTAAGGCTTCTTGCAATATGACACCGGTACCGCAGAAGGGATCGAGAATGACATGGCTATTAGCATGTGGAATATGGCTATTAGCGATTTCGCTATCTTCTAGAGGCCATTTTCCAACTGCTATATTTATAATAATTTGCGCCAACTTCGGCGGTAGCATGCCGACGAAGGCATCGCGCTTGGGACGACCGCGGTCGCGGATGGTATAACTGTCGATGTCTTGGACGTGTGTAACCTGTCCGAGAATGGTGCTGTCACCGTGACGCACAAAGATAAGCTCGAGTCCGACCGGTGAGGTCAAGCCGTTGTGGTAGGTCTGAGCGCTACTGAGCGCGGCGTCGGTGTTGGGCACGGCGCGGACGGAGCGACCAACCTTCTTGATGACTTTTTTGAGCGTCAGAGCGTTGGCGTTGATTGTCGCGACTGGCATATCGAAGCCGTACAGACTCACACCGAGTTTGATCTTACCCTCAGGAATATACTGCAGATGTTCGGGTAGGGCGCGGCGACAATAATCGAAGACTTTTTGCGGGTTCGTCGTCTCAAGAGTTGTCAGATGCTTGGCGGCTTTCACGCTACCGCCGAGTCGGTCAAAATCGATCGGAGTCTCGACGAGGGCAGCTGTCGCGCCAAGTGGTGTCACTGCATCGGCGCCGTAGAGCGCTTCGAGTTCGGCAAGGCCAATGGCTGGCTGTCGACCAAGTAAACAGATAGTAGACATATAACCAGTATAGCTGGGTGTGCGTTATAATTGATAGATAATGCGCAAAATCTCTGGTAAAACATGGCTGAGTATCGTGACGCTTGTGCTCGTGGTGGTCATACTGTATTTTTCTCGTCATGAATTGGTGCGCGCTTGGGAACTGCTTGGACGGGTTAATTTATCTGTTTTACTTCTCATATTACCACTCCAAATACTGAGCTATTACGCGGCCGGGGCGATGATATTTTCGTATCTGCGCGACAAATACGACTTGCGAATTTCACACATTGAGACGGCGAAAATGGCGCTCGAACTCAACTTTGTCAATCATATCCTGCCGAGTGGCGGGGTGTCGGGTGCCTCATATATGACCTGGCGGCTGAGTCACATGGGGGTTACAGCAGGACGGGCGACACTCGCGCAGGTGGTGCGTTTGGCCATGACATTTATCGCTTTTTTGGTGTTGATGATCATCGCAGTCTTGGCAATCACGCTTGACGGCAGTATCAACCGCATCACTATATTGGTATCGAGTGGTCTGGCGTCGAGCATTATATTTGGTACGCTGATCGTTGTCTATATCATTCAGAGCCGTAGTCGCTTACAGAAAGCAGCGAACCGTATCAGCCGATGGGTTAATAATATATGGCGACTGGTGCTGCGGCGCCCAAAGCCACTACTAGAACATGCCAAAACATTACAGTTTTTCGAAGATCTCCACAATGATTATCGTGAGTTGGCCAAGTCGCCTCGTGTCCTCAGGCGGCCATTTTGGTGGGGTGTAGTGTTTACGATCGCCGAAGTCGGCATGTTTTGGGTGACGTTTGTGGCGCTCGGTACGCCTATCAACCCCGCGCCGCTACTGATAGCCTATGGCTTGGCGGGTCTTGCCGGTGTGTTTTTCTTTACGCCCGGCGGTGTCGGTGGCTATGAAGCCTTGATGGTTAGTTTTTTGGCACTGTCGATTGAAGGGTCAAAAGGTGCCATCATTGCGGCAGTACTGCTGACTCGTACACTCTTAATACTCGCAACAATTATCTCGGGTTATTATTTTTACCAGAAAGCACTCAACCGGTATGGAAAACACACCCCTGACAGTTAGCGATGCCATAGCGCTGATCAATCAGACGCTAGACTATGCATACCCGACATTAGTCGTCGAAGGTGAGGTAAGCAGCTTTAAGGTAAACCAAAACAAATATGTGTTTTTTGACATCAAAGATGAGTCGGGCACACTCGGCTGTTTCATGATGGTCTATGGCCTACGTGTGCCGCTTGAAGACGGTATGCGCATACGGGTGACGGCACAACCAAAGTTGACGCAGTGGGGAAAATTTAGCTTGACGGTTCGCGAGGTCCAGCCCATCGGCGAGGGCAGTCTCAAGCGATCATTTGAGCTTCTCCTTGCCAAACTCGATAAAGAGGGGTTGTTTGCTGCCGAGCGTAAGCGGACACTGCCGGAACGGCCGCGGACGATCGGCGTTATTAGTAGCGTCCAGGCGGCGGGTTACGCTGATTTTATCAAAATATTAAACGAACGATGGGGCGGAGTTGCAGTACAGGTGGCACAGGTTGCAGTGCAAGGGGCTGCTGCTCCCCAGCAGATCGTACGTGCTCTTGAGCACTTCAATCAAATGCCCGAACCACCAGACGTTATTGCGATTATTCGCGGAGGCGGTAGTCTCGACGATCTGAGCGCCTTCAACGATGAACCACTCGTACGGGCAATCGCTGGAAGTCGCGTACCAGTAATTACGGGTATTGGCCATGAAGTTGATACTAGTCTGGCAGATATGGCAGCCGATGTTCGAGCGGCGACGCCGAGCAATGCCGCACAGTTGCTGGTACCAGATCGTCGCGAGATAGCCCGCATGGTGCAGCGAGATGTTGTGGGTATGATTGAGCGGATGTCGCGGCGACTTATCGACGTTCGACGCAGTGTTGATGAACGGCAGTTCGCTCTATTGCAACGTGTTGCACGCCATCACGAGCGCTTGACCTCACGGCTGGCTCAACTACAGACTGTCATCGCACAACTCGATCCTCGGTTGGCGCTTGCTCGTGGCTATGCCTTGTTACGCACGAGCGACGGGGTGATCATCACAGAGGCAAAAGTCGGCGATGAGGTGAAAGTTGAGACAAAATCACATAATATGAAAGCAGAGGTAACGTATGTCGAAAGCAAATGAACCAACTCTCAGCCAGCAGCTTGCTCAACTCGATGATATCGTGGCGTGGTTTGAGCAAGATGACTTTGATATGGAGGAGGCAATAGCTAAGTTTGAAGAGGGTTCGGCGCTGGCTGTCAGTATCCGCGCTAAACTTGCAACACTCGAAAACAAAATTACCGTCCTGAAACAATCGTTTGACGAGTAGTATAGCTCGTAGCTCTTAGCTTGTAGCTTATAGCTCTTAGCTTATAGCTCTTAGCTATCAGCTATCCGCTATCAGCTATCCGCTACCAGCTACCAGCTATTTACCAATTCCCATCTACCATCTACCATAAAGTGTATGTGGCTTTACGTATCTATCGCTATTATCGTCGTCTGTTTTGGCTTAGTGGTGGTACGGGGCGCGCCCTACGTGCCATCGCATCGTCATCAATTACGGCGTGCGTTTGGCGAGCTACATCCACTGTCTGACGACGATGTCGTGGTTGACCTCGGCTCGGGCGATGGCGTGGTGCTTCGTGAAGCGCGTCGCAGCGGGGCGAGTGCCATAGGATATGAACTTAATCCGCTTCTTGTCGGCCTGAGCAGAGTTTTGTCACGGGGTGATGATAAGGTACGGGTGCTGATGGAGGATTATTTGCGAGTGACATCTTTGCCTTGCAATACAACCGTAGTATACGCGTTTACAACTGGACGAGACATCGTTGCAATTGACCGTAAGCTACAGCAATGGAGTCGCGATCAAACGGTCTTCTTCATATCGTATGGGTTTACAGTACCAGATAAACGAGAGCTCCGGTCATTAGACGCGATGCACCTTTACAAATATGAAAGCATTAGCGTATAATCGCACTATGAATAGATCATCACAAACAGGGGATATCAATCCACTTCTGCTGTCAAATATAGTCACGGCCATTATTGCGATTGTGCTGGTTGGCATCACAGTATGGGCATATAGCAACTACATTGACCAGAAGGACAATGTCAACAAAAAAATAAGCGCTGCTGTTGACGAAGCTCGTGTGGAACAGGAAAAGAAGGACAACGCTCGGTTCGTTGAGCAAGAAAAGGTTCCTACACGAGAATTTGTCGGTCCTGATGATACGGGAAGGGTTAGCTTCCAGTATCCTAAAACATGGAGTGTCTATGTAGCTAAAAATATTAATGGTCTTGAGGCGTACCTAAATCCATCCGTCGTGCCACCTATTATCGATACGCAGCCCTTTGCCGTAAGAGTAATCATAGTTAGCCAAGCATATGAATCTGTTTTGAAGAGCTATGAAGCCCTTATAAAGAAAGGAGATCTTCGAAGTGCACCTTATTCTATTCGTGGCTTCAGCGGTATACGACTTGACGGTCGTTTCACGAAAGATCGTGAGGGTTCAGCAGTTGTTTTCAAGATACGCGACAAAACACTCACAATGTTTTGTGACTCTAAAAAATATCTGACTGATTTTGACAACACTGTCATGAAGACTATTAACTTCAATCTTTAGATATCCTTGGTTTTTTGTTGCTTGCTCGGTACACTAAGTATATGGAAAGAGAGGGGAACGGGTGGAATGATGTGCCGACGCTGCTGGCGGCGGCCCATGAATTAAAATCGCCTCTCGTGTTGATCCGACAATTAGCACTCGAACTCGACGATGACGGCCAATCGCTGGCGGCCGAGCGGATTCGGCTGACGGCTGAGCGCAGTTTGCAACTCGTCGAGGGGCTGACGCGGGTAGCGCGGCTGGAAGATGCCTTGTTCGAATGCGAACCAATTACGCTTAGTTCATTGTATGACGATGTGGCTCATGAGATGATGCCTCTCGCGACTGCGCTCGGTCAGTCGATACAAGTGGTTATACCAAACGGTGCGGTCACGGCAGTGGGCAATCGCTCATTGCTTCGTTCGGTTATGGTTGGCTTATGCGATAATGCGTTGGCGCATAACGACCCAGCACGCTCGATCGTGCTGGGTGCGGCTCGGCGTGGTGATCGGGTGATGGCGAGTGTGCGTGATTTTGGCCCAGATACATCGCAGCTATGCGAGGTGCGACGAAACCTCGGTCGTTCGCCGCAGGCCATGAGTGCGCGGCCACGGAGTAGTGGGTTGGGGCTACTGATTGCCGAGCGATTTGCTGAATATATGGATGGTCGACTTGTCATGCGACGTCACCGCGATGTCGGTGCGACGTTTTCACTATCTTTACCCGCATCGCAACAATTATCGTTGTTGGGTTTATGAGCTACCCATCCGACGTTCGCTTCCCAAAATTATCAAGGATAATTTTGTTTGTGCACTCACTCTCCTCGGGTCACGTTTCGCGACCCCTGAACTTCGCGATCGACAACAAGTTGTCGTCGGAAGGTTCCCTTGCGAACTGCCACTGGCAGTTCTCACCTGTCGTTCGTTCCGCCCCTAAAATTTTTTCGTCGAACGAAAATAATTTTGGGTGCTGCCCTGACGAACGCCACCCGAGGCTAGCGCAAAAGGATGAGATATGAGAGTTCGTATTCTACTCATCGAAGATGACCGCTGGTTGGCGGATAGTTATATGCATGTGCTCGAGGAGTATCAAGTCGATTCGGCTATCAACGGGCAAGATGCGATGGACCTTATCGATGTGTATGATTATGATCTCGTGATCGCCGATGTCATGTTGGAGCGGGGCTTGGTGATCGATTTGCTGCATGAATTGCAGTCGTATGACGACACGGCGAAGCTGCCGATCATCCTATGTACGACGCTGGCACAGCGCATGCGATTGGAAGACGTGCGGATGTATGGCGTGGTTGCCGTACTCGACAAGACCACGCTGACACCGAAGCTGCTGCGCGAAGCGGTGGAGGAATTGGTAGTCGGTAGTTAGTAGATGGTATATGGTAGATAATATGATTACAATCAAGCCTGCAGCGTTACATACTACATACTACATACTACATACTACTGAGATGCGGAGCATTTCATGAGCTCGCTCACCACCAAAGCGATCGTACTGAGTCGGGTAAATTACGGTGAGGCCGATCGGATCATGCAGGTCTTGACGCCTGATTATGGCAAACTGGGCGTGATCGCGAAGGCAGTGCGACGCGAGAAAAGTAAACTAGCGGGCGGTATCGAATTGCTGGCGGTTTGCGACCTCGTGCTACACCAGGGCAAGGGTGAGTTAGCGATCGTGACCAGTGCACGGCTCGATACGTTTTATAGCCACATACTTGAAGATTATGAGCGGCTGCAGTTTGCATACTATGTGCTGAAGGACGTTAGTAAGGCTGCCGAGATACTGACGGAGCCAGCGTTTTTTGAATTGACCCGCCAGGCACTCGTGAGCCTCAACGATATGACGACCGATCGTCGCATCACAGAGTTATGGTATCGCTTGCAGATGGCGATACTCCTCGGTGTCGGAGTCAATCTTGCGACCGACGAAAACGGTATGAAGCTCGTCGAAGATGCCACGTATCGCTATGACGTCGAGGAAAATGCTCTTGTCTATGATGAAAACGGGCAGTTTGGCAGCGATCACATAAAATTACTCCGCGTGGCGAGCGCGCAATCACCTCACGTTATCGCCCAGATAAAAAATGTCGCTGAATTGCTCGATGTCTGCGAATTAATCGGGCGCATCGCACATGAATAGCCTCAAAAAATGATGCTGCCCCGCACCCTCCGAAGAGGGCGCGGGGCGGGTAGCAGCCGTCGTCACGCGAAGGGGATGACGGCTCGCCAGAATGCACGGCGACCGCTCGCTAGTTGGACCGAGCCGGCATCGGCCGATCGTCGCAGCCGATCGTAGGCCGAGCGCGCTCGCTTCACGATCCAGATCGTGTCGCGGATACGGCGATGGGGCAGATAGCTGAGTGCCTTGAGCTCGGCCACGAGGGCATCGAGGTATACCTGTTGCTCCTCGATTGTCGGATCGGTCCGACGCTCGAAGTGGGCCGTGATGGCGCGGGCCTGCTCGTAAGCCGCCAGCCAGTTCTTGGTGGCCATCTCTTGGTCGAGATGAGCCCTCAGTTTGGGCAGGTCGACCTGCATAAAAAGAGTCACGATGGTTCCTTTCGTTGGTTGACAATCGTGCCTAAATATTATTATAACACTCAGTTTATATAAAGTCAATCGTAACAGAGGTGAAATTGTGTTATACTAGATACAAATAATCTCAGCGCCTGTTGCCAACAGGTGAGGAAGGACGAGTATGGCAGAGACAAAATTAGAAGATATCGTAAGCCTCAGCAAACGACGGGGGTTTATCTATCAGGGCAGTGACGTGTATGGGGGCCTCAGTGGTACGTGGGATTACGGTCCGCTCGGCGTGGCGCTCAAGCGCAATATCATGAACCTGTGGTGGCGCATGTTTGTCGACGAACGCGACGATATGTACGGCGTCGATGCGGCAATACTGATGAACCAAAAAGTCTGGCAGGCGAGCGGGCACACTGAGACTTTTGCCGATCCATTAGTCGTTTGCGAAGAGTGCCTAGCGCGATTTAGAGAAGATAAGATCGATACTAAGAAAACTTGTGAAAATTGTCATAAAGGCCCGAATTTTTCAAAACCAGAACAATTTAACATGATGATGAAGACAGTTGTTGGTCCAAAATATACAAGTTGGGATAGAAAAACCCCTGGGGGTTTGCACGGTGAAATAATCTTTCAAAGACCCGATGGGTCAGATGAAAGGGTATGGAAAATTAGCGACCCAGATCAAGAATTGGGTGGAGTTATGCTGTACGATACCAGCTCTGTCAGTTATCTCCGTCCCGAAACTGCCCAAGGTATCTTCACGAATTACCGCAACGTGGTGGATAGTTTCTACCCCGACTTGCCGTTTGGCATTGCCCAGCAGGGCAAAGCGTTTCGCAACGAGATCAGTCCGCGTGATTTTGTGTTTCGCTCACGTGAGTTTGAGCAGATGGAGATCGAGTATTTTGTGCACCCCGACAAGTGGGAGGAAGCGTTTGAAGCTTGGCGCGTGCAAGTACATGAGTGGTTCAAAGCGCTTGGCCTCGATGAGACCAAGACACACGAGCTCGACGTACCGGCCGAAGACTTGGCGCACTACAGCAAGCGCACGATTGATTTTGAATTTGACTTTCCGCATGGTCGCGACGAGTTGCTCGGTATGGCGTATCGGACAGACTTTGATCTGGGCAATATTCAGCGAGCGAGCGGCAAAAGCATGGAATACACCGTGAAAGGGACAAACGAAAAATTTGTACCGCACGTCATCGAGCCATCGTTTGGCGTGGAGCGCGCGCTCATGGCGGTGCTGTGTTCGGCGTACCGCGAAGATGAGCAAAATGGTGAGAAGCGCATCTACCTCGCGCTGCCAGAACATCTCGCGCCGGTCAAATACTGTGTCAGTCCGCTGCTCAAAAACAAACCAGAACTGGTCGCGAAAGCGCGTGAGGTTTATGCTTCGCTCAAGAAAAAATATGGTGCTGTCATGTGGGACGACAATGGCAACATCGGCAAACGCTACCGCCGCCAAGACGAAATCGGCACACCACACTGTGTAGTAGTGGATTTTGATACACTCGAAGACAATACAGTAACCATTCGAGACAGAGAAACGACTAGCCAGGAGAGGATAAATATAGACGATCTCGTATCATAATAATCGATGGACCCTGTCCGCCAACCAGCGGAAGACGCTTGAGGATGGCACGGTGACGGTGCGGGATAGGGATACGACGGAGCAAAACAGGATATATGTCGATGACCTCGTCTAAGTCATCCGCCTTTACGCCGGCGACCGCTCGCATCGAGTCGATCTATGCAGCGCATCCGGGCGGTGTCGATCAGCTGACGCAATTATTTGAGGGCAAGACGAGAGTCTACATTGACTACGCTAATGTCAGGCCGTGGTCGGACAAGCTCAAATGGCATGTTGACCCCAAGCGATTGATGCAGTTTTATAAATCTTTTGCGGCCATCGATGAAGTCTCGCTTTATAACGGCACGCTGGTGGGTGATCAGGCGTCGGAGAAAGACGCACATGATATGAATCGATTGGGTCATCGTTTTCGCACCAAACCCGTCAAAATCATGCGCCATTCTATCGATGCGTCAAGCGTCTCCAAACAATCGACTGATCTGATATCACAGTTTGTCCGCCGAGCGCTATTGAGAAAACTTGACGTCGGCACAGTCGAATATCTAAACGATAAACTCTACGAACTCAACACTAAAGGTACCTACTATATCGAAGACAAAAAGTGCAACTTTGATGTCGAGATAGGCACCGACATGCTGCTGGCATCGGAGCGCGATGAGGCGCAGACGTTTTGCCTGTGGAGCGCCGATAGCGATTTTGCCGACTCAGTCGAGCAACTGCTCGATCACGGCTACCACGTCATATTATTTGCGACGCCGCGCAGGGTATCGAGTGAACTCAATGACCTCAGGAGCAAGGGGTTGTTTATCTTTGATATCGCCAAGATCCGTAATTTTATCTGTTGGCGACGTGAGATTACTGTCAAAAAATGAGCCGTAGTGTAAGATGAGAGCAATAAATCAACAACGCAAAAGGGATCGCGTTGCGCGACCCCTAAGCTCTAGAATTAGCAGCCCGAAGGCTATATATAAGTATAAGCCAAAATCGCAATTTTGTAAATACTTTTCAACTACAAGCAAACGTGTATGTTTTTCTAGAAACAACAACACGTTATCATGTGATTATAGTAGCAAAATGTTTATGATATGTCAATTTCATTGTCGTAGGGTTCGGGAGTATACTAAGTGCAAATACTACTATGTTCCATTTCGATACCATCTCAGTTTCGATCAACGCTAAACCTGAAAAGGTCTGGGAGTTTGTGGCGGATATTGAGAACTGGCCGCAGTTTAGTGATTTTGCGAGCGATATTGAGAAGGTGGGTGACGGCGAATGGATATTTCATACATCGCAGGGCAATGTGACGGTGATCGAGAAGTTTGATCGTGAACATCTGCTACTCGATACCGTATGTATTGTACCGAGCGGTGATGAACAATTTATCCCGTATCGTGTGGTGCCAAATGGCGAGGGCTGCGAACTGATCATGACGAATCAGCAAACTGCGGGTGTGAGTGACGAGGAATACGCCGAGCAATTGACGTGGATGCGTGAAGAACTGGGAAACATTAAGAAAATTATGGAATCGTAATGCCACAACAGTTTGAAAATCGCCTGCGTGATCCTGAGTCTATCAACACTACGTTACAGGCTGGGCTTGATCGATGTGGACTTGGGAGGGTTGTAAGCCATACGTTAGTTGATGTTGGGTTTGAGGACTATAACGTTATCGTAAAAACCGAGGACGATCACCGCTACTTCGTCAAGGTATTGTCAAAGACAAGATCAATGGATGAGGCGCAGCGCTATGCATCGATCATCGATGCTGTTAGTGGCGGAGCTATCAATCACCCTAAGGTTTATCGTGACAGCGAAGGCAATATACTGCTTCAATTGCCCGACGGGACATCAATGTTTGTTATGGATGCGATACAAGGTCGCACCTTCTTCGACATGGGTTCGGCGCCGACTGAAGAGCAGCTACGTCGTATCGTCGAGCAGGCAGTGAAGATTGCGCAGCTGCCGATAGCACCACCCTACGAATACGATTCGTGGGCTGTGCCGAATATTCGTGATATCTATGACAAGGTGCAAAACGAGATCGATACGCCAGATAAGTCGCTGATTGACAAAGCATTGCAGAGATATGAAGCGTTATCAATCGATGAATTGCCGACATGTTTCGTGCATGGCGACATGACAAAGGCAAATATCATCACTGGTGATGATGGAAAATTGTATGTGATTGATTTTTCCGTGGCTAATATCTATCCAAGAATTCAAGAGCTCGTTGTGATGGCGACAAGCCTCATGTTCGACGAATCGCATGAGCTGCCACTCCAAGACAGGATCGAGACGCTAGCTCGGCTTTACATCGAGCATGGCGGTGAATTGACGGTTGTCGAGCATGATAGTATGTACGACTATGCTCTCGCTGCACTCGCGATGGAATACCTGGGCAGTCTTCGAGAGGGGCTCGTACATGGCGATAGTGAAGAAATCCGTCACTGGCAACACGTAGGAATCAGTGGGCTGAGAAAAGCGTTACAATAGATATGCAAGGAGGAAATGTGAAAAAAGAGATTACATCACAAAATGTTGGATCTGCACCGACCCTATCACAAGCTATAGAGGCAAACGGGTTTGTTTTCGTATCTGGTCAGATTCATGCCGATGCTGAGTGGAAATTGCAAGGTGAAACGGTTAAAGAAAAAATGGATGTTATATTTCAAAACATCAGTGACGTGCTCGAAGCAGGTGGATTGTCGGTTGATAATATCGTCAAAGTAACGATCTATGTCACCGATATGGCGCAGATGCCGGAGATCAATCAGTATTATCCGACATATTTCACTGCACCGCTTCCTGCACGCGAAGCTATTTGCGTCGTAGCATTGCCGCTTGGGGCGACGATCGAGTTAAGCGTGATTGCATCGAAGTAGATATGGCTTACGATCTCACTCTTGAATCACGCATCGACGATGAGATTGCCACGTGGGATGTGTCGGTGACGAAGCGCAAGATGTTTGGCGGGCTGGGGTATTTTTTGAACGGCAATATGGCGTTTGGCGTGGCGGGCGACGAGCTGATCGTCAAGCCGCATCCCGAGCGTGCTGGTGAGCTGCTAAAAGAACCCGGTATGAAACCGTTTGAATTTGGTGGGCGAACCATGAAGTCATGGTGCCTGGCGGAGCCAGATGTTCTCGATGAGGATACGTTGCCGCGTCTGCTGGAAATCTGTCGAGAGTATGTACTGACGCTGCCACTGAAATTACGATAAACTAGTGGTATGGCTAGCCATAGACCTGTGAATAGACACGATCGTTTGTCAGCGGTAATGATGGTCGCAGTGACATTGCTTGCGTGGTCACTGGTATGGCTCATCACTCAGTCACTGTTTATGGGGGATGTGCCAGTGCTTTCGCGCTGGCTACTGGGTGGTGAACCGGCGTATGCTTCAGTGAGCCATTTTGTGATTGCGACGGTGTGGTGTGCGGCTGTTGTTGCGATCGTATCGATTGTCTGGGGAAGGCTTACTCATAACAATTTTGCCTTCATGAAATTGTCGAGGCCAGTGGTTTTCGGCTACGCGCTACTTATTGTAGTCGGGATTTATCTGAGTTTTAAGCCAGTCTTGCTGGGTATGCCTGGTTGGCTGCAGGTGGTATTGATGACTGTCGGTACGGCTAGCCAAGATTTACCCACGTTCGGTTATATGCAAACTGCGCTTGAATCAACCGTCGGTAAAACGATTGCCGCCGTGGTCGTCGCGCTCATGTTTATGATGGGGCATACTGTCTGGATGGGCCATGTTGACCTGTTGATCGTCGGGGCAGCTGTTGTATTTGCGTTTGCCCGGCGAATGACCGGAACAATCTATCTCACTCACATACTACACCTGGGTTTTTACTCTCTAACGCTCCTCTTTGTGTAACAAATCATTATAATACTATTGTAATAATATTATAATAATGCTATAGTGAACGCATGACAATTACCACAACCCAAAAAGTGATCAAGATCGGGACAAGCCGCGGGGTGACGATACCAGCGAAGGATCTCGTCGAACTCGGTGTCGAGACCGGCGATAACGTACGCGTCACGATTGAACCAATCAGCAAACAAGACTCACTTGCACAAGAATACGACAAGTTCAAAGAACAATACGGCGAAACGCTAAAAAATCTCGCTAACCGGTAAGTAGTATGAGATACTTTACGCTCGAAGAGGTGCTAGAGCTACACTTCATGCTCATCGAAGATTACGGTGGAGCGCATGGTGTTCATAGCGAGCAGCGTCTACGATCACTCGTCGATGCGCCGAAACTTGTTGTATATGGTGTTGAGCAGTATAAAACCATGTATGAGAAAGCAGCCGTGTATATGAGGAACTGCATAGCCGACCATGTATTTGTCGATGGCAATAAACGCACAGGAGTGACTCTTGGTGTTATGTTTTTGCAACGGTGTGGTTGCGTGATGCAGGCAAGTCCGCGTGAGCTAGAAGATCTTGCGGTGCTCGTGGCCGTCGAGCGGCTTGATGTCGATGAGATTGCGGCGTGGTTGGAGCGTGGCTGCTAAACCGATAATATCACCACATTATCTTTAGTTCTCATGCTTGCAAAAAGAAATACATTTTAACATACTAACCTGATATGTACACGCATCCAATTGACTTAGGATAATTATTACAAGTTGCACGTGTAACTCATATATCGTTAAACCTTGCACCTGAAACTAGGGGAGATGTAGTTGTAGTTGATGCGCTTATGAGACCGCTTGGAAACGTTGCGTGTCGCATACTGAGTGTACCGCAGCTCTTAGTGGTATCGTCGACGAGATGTATACCGGTCGATGGGTTGTTGAGACCAGATACCGACCAGGTATTCCAGACAGTATTTGGCGCACAATATGACGGGTTAGATATAGTGAGGGTTGATAAAGAGCTCGCCGTCACAGATGAGCTCGAAGAGATGATGAATGGTACCGACGAATTTTCTCCAACCGGTCACGTTCCCGTTGCGCGTTTTCGTGTATACGACGAGATAGATGGGGTCGAGGGCAGCCTCGTTGAGCTCTATCCATATGTTGCAGTACCACTAATAGGTAGTGATCTCGTCGTAACACGTAGTTCACATTTACTGTTGCCCGGGGATGACGACGGCTGCATAACTGATATAGCATAAGCTTGAGATCTTACTCTGTTAAAACTTACTAAACCCCCCATGCCTAAAACTACAAAATACTTTTTACAATAATGTTAAAGATAGCTTATAATATCCAGCAATGGAAAAGCGGGAGCTGACAAAGCGCCAAGAATGGCGTGTTATGCGTGATTGGCATCAATCCGAACTAAATGAGGCCTTGGCGAAGATGGAGCTTACGGTAGAGTACTGGAATTTACTACTCGCCGATGCCGATGCTCACGGCGATACAGAGAAGGTTGCAGCATTAGCTACAGAAGCAATCGAAGCGCTTGATAATGAGTGGCAATTTCATCACGATTTCTTCATGGTGAGCGGGAAATGGTATTACCCTAAGATCGCATTTGGTGATGGTGGTGTGATAGGCGAACATGTTTACGAAGATGCGTTTGCGAGTTGTCAAAGTAACGGTTTTATCGTCGATTATGTCGAGCGTGGCGGGCAGATGGTACCGCGAGTCGGGATGTCGTTCATCGTGGGTACTATACCGATTGCAAATACACTCGTTCAGGGGACTATACAGCCACTGGCATTTGCGGAACCACACGAGATATCACTGTCATATATGCGTCCAGGAAGTACTGAGGTTGTCAGCTCAGATTTGCAACAGATTGGGAATGCGCTCGAACGAGCTGAGTCGATATTGCGTCTTTATCTTTCGAGTGAGCACTCAAGCTTCTTTCGGCAGTCTGAGCAAAAGCAGCAAGTGTTTTTCATGAGCCTGATTGAAATGGTTGAGGAGACGTTACCAGATAGAAGTTCACTTGATGCGCTCGTTGTCTCGCAGATTGAACTAACTCGTTTTTACTATAAAACGCAGGAGAGGGCTATTGCGGTAGTATTGCCACCAGGTCAGACATTATCCTTAGGTGGGACGGTGATTGGTGTGACCATACTCGAGCATTTAGATCATGTTCCCGGTACGGTATTGCGAAGCAAAGATGACATGATAGACTCAGCTGCACAGATATGCCTTATCGTTCAAACCAATAGCCGAATATTGCATAACGGTGAACTCGTCACTGAAGGCGACATTATCATTCCACTCTGTTACGCAACGACTATAAAATATGAGTTAATGTAGAACGATGGCTTGACGGCTTTGACGCACAGCTATCATACAGGTTTGCACAAGCTGCACGAGATTGACAAAAAGTAAGGCATGATATATACTCCTTACTATGAATACTCACACAGTCACGATAACAAGCAAAAACCAGATTACCTTACCGGCAAAGATAGTAAGGAGTATGGGATTGTCGAAGGGTGAGAAGCTTGAGGTCACCAGTACGGCAAATTCGGTAGAGCTGACAAAACTGCCGACGTTCCATGAGGCCATGCAGCCGCTATGGGACAAAGTGGCGACGCAGATGAAGGGCAAGACCCCGCCCACAAATGAAGAGCTGTCGCGGGCAGCGCGCGACACACGCGCGAGCGAAAAGGTGGAGTTTCGCTAAATGTACGTCGATACGAATGTCCTGATCCGACTTGCAACCAACGACATACCACAATTGGCGGCAGAAGCAGACCGCCTGTTGTCTGCATGTCGTCCTCGTAGCGTGATAGTGGATAATACGGTGGTTGAAGAGGCGACATTTGTATTACAAAAGTACGACAAATACCTATTGCCGCGAGAAACTATCACGGAAGTGATGAAAGTCGTTCTCGGACGGGACGAATTGGTCGTCGATACGGCAGTTTTTGGAGCGCTTGCAATGTTTGCTGCGCATCCTAAACTTGATTTCGTGGATTGCCTGCTGGCAGTGAAAGCGGGCGGTAAACGCGGGAAACTCTTGACGTTTGATACTGAGTTGCAGAGCGTCCTACGATAAACCGCATCAGGTGTTACAATACGGCTATGAACAAAGCAGTCGCTGACATGAATGGTACAGTTATGAAATGGCTAGCGATTATTGGGACACGTGAAGCGACGAGCGAGATGCGCCGTGATGTGAGCGAGCGAGTACGCCGCGCAGTGGGTGACGGCTGCGGAATCGTGACGGGTGGTAGCACGGGTGTCGACACAGTCGCGATGATGGCCGCCATGCACTATGGCGGGGTGCTGCGGGTGTATTTGCCGATAGCACTCGCGGACTATGAAAAAAGTTTGCGGGAGCGTGCCGAGCAGGGCAAATGTTTGCCGGACGACGCCGAGCAGACGATTGCGACACTCAAACAACTCAAAACGCGTGATCATTCGGCTCTTGTCGAGCCTGATGATTTTACGGAGCTCACACCCGAAGCCTTTTATGCGCGCAATGAACAAATCTTACAACTCGCTGATGCCGTCGTAGCCTATCATCTCAAGGGCAACGCCACTGCTTCGAAACTCCCAGCCGGCACACTGCTCACCGCTGAGCGCGCGTGTGAAATCGGAAAAGTTGTCGAGGTGTTTGAGTATGCATACTAAGTCTAATGCAATAAAACTTTTACCCCAGAACTTGCTATAATTGAAACATAGGAGGTACGATGCCCCAGATTATTATTACTCAGTTTGATTATGACCGGTTAACGAAACTGCTCGATAAGAAGCTGCCGAAAGATGCCTACGATGAGGCGTTGCTAGCGGAGCTTGGTAATGCTGACGTGGTAGAACCGAGCGATATTCCTCACGATGCGATCACTCTGAATTCGCGTGTGCGATTTCGTGATGCCGAGGGCAAGGATAGGGAATATTGGCTGGTGTTCCCAGAGGATACTGATGTCATGAGCGGGAAGATATCGATACTGTCGCCAGTTGGCTGTGCGCTGCTGGGATATCGTGTGGGCGACACGGTGTCGGTGCCGACACCCCAGGGTACGAACGAACTAACTGTCGAAGAGGTCATATCTCAGCCCGAACGTGAAGGACGATTTGACGTTTAGTATTAAACCCACTAGAACTCACCAGAAACTATGTCAGAGCGCATACATCCAGAAGATAGGGTACCTATAGATGATGGCTTTGATGCCGTGCTAGCCTTGCTTGGTGATGAAGCGAGGTTGACCGTAAATAAGGTTTGGGATGCACATGGTAGCGTGGTTGATCCCATGGTTGAGGCACGCTATGACGCAGCATCATTTATGCAGCTCGCAGACTATATTAGTCAATTATTTTGCAGCGATGATACATCTCGAGAAGATATCGCAGCGTTGACCTATCGCGCGATGATGTTTGCGCTACAAGTGGTAGACGTTGTTTCTCAATATGACGTGAGAGCACTAAACATTCGTGACTTGTTTGCCAGTGAGAATATAGTCGGGGAGTTGCCGCAACATGTTCGATCGACAGTGGCACGCTATCTCCAAAATAGACCATACTTACAACAGTTCGTCGAAGAGATGGCGCCTCTGCTGGAAGGATATTCGGTTGATCCTGAGCATGCAGTTCTCATGGTCGGAGCAACGTTTTTCATGCTAGAACGAGGTATGGCTGAAAAGACTCTCGAGCAGGTAAGGGCGAGCGATCAGGAAGAGGGCAACTACAAAGGTGATGATGAGCGTGTCGTCATGCAGGCCTTGATAGAGGCGAGAAGCCAATTCTTTATGCAGATGCGCAATCATGTCGGCAGGCATCTTGATGATTATGCCTATGCGGATACCGCTCAACTAACTAGGGCGCAGAATGCCCTAGCGGAAACGTGGTTAGATGTGGTTGACGTGCTACTACAGAACGAGTCGCGTACCTACGAAGAGTCGGTTGGTCTTGTCGCTGATATTTGGTATTACGATTACTGTGCTCGACGAGATTTATTGCGCTACCTGCGTCCAGATAAAGATTTCGGCGAAGATATGAGGAGAGAGCAGGTTCGTGATGAAATACATCGCGAATTTGTGGACGGAGGTGAAACTTGCACGCATCTTGTGGCTCAGTACGTATATTATTTACAGCATGATGTCGTGGAGGTGTTGAGTCGAGAGTGTGAGGATGATTTATTTACAGATAGCAAGGTACTAGGGGTGTTCCTCATGCCGGTATACACGATAGTAGACAAACGCATTGAGGGCAACAAAATAGTAACTACGGTAGTGATGGATGGGAAGTGGCAGCGGTTTGAAAAAAGGCTATACTAGTATTGGATGAGCGCTATTAATTACCAATCTCTGTCCCGTCCTGTCGATTTTCGGAGTATACGAGCGGCTATAACTCCTCGTGAGTTTGGTCGACTTGTCAGTAGAGTCATCATCTCTTCTGTTATTTTGGCCGTGTGTATTACCGTGTGGCTTAACGGTATTTCAACTGATTTGATGAATGTTGTCGTTGCTATATCTGCCTTCTATTTTGTGGTGTGTGTTATGCGGCTTGGTTTGACATTTTTCAAAGCGCGTCGCAAGATTCGGGCGGGATGGTTCGCGGCTGAAAATAGCCTGGAACTACTGACTGATGTGAAACAACCCAGGTATCGTGGCTCGTTGTTCAATCAAGGCTATGATCGCCTCATCGAAAACGCTTACCGGTTTGTTACGTCGGTTGGCGACGTAGAGATCGGGCGGTACAACTATACTGGCAAACGAGATCGTAACGGTTTCTTACACGTGCTGTGCTATGCACGAATCGATTTACCTCGTCATCTGCCACATATGCTCCTCGATAGCAAGAAGAATAATCTACTGCGCTACTGGAGTGCTGCGGCGGCAGATATGACAAAAGACCAAGTATTGCATCTAGAGGGTAACTTCGACAACTATTTCACGCTCTATGCACCAAAAGAGTATGAACGCGACGCGTTGTATGTCTTTACTCCTGATGTCATGGCGGCACTGATCGATACCGTACCATATGCCGATGTGGAGTTAGTTGACGGTCATCTCATGATCTACGCCACGAAAATGAAGAACGTTACGAGTGAAAAAAACGTCGCAGCTTTGTTACATATCGCTGAAGTTATCGGAAAGCGCGTTGGACACCAGGCGGATTACTATGCTGATGAACGAGTTAGTGATCGTGCAACGAATACCATCGCGCCAAAGGGGAAGAGGCTACGGACGAGAGATGTATTTACTACCGTCGCTATGATATTTTTTGCAACAGCGTTTTTTGTCATGCAGCTTGTCTACGCTCCGCAAACCTTGTTAATCTTGCCAGGTATCCCCCTCGCTATACTTCTCACTATTCATTTTGGGAGCAAGATCGTTCTCTATATGAGACGACCAAAATAATACGGTATGATAGACCTATGAAAACAGTAGGTATCATAGGCTTTGGGAGTTTTGGTAAGTTCCTGGCGGAGAAGCTGAGTTCACATGCACGGGTGAGAGTCTATAGCCAGAGTGGGCGGACAAGCTCATGGATGGTGTCGCTTGAGGAAGCGGTCGATGTTGATTATGTGGTATTAGCCATACCTCTTGACGCCTATGAAGCGATGCTTCAGATGATCAAGCCACTACTCAAATCTCACACGGTCATTGTCGACGTTTGTTCAGTAAAAGTGAAACCTATCGAAATCATTCGCTCGGTCATGCCGGATCAACCACTCGTCGCCACGCACCCGATGTTTGGGCCTGAGTCGGCCAGTGTGTCATTTGCCGGTCATACACTGGTGATGTGCCCAGAAGTGTCAACGCCTGAGCCGTACGAGACGATCAAACACATTGCCAATTCACTTGGTCTCGGTGTGGTGGAGATGAGTGCCGATGAGCATGACCGCGAAATTGCGGTGGTGCAGGGTTTGACATTTTTTATCGCCCGCGGCCTCAATGGTGTCGGTGTGCATGATCAAAAATTGTTTACGCCGTCATTTGAGCGACTTCTCAAACTGGCTGAGCTCGAGCAGCATCACTCGCTTGAGCTGTTTAAAACGATTCAGCAGGGTAATCCGCACACTCAGGCGGTGCGTGATACCTTCATTCGTGAGATTAGTACGATCAATCACGATCTGGCCGAGCCTCAATAATCGGCAGGTCCTGTGCGTCGCAGTGTAAGGTCGAGGCTAAGTGGTCAAGTTGCTGAAATTTGCCGTAACGAATCGGCTGGTCGTCGGCTGAGTACAGTCGGTAGTAATGATCAAAATGTGTTGTCTGGCCGCGAAAATTGGTTGCAGTTGTCGGCTCGTCGATACGGACAATATACCAGCCCGTCGGCTCACTATCGAGCAGACGGCGAAGCTTGGCGTAATGGTTGAACCCGGGCATAGCGCCTAGTATAACGGGTGATATACTATAGACATAATCAAGGAGGTGCGATGGAAGTAGCAGTGAATTATCTCGCGGTATTTCTGGCTGGTGCATCGAGTATGGTAGTAGGCAGCATCTGGTATGCCAAAGGTACATTTGGTGCGCGCTGGGCGAAGCTGGCGCATGTCGATCTCGACCGTAAGATGTCAGGTAGTGAGATGGCCGTCCTCATGGGGACAACATTTGTCATCTCGCTCGTGACTGCCTATGTGCTGGCTCATGTGACGTTTCTCAGCCATGACTTTTTCCAAAACTCGTTCTTGCAAGATGCGCTGAGTACTGGCTTTTGGGTATGGTTGGGTTTCACGGCACTGCGATTTTGGACCCACGACATGTTTGAGCGCCGTCCTGGTACGTTGACGCTTTTGTCGGTCGGTAATGAATTTGCGACGATCATGGTGATGGCACTCATCATCGGATTGATGGGAGTATAGCCATGGTACAAGCGATGTGGAACGGAGCAGTCATCGCGGAAGCGGATAAAGAACAGATGCTACGGATCGAAGGTAATTGGTATTTTCCGCCGACGGCGATTCGCCGTGAGTATTTCACACCGAGTGATACGCACACGACTTGTCATTGGAAAGGCGAGGCGAGTTATTACAACGTCGTGGTCAACAAGGAGGCCAATGCCGATGCCGCATGGTACTACCCACAGCCCAAAGATGGGTCGATCGAGCGAGTCGGTGACTTTACGAACTTTGTGGCATTTTGGCGAGGTGTCGAGGTGCGCGAATAACACCAAAGGAGGCTAGAATGGGGTTTTGGCAAGGTTTAGGACGCATGATAGCTGGACAACCAGTGTATCAGGCAGATGATAGATCGAGGGACACTAGTGCAAGAGAAGAGCAGCGTGACCACTGGCAAGATTCGATCTTGCCCGATGAAAATCAGTCGCGGCCGAGTGATGATGTCGCTCAAGATGTCAAACCTCAAGACGATCAGGCGACGGCGAATGATCACTATACGGCGTCAGGCGAGAAGATCATCCCGGAAGTGTCAGTTGGACGCTGCGAAACCCATGAGCATGGCGACGACATCGAACTCTGGATCGTCATTGCCAATGATTCAGCGGTTGAGGTAATGGTAGATAAAATCACTATGCTCGGAACAACAGCTGAGCTGAATCGTTTTATGAAACCAGGTGAAGAACGGGAGTTCATGGTCTACCGCGGTGACAAAATCAAAAAGGGTAATTATACGAAGGCGCAGATTTATTATCGTGCACAAATGACAGGAGATTATTTTTGCGCTGACCAGCAGATCATCTATCGGGCGCAGTCTGACGGCGACTATCAAGTCGATGAGTTGCGGCTGATTCGACCAATCCATGATGTTTAGTATGCGTAACTATTGCTATACTGGTAGGTAACGAAAGGGAATACATGAAAAAACAATCATGGCAGCCACCAAAATGGGTGCGCGTACTGATACCAGCGGTCCTTATAACGACGTGGTTCGCTATTGCGGGAATTGGCGGGCCGTATTTTGGACGCGTCGAGGAAGTCTCGGACGTCGATCTGTCGGCATTTTTACCCAAGAGTGCTGAAGCGACCAAAGTCAACGAAGAAGTCAAAAAGTTTCGTTCCGAAGCAACCATACCGGCGATCGTCGTCTTCACGCCGCGCGATGGCGTAGTCGATGACGCCGAAAAGTCGGCAATCGACGAAAAGGTGCCACAGCTCAATGACGTAGAGGGTGTGGTGGGCGAGGTGTCGCCAGCGATTGTCGCAGAGGACAAACAAGCTGCACTTATAGTCATACAAACTGATACGAAGTTCAAGGTATCTGAGGTACTCGAAGGAATCAGAAAAGAACTTGACGAACCGAAACTAGCCGCTGTCGACTACAAGATCACCGGTCCGGCTGGTTTTGCGGCTGACCTCACAAAAGCCTTTGCTGGCATCGATGGGATACTGCTTATCACGGCGCTGGCGGTTGTGTTCGTGATACTCGTGATTGTCTATCGATCGGTCTTGTTGCCGGTGATAGTGCTACTGACAAGTATGTTTGCACTGACGGCAAGTATCTTTGTGATCTGGAATCTTGCCAACGCCGATGTCATACAACTTAACGGTCAGGTGCAGGGGATATTATTTATCTTGGTCATCGGTGCGGCGACTGACTACTCGCTTCTCTACATAGCTCGGTACCGCGAAGAGTTGTATCGACTGGAATCAAAGTGGGATGCGACCCATGCGTCACTTCGCGGTTCACTCGAGCCGATCATTGCGAGCGGTAGTACCGTTATCGTCGGCTTGCTCTGTCTCCTGCTCAGTGACCTCGCTTCAAATAAAGCACTCGGTCCAGTCGGGGCAATTGGCATTGCCATGGCAATGTTGTCATCGCTGACATTTTTGCCGGTGATTCTTTACGCACTCGGTCGAGCGAGCTTCTGGCCGGCGCGACCGCGGGCTGATGCTACTGCACGCAAACAGCATGAAGCTAAACTAAAAAATGGTTTCTGGCATGGCGTCGGTGAGTTTGTCTCGCGGCGCCCACGCCCGATCTGGATCATGACGAGTCTACTCCTCCTTGCAGCGTCATCGGGATACTTCTGGCTCAAAGCTGATGGCGTCGAACAAAGTAAATTGATCATCGGTACGTCCGAAGCCCGTGATGGTCAGGCTATACTGAGTCGGCATTTTCCGAGTGGTTCAGGTAGCCCAGTGCTGATCATTGGTTCGGCGCTTGGTCATGAGCGACTCGCGGAATTGGTTGAAGCCGATAAGGGTATCGACGGTGTGTCGGTGACGGCCGATAATTCTCCAAGCGGCGTCAAACCACTTGGCAAGCAAGAAGCCTCTATCCGTAACGATATACGAGTAGAAGTGCAGAAAAAATACGATGAAGACCTCGCCAAGCTTGATCAACAAGAAACAGATCTCACGACGCAGTATGGGCCGTACGCGGCGGCTGCGATCATGGAAAATATTCGGGCAACTATACCGACGGTTGATTCTATCGTCGACACGGCGTATCCGTTTAAGGATGCGACCGCGAAAGTTATCGATGGCGAAGTTCTACTCCAAGCAACGCTGAAGGATGCGCCTGATTCACAGGCTGCCAAAGACACGGTGAAGCGCCTCCGTGGTCTCGTGCGTTCGACTGATAGTGCGGCGATGGTTGGTGGTCCGACAGCCGTACAATACGACACCAATGTCGCGTCTATCCATGACCGACAGCTCATCATACCGATCGTGCTCGTGGCGATCACCATCATACTGATGCTGCTCCTGCGATCGATACTGGCACCAATCTTACTTCTGCTCACGACGGTGATATCGTTTGGCGCGAGCCTCGGTGTGGCAGCGTGGTTATTTAACGACATCTTCAAATTTCCTGGTGCCGACCCGTCGGTCATCCTCTACGGTTTTGTGTTTCTCGTGGCGCTCGGTATCGACTACAACATATTCCTGATGACGCGTGTGCGCGAGGAAGCGCTGCGCCACGGTACGCAAATCGGCGTGATCAAAGGTCTGGTTGTGACGGGCGGGGTGATCACGAGCGCTGGTGTCGTGTTGGCGGCGACATTTGCTGCACTAGGTGTCATACCGATACTCTTCTTGTTCCAGTTGGCTTTCATCGTGGCCTTCGGCGTCTTGCTTGATACTATCGTCGTGCGATCGTTGCTCGTACCGGCACTCATAAAAGACCTGGGTGCAATCGTCTGGTGGCCTAGTAAACTGCACCGAAAAATCTAAAACAGTTGTGCTTGCATGAGACGTTGATTATTCTCATACTGTTGATGAATGAGCAGAACGTATCATCCTTTACCGTCTTTGTCAGGATCAGAGTCTTGGCAATATCTTATCGGGATTACTAAGGATGAAGAACGGCTTCCATACATTGGTCCTTTTCATGCTGAAGAAATAGTAAACGAATTTACCGCCTCACGCTTTTTTGGTGGTTTATCTGAGCGAGAAAAGTCATTGTCCCGATTTGCAATGAAACAATGTAGTGAGTCGAGGCCATGGCGCTTACAAATGGTCACTGATGATAACGGTCTGTTCCCAATTGATATTCCTCGGCTCACCGTTGCCGCAGAGTTCGAGGATGAACTGTTACTATCTGGAGCGGCAGGATGGAGAGTGTATGAGAATATGCGCCCACGCATCCGAGACAGGTGTAGGGAATATGGCATAGTCGGTCTTAGGGGGATGGTGATGTTGGGAGCTGCGTACAGTCATGTGGAAGCTCTACAGTATACATCCATGAGCTATGATCTCACGCAGGGCAATGAGACAATACGTCAAACAGTCGGTGGTGACATCCATGGTGATTTTCTTGCCCATCGAATTCGATGGACTGTTGTTGGCCCAGTTATCGACCCTACTGGTAATCCCCAAGAGTTCTCGCCAGATTATGATCTGCGTTTTGTAAAGGGATATCATTCGGTTGAGGAAGAGCTTACCGCGAGCTTGTTACTGCACTTGTCAAGGGGCAACGAGCAGATACTAGAAGAAATTAAACCAGGCATACTTCAAGAGCTAGACGAACGGAACAATGGCAGGGTTGGCGGTAACTTTGCAGACTTTGGCTTGAGAAGGATTATAGACCCTTCGGTCATATATTCAAGAAAAGAACTGCGAACAGGAGGCATTATTGGCACTTCAGTGACTGCTCCACAGAGTCGAACAAACCTTGTAGTTGTCTCATGTGAATCGGGCATTAAGATAGCTAATGAGGAAGATGGTACAATATACCCCGGCTTGGATATCGATGATGCTGATATCCCGCGGTTTATCGCTCTAATGGCTGCTGCTTCAGGAGGTAGGACGTCGTTTGAACAGATACGTGATTGCGTCATGAACGCGCGTTTTTATCATTCTCAGCATACTGCTAATGAGATAGATGATAGCACATAATTGTGGTACAATCTGGTAAATACTTTTAGGAGGTACTATGGCACAATCGAAACGCGTTACGGCGGCACCGGCGACTGAACCAACTGTCACGACCAAAGGTGAGCAAAAAGGTATGTTTTTGCGCGGCGCCGATTATTTGCTCAGCCGTTTGCCGTTTACTAAGTACAAGTATCAGGAGTGGTCAGCAACCAAACGGATAGTCATAGGTTACTTGCTATGGCTTATCGTCTTGCCGGTGATCCCGCTCGCGATCTTGATCATCATGTGGGTACGCGACCCAGAGGGCTTCAAAAAGAGCCCGGCCTTTGCAATACTTAGCGTGATTGTAGTGGCATGGTTTGGTGTTGGCTGGGGTTATGTCAATTCTCAAGTCCCGGTGGACTCAACAGATGGCCAAGTGACCAATGGGGCGAAAAGCAAGGTCGAGGGCAAGTCAGTGAGTGAGCCAACCAATGGCCGATCTTTCGCAAACTGTACAGATGCCTTTAATGCTGGTGTATTTGATATCAAGAAGTCTGACGGATCGTACGAACCACGACTTGATCGCGATGGCGACGGAATTGCTTGCGAGAGATAGAGGGCATTGATTAATGTCTTGTAGTAATTAGTACCGTGCCGATCTATCGGCGAGCGCGGTACAATTGATAGTATATGGATCAACAACTGGCGCTGGAGATAATGCACGAGGGGCATCACGTATTGCTGACTGGCCCAGCTGGGTCGGGCAAAACGTATGTGCTCAACCAGTTTATTCGCGAAGCCAAACAGGCGAAAAAGCACGTATCGGTCACCGCCACGACTGGGCTGGCCGCGACGCATGTCGGTGGTAATACCATTCATGCCTGGAGTGGTATCGGCGTCCATGACAATTTGCCGACTGATTTTGAGGATTATTTACTCAAAAGTCGTCGTGACATCATCGAGCTGACGGACGTGCTCGTGATCGATGAGATAAGTATGCTGCATGACTATCGGCTCGATATGGTCGATAAAGTGGCTCGTGTCGTGCGCCAAGATGAGCGGCCGTTTGGCGGCATACAAGTCATCATGTGCGGTGATTTTTTCCAATTACCGCCGGTTAATCGCGACGAGGCCAAACAGGGAAGCTTTGTCGTCAACTCGACCGTCTGGCCCCAGCTCGACCCTGTCATCTGCTACCTAGCTGAGCAGCATCGTCAGGATGACGAGATATTGCTTGATGTCCTTAATTCGCTACGGGCAGGTGATCTACGTCGTCGCCACGCTGAAGTCCTGCTGGGGCGGGTCGATGCTGCGCTGGCACACAGTGAGGTGACAGAACTGCATACCACTAACCTTGACGTCGATCGGATCAATCAAGCGCGATTACAGCAGCTGGCGGGCGAAGAAAAAGTCTACGAATCGCATACGACCGGTAAAGAAAACTATGTCGCTAGTCTGAAACGGTCGTGTATCGCGCCAGAAAAATTGGTGCTCAAAGTCGGGGCACTTGTCATGGCGATCAAAAACAGTCCGGAGCGCAAATACGTCAACGGATCGCTCGGCAAGGTCATCGGCTTCGAGCAGTATTCTGATTATCCGATCGTCGAGTTTTATAACGGTAAGACCGTGACGATGAAGCACGACACATGGGAACTACGCGATGGCGATAAAAAGCGCGCCAGCCTGAGTCAGATTCCACTTCGTCTCGCCTATGCGATCACCGTACACAAGTCGCAAGGCATGACACTTGATGCCGCACGGATCGACCTACGTCGGGCGTTTGTCGAGGGAATGGGCTATGTCGCCCTCAGCCGCGTGCGATCACTCGAGGGCTTGAGCCTGCTTGGTATCAACCGCATGGCGCTCAGAGTGAGCGACGAGGCGGTTCGTATCGACGAGCAATTGCGCAAAAAGGCCTGTGATGACCATGCCCGCTTCGAGCATCTGCGCGCAAAAGCGCTGAAGCGTGCCAAAGCCGCGACGAAAAAAGCGGTCGACAAAGACGCCAAGGCCAGTAGCTGGGCGGAGCGGTTAGAGAAAATGCGCGAGAAGCATCCCAATGCCTATCGTCCCTGGAGTGACAAAGATGATGCCGAACTTCAGCAGCTATTTCAGCAGGGTACGGATATGAAAACTCTTAGTAAGAAATTTGGCCGTCACCAACGCTCAATCCTACTGCGACTACAAAAGCATTTTGGGGAAGATGTCGTAGAGAATTAGCTATGCGTAGTATACTGATTTTAGATGAAACACGGTCACGATATAGACTTTACTCCTTTAGACACTGCAACTAGCTTTTCACGCAGCGTAGTGACATTGCTGCCAGCTTTTCTGGTGCATCGTTTGGCCGCAAACAGGATCAGCTATATGCAGTGGCTAATGACGGGATGGATAATTATTTTGGGAATCTCTATTCCCCTTGGGCTAAGCGGACTACTGAGCCAAATGTTCGATACAAAAACCTATGGCTACTTAGTAGTTTTTTTGTTTGTATGTAATATGACGGTCGGACAGTGGTTGATGTGGGCGCTCGCAACGCATAATGACCAGCGTCTTGCAAAGTTTGCATCGAGCAATAGCCTTTACCTGGGGAACAACCTGGCTAGCGGTGACTCTGTTGGAATGATGTTGCAAGCGGGAAAGAAAAAAGATGTCAATTCGATTGTAACTATTTCCAACAAGACTGCACCAGATGTAATGATTGGCTCAAGGACGATAGAAACCGGCAGTGGACGATTCGCTTCATACTGGGATATCGGTTTTATTGTCATGAGACTACCGCGAAAATTGCCGCATATAGTACTCGATGCAAGGCGCAATAATCGCTTTCATCGACTTACTAACCTGACGGACCAATTTAAAAAGCATCAGATGCTTGAGCTGGAAGGCAATTTTGGCCAATACTTTACCGTATTTTGCCCTGCAGGCAAGGAACGTGATGCCCTCTACTTGTTTACGCCAGACGTCATGCAGTCGGCTATTGATAATTTGCAAGGTGAGTGTGATATAGAGATTGTTGAAGACAGACTCTACATTTATCAGAACCAGCCATTTACTGTGGATGCCAAAAGTTATAAAAAGATATACGAAAGCTCATTGGCGATATTTGAGCAAATTAAACACCAGGCAGAGAAGTACTCGCCTCAAACCGTCTCGTCACAATCACTTTCTCGGGTTAGTCGTCAATGCCAACCTGACGGACTATTGCAAAAGGCGATGCACTGGACTCAGTGGTGGCGTATCTGTGCATGGCTTTTTATCATCAGCAGTTTGATGATAATGGTATGGGCTTTTATCGATACGTCTTATCCTGGAAAATTTGATGCACTGTTTAATGTTGCGAGTATTGGAATCTATGTCGGTGGCATAGGTGTATTTGTCGGTGGATGGATACTACGATACAGAGCAGAGTAATTAATGCGCGGCAGGATAGTGTCCGAGAAGACGTAGGGTGCAGCCTTGAGCCATGAGCTCATCGGTAACGATCGTGAATGTGGGCTTGTCGCACTCGGCGTCGATGAAAAATTGGTAGCGGAATCGTTCGCCGCGGATAGGGCGGGATTGGAGTTTGGTGAGGTTGACATGGCGATCGTTGAAAACACCGAGGGCGCGGTACAGCGCGCCAGGAGCGTGTGACGTTGTCAGCACGAGGGATACTTTATCGGCATTTGGTGGTGTAGTGCCGGAAAGATCGAGAATTACAAAGCGTGTTAAGTTGGTTTTCTCGTCCTCAATGTCACGTGCAATACAGTGCATATCATATAGTTTGGCAGCTTGTGTGCCGGCGATGGCAGCAGCATGGGTGCTGCCTTGCTGTTTGATGTACTCGACAGCACCGGCCGTGTCATGATGCTCGATCAGTTCGGCACGTGGCAGATTTGTTTCGAGCCATTCACGGCATTGGTTGAGCGCAACGGGGTGAGAATAGACCTCTTGTATATCTGATAGCTTCGCAGATGGGGCGGAAATCAGTTGTTGGTGGATGTGCTTGATCTCCTCGCCAACGATTGGGAATTTGTAGCGTAGCAATAGATCATAGACGTCACCGATTGAGCCATACAGTGAGTTTTCGATAGCACAAACAGCTTTGTCGGCGGTAGCGGCGGCGAGAGCCTCAAACACACCATGAAATGTCTCGCAGCAGACGAGTTCGCAGTCATCACCAAAGTGCCGCCTCGCGACCGCGTCGTGAAATGAGCCGGCTTGGCCTTGGATAGCGATTTTCACTTGACTTCTTTTCTGATACGATTTTTCAGTGTTACGACTTTGATCGTGCCATCGACGATGAAGCTGGTGCTGATGTTTTGCGTACGCATACGAAAGGGTTCGCCATCGGTGATGGTATGAACTGATTTGACGATACCGGTGTCTTTGAGCGAGCGAATAATGAGATCGCGGTCGTCGATATGACGCCCTGAGTGATGAGTGATTTGAAGGTTACGCCAGCGCAGGCCGATCGGTCGGACGTCTTGGATAGCGGCACCGATCCAGACTTTTTGACGGCGCGAGAAGAAACGTTTCAATCGCTGAAGCCAATATTCGAAGTGATTTTTGGTGTCAATGGCAGGTTCATCACGAACTTGCCAAAACCGCACATGGTGTCGGTGCCGCGGTGCCGCTTTGCCCTCAATTGGCATCTGGAAACCGATGTCAAATTTGCGGCCAAATAGATAGAAGGCGCTAAACGGTGCAGTCAAATAGTTTTTATTGAAAACAATGGCGTACGCCTCGTGTAATGTGTTTGTGAGGTTCGAGCGATCAGCCTGATACCAACCAGCCTTACTCATAGCGGCTACAAGTTGTCGCTTGTTTTTGGCAACGATGGCGATATTGACCGGGTCCGCTGGCCAGCCGTCAGGTGTGGTGACGTAACGAGGAATATGATTGGGCTTGAAAACGACTCGCCAAAACCGACTGATGAGCGGCAACAATACGTAGGCAAGCGCGAGATAAGCCAGGAGTATTGCCCAAACGACGGGGAGCCGATGGTCGAGATAAGGGAGGAAGACGAAGGCCGTCGTGTATGTCGCAGCCATGACAAATAGCAGGGTCAATAGCCGCCATAACACGCGAAATAGTCTCATATACATTGCATCTATGGTAAAGAGTAATTGGTAAATAGTAAATGGGGAGGGTGCAGAGCTCATAGCTCATAGCTGATAGCTGATAGCTGGTAGCTGATAGCTGGTAAGACGAACGAATACTAGCTAAGGGCTATCGCTAAGTACTATCGGCTAAGGTCTATCAGCTAAGTACTATCAGCTAAGGACTACTAGCTAAGGGCTATAGCTAAGTACTATCGGCTAAGGGCTATCAGCTAAGTACTACTAGCTAAGGACTACTAGCTAAGGACTATCAGCTATAGTGATATATAATCAAAGCATGGTACAAAAATATACATTTCCAAAACGGTTTTTGTGGGGCGCGGCGACCAGTGCGCATCAAGTTGAGGGTGGTAATCACAATCAATGGAGCGTATCGGAGTTGGAGCACGCCAAATCGCGCGCCAAACAGGCTGAATACAAGCTAAATTATTTACCTGATTGGGACGAGATCAAGCGTGATGCCACGCGGCCGAGCAATTATGTTTCTGGCAAAGCGGTTGACCATTATCATCGCTACGAGCAGGATTTCGATATACTGACGAAGCTTCATATGAATGCGTTTCGTTTTAGTATCGAATGGTCGCGGATCGAACCCGAAGAAGGCAAGTGGGATATGACAGAAATCGAACATTATCGAGCATATCTTTCCGCACTACAGGAGCGTGGGGTTGAGCCACTCGTCACATTGTTTCACTGGTCAATGCCAGTCTGGTTTGCCGAAAAAGGAGGGTTTGAAAAACGAGCAAATATACATTATTTTGTTCGTTTTGCCGAAAAGGTACTTCATGAATATGAGTCGAGCATTCGCTTAGTCTGTACGTTTAATGAGCCGGAAGTTTATGTAGGCCAAGGGTGGATGAGCGAAGGTGAGTGGCCACCACACAAACATAGCAATTATTTACTCAGTGCATGGACATACTACAATATTACCGTTGCACACAACCGCGTCGTGCGGAGTGGTCGCCGTATAAGCCGTCGCTTTAAATTTAGCGTCAGCAAAAACTGCAGCCACCACTATGCCGGAGACGATAAGTGGTCATCAAAATTAGTAGTTTGGGCGTTTCGTTATGTCGGGGATTACTGGTTTCTGAGTCGCATCCGCCGTCATATGGATTGGCTTGGACTGAATTATTATTTTGCCAATCGATATGAAAATGGTCGCATACGAAACCTTAACGAGCGTATCAGTGACCTCGGGTGGGAGATGCGTCCAGGTGATGTGCAATTCGTTTTGGAACGATTGTATAAAAAATACAAAAAACCAATCATTATCACCGAAAGTGGCGTGGCAGATCGTGGCGACCGTTATCGTCGCTGGTGGATTGCGCACACAATTGACGCTATATATAAAGCAATGAAAAATGGGGCGAAAATCGAGGGTTATCTCCACTGGAGCTTGCTCGATAACTTTGAGTGGGCATATGGCAAATGGCCTCGTTTTGGATTGGTAGAGGTTGATTATACGACACTGGCGCGGACGCCTCGGCCGAGTGCGCTATGGTTCGGTAAGGTAATTAAGAAACTTCGAGGAGTATAGATGAAGCAAACGATTAACGGTCCGAAAGTGGTGGTGATCGGTGGGGGGACGGGCAGTTTTACGCTGCTGAGCGGACTCAAACAATACGTGCGTGATATCACGGCACTTGTTAATATGGCCGATGATGGTGGTAGTACAGGTCAACTGCGCGATGAGTACGGCGTGCTTCCACCAGGGGACGTGCGACAATGTCTGGTTGCGCTCAGTGACAATCCAAAAGTTCGTGACTTGTTTAATTACCGTTTCGAGGATAATACACTAAAAGGCCACGCATTTGGTAATTTATTTTTGACAGCGCTTGAAAAGATGACAGGCAGCTTCGCAGAAGCCGTAGAGTTAGCAGGAAAGGTATTAAATATTACTGGTACTGTTGAGCCTATAACACTCACGAATGTGACCTTATGTGCAGAAGGCGACGATATGCAACCCGTCCGTGGCGAGTATACAATTGCTCATGCCGCTATCGCGTCTCGTCCACGAATATGGCTTGAGCCGTCGGCTGTCGCAAACCCAGCAGCACTATCGGCCATCGCCGAGGCCGACATAGTTGTGATTGCACCGGGCAATTTGTATGGTAGTCTTGCACCGGCCTTGGTTGTGCCTGGTATCGGGCAATCGCTTATGGAGACGGCTGCCACAAAAGTCTATGTATGTAATCTGGTAACGAAACCGGGCCCGACACAGCAATTCAAGGTACATGATTTTGCTGATGAGATAGAACGCTTGGCTGGTTACGAGATGCTTGATTATGTCATATACAACACTGACATGCCGTCAGATTCACTCATGAGTAGATATGCCAAAGATGGTGAGTTTGCCGTCGCCATAGATAACGATGTATTATCAAGCCGACACTACAAGGCTAAAGGAGCTCCGATTTTGGCCCACGCTGCTTGGGGTGGAGCGCAAACGAGCGATCCATTAGTCGCAACTCGTAGTTTTATTCGGCATAATTCTGACGCTGTTGCCAGACAGCTGATGAGGATATATTTTGCATGACCAATGAACCGTATGTACATACTTTGATTGTTGACTTAGATCGTTGTTTGATCGATAGCAATGTTATGCAACGGGCTCTTGAGGACGCGTATGTGAGAGTTGTCGGCAGCGAAGCGACATTGCTCCGTCAAATTGAGCAGGTTGTGTCGCAAAGCGGCGGGTCGTTTGATATGGTGACGGCGTTGAGTGAGCAGGTAACGACTGAACAGCTTTCCGATATCAAACAACGCTTTCTTGATGCGATTCAGTATGACGAAGCTATCTACGAGACTGGTGCAAAACAATTTTTACGCACGCTGCGCGATCAGCAGAAACCTTTTTTTATCATGACGTATGGTGGCGAGGAGTGGCAAAATTGGAAGATGGCAGCTGCACATGTACTTGACGTACCACATATTATCTTAGGTTCAAAAGATAAAGGTGTCTATATCACGAATCATTACGACGCGTTTGGCTCGTGTTACGCTTTTGACGATATCGCGATGCACGAGGGTCCATGGTATACCCAGTCTCTTACGTTGCTCGACGATAAGGCAATTAGCTTTTCTGGACTCAACGCACCTCGATCAAACGGTTACTGGTATTGGCCACGAGATCGAGAATTGTTGGCGACACAGTCGATAGGCCAAGATAGGTTACCGGCAACAGTGAGGAAAGTGGCAAGTTTTCAAGAAGTAATCGATTGTCTGGAGGGTATGACACAATGAAATGTACAAAAGCAATTTTTGCTGTCGCGGGGTATGGTACTCGGCGTTTACCGGTAGCGAAAGCGGTTGAAAAATGTATGTTACCGTTACTGAACCGACCGATTATCGATTATGGTGTGCAAGATTGTATACAAGCCGGAGTGACAGATATATATTTTGTTGTGAGTGGCGATGCTAGGCAATTACGTGATTATTATGAGCGTCAGCCAGTCATTGAAGACTATCTGCGCGCTAAGGGGAAGGGTGATCTGATAGCGGCGATTACACCACCAGAGCACGTGACATTTCATTATATTTCTCAAGACCTTTCTGATGGAAGATACGGTACTTCGATTCCTGTATGGCTATGTAGAGACTATGTCGAACCAGATGAACATGTCTTGATTATTATGGGTGACCAAACGCTCTATCGCACCGATGGTGGATCAGAGTCGGCTGATCTTAAGCGATTGGTTGAGGAGCAGGGTGCAGATGGTGGTTTGATTGGCAACCCAATACCTTGGGAACAAATAGACCAGTTTGGCGTTATTGTAACTGATGAAAATGGTAATTATCGTCGCATTGTTGAGCATCCAAAACCGGGTGAGGTCAACACCAACCTTAATAATTCTAGTATGTATGTATTACCAGCAGAGTTTTTCGCGTATCTTGATCGACAAATTGCGTCCCAGGAGACATCGAACGGGGAATACTACATAGTCACAGCACTCAATGATATGGTGGCTGACGGTCACACAATAGCAGTCCGCACGTCTACTGGTGAGTATCTCGAGTGTGGGTCGCTTGCCAACTGGGTTCATGCCAACAGCTGGTTACTTGACCATGCATAAGCGTCTCCTTGACTAATAATAATGCTTGTGTATACAATGAGGCATGAAAAAGAAAACCTCTCCGAAAACACCAAAACAGCTCCTGTCGTTCGCGCAAACCAATAATGATCTTAAGAACTCGGTACTACTCGTATCTTTACTTCTCAACTTGATTGTTTTGACGACATGGCTTGTCGTTAAGATTGATCACGGCTATGTCAATCAACTGAACTGGCTGATTAAATAACCTTCTCACTTACCCTTGTCTAAGGCTCCGCACTCGTTGTGCGGAGTTTTCTTATCCACAAAACTGTGGATAAGTGACACGATAGAGCAAAATGATCAAAAATGTACTTGCAGTGGGTAGAAGTGGGTAGTAGTATAGGGGTAGTGGATTGAAAAACAAAAAACCACTGGCACCAATAAAAAACATCAACCATAACGCTCGGGGACTATGAGCACAACTGATTATTTCGAACGTAAGCTTGACGATAAGCGGCGGTTAACAATACCTGCTGAACTTCGTGCTGAGTTTGAAAGTGGTATTGTGATCACCCGGGGATTTCGCGACTACCTGCACCTATATGCGGCATCGGTCTGGCAGACCGACGTCGAAGCAGCGCTGGCTGGCGATATTCTCAACGAGCAAATCGCTGATCTCAACGTACAATTTCGTACTGGCAAGGTTGGCGGTGATATGGACGACAAGCAGGGACGAATTACCATCGAGCAACATCTGCTTGACTATGCCGGTATCGACCGTGATGTCGTCGTTGTCCGCGCTGGAAAATACTGGCGCATTAGTGCCGCACGTTAATAATTAGGCGAATAGATCACGGAATTTACCGATTTCGTGAGGTCAACTATCTGATAGTTAGGGGGTGAAGCAATCGATGACACTTAAAATAATTCGATCGTACCTCCAATCAACAACAACACACCTCCCAAAAAACTCCACCTCACATTCGTTATCTCGCGTCGCCCCGCGACGCATAACGAACACACATAAGTCTCTCACTTGTCAAAGGAGAACTTAGGTAACCCTTCTCCGAGGGTTTTATCGTCCGCTTTTAAAGCGGACACACCACAACAACTCCATTGACAAACTACTAAAACAAACACATACTGCGAAAACAAAAACCTTAGCTATCAGTTAGGTGACCTCAATGAAAAATATACCACCACAACAACTCCATACATCTACACAATCATCCCGTTTGATAATGAAGGATGATTTGTTACACATACCAGTTCTGCTCAAGGACGTGGTACGTTTGCTGAGCCCACAGCCCGGCGAAGCGTATCTTGATTTGACAGCAGGGTATGGCGGCCACGCATCGAAAATTATTGATGTTGTTGGCGCGCCTGCCGCCACACTGGTCGATCGCGATGCTAGGGCAATTGCTACCCTCGATGGTTATGGCCAACAGGGCGCGACACTCATACGGCGCGATTTTGCGACTGCCGCTCAGCAGCTTGCTGATAGCGGCCAACAATTTGACATGGTATTAGTGGATCTCGGTGTATCGTCACCACAGTTAGACATGGCAGAGCGAGGCTTTTCGATAAAACGGGACGGCCCCCTCGACATGCGCATGGATGAGTCAAGTACGCGAACAGCGGCAGACATCGTCAATCGCACAAGCGAGAAGGAACTGGCACGAATTATTGAAACCTACGGTCAAGAGCCGCGAGCTATGGCAGTACGGATTGCACACGCAATACGTCTAAACCGGCCGCTGCTTACAACCACTCAGCTGGCTGATGTCATACTCAACACTCATCGTGGCTCGTATCAAAAAATACATCCCGCCACGCGCACTTTTCAAGCAATCAGGATCGCGCTTAATGATGAGCTGTCTCAGATCGAGGAGCTCATGCCGCTCATACCACACCTGCTAAAACCAGGAGGGCGAGTAGTCGTGATTAGCTTTCATAGCCTCGAAGACCGGATCGTCAAACGATATTTTGCCGACCAAACCACATCCGGATACGAGGCCAGCATGAAACTGCTTATCAAAAAGCCGATTCTGGGAGCCGACATACCTCCACTCCACCACGATCACAATCCGCGTGCTCGCAGTGCCATACTGCGTGCCGCTGTGAAAATATAAAAAACAAACAGAAGGGTAGGCGATACCATGGCAATCAAAATCGTCAACAAATCCCGAGCAGTTCGCATAACGGTCAATCACCGCTAATCATCGACTGCCCGGGCAAAAACAATAACACTCGTGCGGAGCACTGCCACGTTGCATCTCCGCAGGAGTGGCGCATGCCGATCTGGTGTCGTTATTGTCTTTGTCGGTCACCCAATACAAACACTAAAACAAAGAGATAGCACCACATGTCTCATTATTACCGCGCGGCTGCACCGGCGTTTGCCTCCCGACAGGAAGCTCGCTGGCGTCGCAACCAAAATACAACGGCATTTGTGTCTGCCGTGAAGCTCGGACCGATTTCGCATACGATCTTGGTCGCGCTCATGGTGACAGTGCTTGGTTTGATTTACCTGACACAGGTGACACGAACCGGTAGCTACAGTTATGATATTGATAGCCTCGATACGCGTCTCAGCGCTCTCAAGGCTGAAAAAGAAGATTTGCAAAACGAAAACGCACGTCTCCAGGCTCTTAGCACCGTAGCAAACAGTAGTGTCGCCCAGGCTCTCACCGCACCAAACTCGACCGAGTACACACAAAACTAATAATCGCATGACAAGATACGTATCACGAGTACCATCTCGCTCGACTCTCCTTCGTTGGGGATTGATGGCCGTGATCGCACTCTTCGCTGTGCGATTATTTTATTTGCAGATACTGCGTCATGATTATTACGTCGGTGAAGCGCGTGCCATACAGGTACAGCCACTGACTATACAGCCGGTTCGTGGCGAAATATATATGACTGACGGCGAGGATATCGTGCCGTTGGTACTCAATGAAAAGGTATATATCGTGTTTGCCGACCCAGTCGATATAAAAGATAGTGGCAGAACGGCCGATGTGTTACGGCGTTTGATCGGCGGCAATCTTGTCAAAGATTTTGAACCACTACTGCGTGATGAGACCAAAACAATTCGCTACCGTGTGCTGGCGCGCAATGTCAGTCGAGCACAAGCCGAACTTATACAAAAAGAAAACCTAGCCGGAATTGGTTTGCAGCAAACAGCTCGTCGCGTCTACCCAGAGGGCTCACTTGCCGCGCAGACACTTGGTTATGTCAATAATGACGGACGGGGTCAATACGGGCTTGAAGAGTCGCAAAATGATCGTTTGGCTGGGCGTGCTGGCGTACTTGAGACCGTTACCGATGTTCGTAAGATCCCGCTTACTATTGGCGAGAGCGACATCAATACGCCGGCGGTTGATGGCGACAATCTGGTATTGACGATTGATCGCTCGGTGCAACTGAGGGCTGAGGAGTTACTCAAAATCGGTCTCGAGAGGGCAAAGGCGACGAAGGGGAGTATTGTCATTATGAACCCACAGACCGGTGCAGTTATGGCGATGGCAAATCTCCCGACCTATGCGCCCGCAACGTATTATAACGTCGAAGACTACGCGGTATTTCAAAATAACGTGGTGAGCTACCCCTATGAGAATGGCTCCGTCATCAAGGCACTCAGTATGGGCGCAGGTCTCGATAGTGGGGCGGTTACGGTGAACTCAACATTTGCCGATGGAAGTGGCTGTACACAGGTTGATGATCGCAAAATTTGTAATGTCGAAGAAGACCCGCGTCAGGCCTCGGCAACCATGCTCGATACGCTTCGGTACTCACTTAATACCGGCGTAGTTTATATTGCCAAGCGTATGGGTGATGGTGAGGTCAATCGGACGGCACGCGATACAATATACCGCTACTTCCATGACAAATATCGCTTTGGGCAACTGACTGGTATCGAACAGGCTGGTGAAGCGCAAGGCACCGTGATAGCACCCGATCAACAAGAGGGAAATAATGTTCGCTACGCTAATATGATGTTTGGGCAAGGTATGGACTTAACGATGATTCAAACTGCGGCAGCATTTTCGGCAGAAATCAACGGCGGCACCTACTACAAGCCGCATCTGATTGCCGGACTTCGTAGTGACGATGGCGTGGTCACGAAGCGACCGACGTCAGTTGTTGCAAAAAACGTATTGTCGGCTGACGCATCGGCCACGGCACGTGATCTGATATGGCAGGGTCGTAAAACTGGTTTTTTTGGTAAAAATGATCGAGAAGGATACAAGGTTGGTGGCAAAACCGGTACGAGCCAGGTAATAGATCCCAAGACGGGGCAGTATTCTGACGAGAACTCTATAGGTACCTACCTTGGGTTTGGTGGTATCGATGAGCCGCGATATGTCATAATGGTACGAGTCGATGATGCCAAAGTCGGCGGCTATGAGGGGACGACGGCTGCTGGGCCAATATTTAACGATATGAATAACTGGATGTTGGATAACTATCCACTTCGCTAACACCAAAAAAGGGGAACCATGACGGACATCACTATTTCGCAGCTCACCACCTCGCTGATTACGCTGGTGCTTCTGGCTCTCGCATCATTGTTTTTGTCGGTAGTTATGACGCCGATCTATACGTATTTTGCCTATCGGTATCGATTTTGGAAACGCCAGCGCTCAACCAGCACAACGGGAGAAGAGCTAACTGTTTTTACCAAGTTGCATGCTGAGAAGTTTCAACGTAACATTCCGACGATGGCCGGACTAATTATCGTGATAGCAGTGTCGGTCGTGACGTTACTATTTAATCTTGATCGTGAGCAAACCTGGTTACCGCTGGCAGCGCTGATTGGCGGGGCGATGGTCGGGTTGATTGACGATATTATCAATATTCGTGGCAAAAAACTTGGCGTGGCTGGCATGCGATCAGGGCTTAAATTTGCTATGATTACCGCTGTTGCAGTCGTAGGCGCATGGTTCTTTTACTATCGAATTGGGGGTGATTACTCTCAGATACATGTACCGTTTTTTGGACCACTCGAGCTCGGTTGGCTGATTATGCCGCTCTTTATCATGGCGGTTGTCAGCGCCAGTAATGCTGTCAACATCAGTGATGGCCTCGATGGCTTAGCGGGTGGTTTGCTTGCATCGGCATACTCGATATTTGCAGTGATAGCGCTACTGCGAGGTGATGAAGGGATTGCAGGATTTTGCTTTACGATACTCGGCGCTTTGCTGAGCTATCTGTGGTTCAATGTTCACCCGGCACGGTTTTTTATGGGAGATGTCGGGAGTTTTGCACTGGGAACGGCGCTGGGCGTTGTAGCTATGTTGACTGACTCGATCTTACTTTTACCGATCATTGGTCTCGTGTTTGTGATTGAGGCCGGCACGAGCATGCTCCAGATATTGAGCAAGCGAATTCTGGGGCGTAAGATTTGGCTTTCGGCACCGATACATCATCATCTCGAAGCAATAGGGTGGCCAGAGAGCAAAGTCACCATGCGTTTTTGGATCATCGGCAATGTAGTCGGATTTGTCGGCTTGCTGTTAGCACTTGCGGGAGGGCATATTTAACGATGGTGGTGCGACGACGCCAGGCGCATACTCTCGGTGCAGAGGGTGCAGAGGGCAGGGTGGCGCGTAAGCATCGGCCTGATTACCGTATCGTGCTATTTATGGGGTTGCTAGTGCTGGTCGGTTTGGTGGTATTGTTTGCGATCAGCCCCTATCAGATCCACCGCATCAACAATGACGGGGGTAGTATAGACCAGAGTCACTTTATGCTCAAACAGTTATTGTATCTCGGGATTGGGCTATCGACCTTTGCTATGTCAGCCTTGGTACCGATGGATGTTTGGAAACGATTTGCAAATAAATTAGTACTCGCTGCTCTTGGACTGTGTCTCGTATTGGCGCTGTTGGGGGCTATGAACACGGCTCCAGCGATGTGTTTCAACGGTGCGTGTCGGTGGTTTGATCTCGGTTTCACCTCATTTCAGCCTGCAGAATTTCTCAAGTTTGGGTTGCTGATTTTTACGGCTGTCTTTTTGGCTCAACGCATGAAAAAGGGCAGTGTCAGTGATCTGAACGACACCTTGATACCGCTGGGTGTTGTTGTAGCCGTTGCAACGGTATTTGTCGTTGGTTTACAGAAAGACATGGGGACGGGCATCACAATGATTGGTATTGTTGTGACGATGTTGATTGTTGCGGGGCTAAATATTCGCATGCTGCTGTTTGCGGGGTTGACGGGGTTGGCTATTGCGGCGATGTTTATCATCACCTCACCACATAGGTTGGAGCGCATCATGACGTTTGCCAACGCCGAAACAGTGACAGATGCCTCGAGTTATCATATTGAGATGGCTAAAATAGCTATTGGTAGTGGGGGCTTTTTTGGACGTGGGCTTGCGGGTGGTGTGCAGGCGTTTGGTTATTTGCCCGAGGCATTGAATGACTCGATATTTGCCGTCTTAGGAGAGATATTTGGCTTTGGTGGCTTACTGGTGATTATGGGGCTGTTCGCGGCGCTACTCAGACGAGTTATCGGCATGGCTGATATGCTTGATGACCCAATGATGAAATTACTGGCAGCAGGTGTCTTCGGTTGGCTTGGGACGCATGTTGTGATAAATATTGGATCAATGACAGGTATTTTTCCGCTGACGGGCGTTACGTTGCCATTTCTGAGTTTTGGCGGCACAAGTTTGTTGTTTATGATGGCCGCACTTGGTATTGTGTATCATATATCACGGTACACCACTCATAACCTGGCATCAGAAAGGAGCGCAGATGAGACTTCTCGCAGCGGGCGGCGGCTCAGGCGGACACGTCACACCAGTTCTGGCCGTTATTAATGAGCTCCAACGGTTGGACGATCGCCTCGAAGTCATGTTCGTGTGCGATAGGGCTTTTGAGGCCCAATCTCGAGGCATCATGAAGCATGCACAGGTCTCTGTAGCTGTCACCACCATACCGGCAGGCAAATTACGACGATACCATGGCGAGAGTATATGGCAGCGACTGGTTGATGTTCGTACAATCGGTCTCAATATTCGCGACGGGTTCAAGATCATAGGTGGTTTTGGAAAAAGTATCTGGGTTCTATGGCGGTTTCGGCCTGATGTGGTGTTTGCGAAAGGCGGTTTTGTCTGTTTGCCACTCGGGCTAGCGGCACGGCTACTTCGTGTGCCAATTGTTATTCATGACTCTGACACCAGGCCTGGGCTGACCAATACCGTCTTGGCGCGATTTGCTGATCGAATTGCGACCGGATCACCACTGGAAAATTACCGCTATGATCGATCACGTAGTACTTATACGGGAGTTCCGATTGATGCGGCGTTTCGTCCGTTGTCGAGTGATCAGCAGCGAGCTGCAAAAGCTGCGATCGGTGTTATTGATCTCACTGCACCGCTCATCGTGGTTACTGGTGGTGGGCTAGGTGCGCGTAGTATCAATGAAGCGATGGTGAGGGCAGGGGAAGCTCTCGTGCGCGCAGGCGTTCATATCTATCACATTACTGGCAAGAAGCACTACGACGATTTGAAGGATCGTGTGCCAGATCATCCGCACTACACAGTAGTTTCATTTGTCTATAATGATATGCCGCTGGTGCTTGGGGCGGCTGATGTGGTCGTGGCGCGGGGGAGTGCAACGTTTTTGCAGGAACTTGCTGGACTGGCAAAACCGGTGATTGCGGTGCCAGCCTCTCAGCTCGGGGATCAAGTAAAAAATGCAGCCGTCTATCGTGAGGCGGAGGCGGCAATCGTTGTGACTGATCATGATATAACAGAGACTGATGCCCTAAAAGAGACGATTATGGCGCTGATAAAAGATGCGTCGCTCCGTGAAAAGTTGTCGCGTAATTTACATCGTTTTGCAAAACCGCGAGCAGCTGTGACACTAGCAGAGATGATCATTGATGTACATCATAAGAAAACACGAGGCTAGAGATGGCATTTCGTTCCAGACGCATCCGCGAGAAAGAACAAGTTCGTCAGCCATCGGTGCAGACAGAGACAAACCGGTATCTCTTTCGTCGTAGCCGTACACTGACGGGTAGCAGTTCAGCACAAGTCATTTCGGCTAACGAGGCGGGTTCGCAGTTGATATCGCCACGCCACAAGACAACAGGCTTGAAAGCTCGTCGGCGTCACATAGGGTTACTTCTAATCGTTTCACTTATTGCCGTTGCTTTGGTCGCGTGGCTGTTTGATCAATTGATCACTGCACCGTCAATTGTTTTTCAACCGAGCTCCGTGACCGCATCGCATGATCGCTACCAACAGCTTGTACAAGATTATCTCAATGAACATCCACTCGAACGGTTTCAATTTGCGCTTAACCGCGACCAGTTTAGCTATGCTATGGTGCAACGAGCTCCGGAGCTCGCCTCAGCAGTTCTTCGCAATGAAGCTGGTGTAATGAGTGCTTCGGTTGTCCTCGGTGCTCGCCAACCTGTTGCCAGGTGGCAGATAGGCGACAGACAGTATCTCGTCGATAGTAGTGGTATTTCATTTGAGAAGAATTTGCTTGCCGACCCAAAAATTTCCGTACGAGACATGACTGGTTTACCAGCGGTATCGCAACAGATCATAGCTTCTACAAAGATGATGACATTTATTGGTCGGGTAGTGGGTGGGGTTGAGGCGCAGCTTGGCACCGTGAAGGAGATTGTCATACCGTCAGGGACACTCAAGGAGGTTGATCTACTATTTGATGATCGCCCCTATCTGATAAAGCTCAATATTGATCGTGAGCCCCTCGGGCAGGTGGCGGATATTATCGCCGCAGTGCAACACATACAAGCGCGTGGTATCACCCCGCAGTATGTTGATGTACGGGTCGAAGGCAAAGCGTTTTATAAGCAATAGGTGGTTGTGTTGTTAACCCCTGACCTGTTATAATAATGTTCTATTTATGTTCTATATAGAGGGTAACAATGAGTGAAGGGAAAAACTATATAAAAATATACATTTATATAAAAGTCAAATAGTAGGGAATAGCAGGGGCGTGAAATAATTTTGTGAAATGTCAAACAAATACAACGCGCATGCACAACAATGATGTGGAAAAGTCATTACCAGCAACGATCAGTGGCGGCATGGAGAATAGTAAATAGTAAATAGTAAATAGTAAATAGTAAATAGTAAATGGTAAATGGTAAATAGTGGCATCACGACGACACGAAGACAATAATAGATGGATATTCCCCTGTTAGGGGGCTCAGAAGAGGTATAACAACTCATCTATCAATACTATATCGCATATCGTAAAAGATATATTGTGCGACACGAACAATATACATCACTTTTTACTATTGGAGCCATGTTTTCTCTCGCCTATGATGAGATTTATTTGAGCATTGCCTGCTATTTTATACGTCTATGCTACGCTATGCCCGGCTGTTGTCACCGGTGTCGTTTTTTACAACTATTGGTGTCGAATATAGTTAGTAATAACCAGAGTCAATACCATAATTAGTGTTCTAATTATGTTCTATATAGTTAGTATTACTATCTAAGGACGAAGTTGATGTCTAATAACAGGTCTATCGCAGACGAAGCTCGTGGTCGTTGGAGGATGGACGCGGTGTGACTGGAGCTGGAGACGATTGCTGATGGGCTGGAAGAGACACAGCTCGTTGATGAGACTCTGCAGGCCGCACAGGGGCTGATGGTCCTCGGGAGGCTTCAGGAGTACCAGGATTATCTTTTTTACGGCGGGAACGGCTACGAGAACGTTTACGTTTTGGCTCTGATGGTTCGTGTGGTTCGTCGTGTGACGCGGGAAATGCCTGCTGGACTGATTGTGATGGCTGAGGAGTAATTACTGAAGGCGGCTGTGGGGCAACGGGACCCACTAATTTGGGCGCAGCGTCATCACGCGTGGCAACTGAGGTAGCACCCTGAATTGGCCAGGCTTTTGGCAGGGCTTGTTGGGCGGCGGGTGTCATGCTCGAAGCAATACGGTTATGGATCTCCTGCTCTACTACTGCACGGTCACGTGCAAACATGGTGCGCGAGAACTCGATAATCTCTTGTAGATGCCCCTGGCCCTCTTCTGTTGCCGATGGTAGTGCAAGGGTTGTACCACTAAAAGCTGGGGTCTTCTCTCCCCTGATGACCATATTGGCAATAAAATTGCGGTTGTGCATCTGCAAGAGGTCATTGGCTTCAAATTGTGGCTCAAATTGCTTGACGAGGAAGGGCGCGTCATCGGCGCTGACCCGGAAGCTGATCATGGTGCCGACGTTGCCAAACACGGCGTCACGCACGACTTCGCCCATCTGGGCGATGTATTGGTTGGCCACCGTCAAATTGAGGCCGTATTTACGTGCCTCAGACAAGATAGTCGCAAAACTATCAGTTGCGAAGTTTTGAAACTCATCAACGTAGAGGTAAAATGGTGTACGGTCTTCGACATTTGGTATATCACTGCGGCTCATGGCGGCCAGTTGCACCTTGGTGACGATAAATGCGCCGAGAATACCGGCGTTGTCTTCGCCGATCAGCCCCTTGCTGAGGTTGACAACAAGTATCTTGCGTTCATCCATGAGCTTACGGATATTGAAGGTGCTTTTGGGCTGGCCAATGATATTGCGGATAATCGGGTTGGCAGTGAACGCTCCGACTTTGTTAAGTACCGGCGCGACGGCTTCGGCTTGAAATTTGTCGTTCCAGCTGGCAAATTCGATATTCCAGAAATTCATAACTACCGTGTCAGTACAGGTCGCCAGCACTTCCTTACGGAACTTTTTGTCAGTCAGCATGCGGGTAATGTCGAGCATGGTTGTATCGGGATGATCGAGCAAGGCTAAGATAGTATAGCGTAGGATGTACTCAAGTCGTGGGCCCCAACTCTCACCAAACATACGCTTCAAAACACCGATTATCTCCGAGCTGGTGTTGTTTTTGAGATTTGGGTCGAGTACTTCCATCGGGTTAAAACCAAGCGGATAGGCGGTATCGGCTGGATTGAAATACACCACGTCTTTGATGCGGTGTGGCGGGATAAATTTGAGGTTATTGATAGCAAAATCACCATGCGGATCGATGATGGCATAGCCTTGGTTGTGATATATATCGCTCAGTGCGAAAAGTTCGAGAAGCCCCGACTTACCTGCACCAGTTTGACCGATGATATAGACGTGACGAGAGCGATCATAGCGGTAGATGCCAAACTGTTGATTGGAACCGCGGAAATTGGTCAGCCCAAAGGCACTGATCTCACTGTCCACGGCAGTATCACCGGTGAGTACGGGTAATTTGGTCGGTGGTTCGGCGGTTTTTGTGCTGGCCCAGACGATATTTGGCGTCTCGACATTGGTATGTGGGAGGTGGTAGACACTTGCGAGTTCCTGAATATTGAGGATATAGCCTTTGTCAATAAACATACGGGCAGCATACGGCGTGAGGTCGTCTCGCCGAAAGCTACTTCCTGTCATGCGAAAGCCATTGAGGTTGGTCGAGTTGAACTGCTTAAAGGTACCGACGAGTGCCTGCATACGCAACTTGGCGGCGACGCGGTCTTCGCCGAGGTATACGACACGAATTTTGACACGATAGCCGAGTTTGGTTGATTTTTTCTCTATCTCTGCGATGCGGGTCTTTTCGCGTTCGCTGAGTTCACGCGGTTTGGCTTCACCCCCTGCCCCGCCCGCTGGCGGCGTCCACAATGCCTCAAGAATTTTGAGGAAATAACTGGGGTCACCAAAGCTGAGGCCGCTTCCACCCCCTCCCCTGACCTTTTGAACGTATGCGGCGGCGCGGCGATGCCAATCGTCGGCGATCGGTCGAGCCAATATCTGTATCCATATTTCTTCGTCGTTGCTGTCCATCTTGGCGAGTGTTGCGGTGATACTGGCGAGCGGGTCGACTTCAAAACTTTCAAATGTCTTGATAGGCAATACTTCATTGTCGCTGAGCGTTAACTCAGCCGTGTGGACGACCGAGTGCTCAAGGTGGCGCTTGGTGTAATCTTCTTCAGCCTCATGTATTTGGACTGTAGGATATTGGGCATAGATCTGGCCTTCGACGAAGTTTTGCAAATGCTTCGGCACCCAGACGTAAAAACGGATAAGTTTGCCGACGGCGGCGATCTCGAAACTGATATGTTCTTGCCATCCCCCGCTCTCTTTGAGCTCTTTGCGGTCTCGTAAGATGCCATGGAGGCTGGCAAACATTTGCTCGGCGGCCAATTCTTTTTTGTCGTTTGTCTTCGGGATCTCGAGGACAAGCAGGCTCATCTCGGCGGCTTCTATGTGTTCGGCAGCGCGGTAGTTGCGCCATGTGAGATAGCCCAATACAGCAACAAGCGGTATCCAGACGTACCACTGGAGCAATAAACTAAAGATAAATCCGATGAGTGAGCCCATATGTTACCATAACCTATTGTCGCCGAAAAACGCTTATTTAGCAATTGCGCGACATTGATCGTTGATCCTTTGATCGTTGATCGTTAGTTTTTCGTTGATCGTTGATCATTGATCGTCAGCAAATCATACATGAAAAACGATACATCAATGCTAAATGTTCAATGAAAAATGTATCAATGAGCGTGCTGCTAAAAGCTATGCTTTTTCAGCAAGCGTATACGTTGCCTTAGCAACACGTTTGAACTCGGGTTTGCTCTGGAGGTTGAGTAGGATTGTCGTCTCTTTGACTTGGCGGTGCTTTAGCACACGGCGGACGATCTCGTCGCGAGTGAGTGGCGCACCTTCTTTCTTGAGGATGTCACTGATGATGTCGCTGACGGTACCTTTACGATAGCCCCATTCTTGAAGAGCGTAGATACCGCGACCGATCAAGACAAAGCGCTTGTCTTTGATCAGTTCGTTGTGAATCGCTTGGGTGGTGACGTTTTTACGTTTGAAGTCGCTGTTTTTGATACTTTTTGCGATGTCGCTAAAATGCAGCGGCTTGCCACTATCTTGCAAAATAACATATATCTTGTCGCGAATATTTTTCGGATTGACAGTTGGCCATTTGTTGAGGCCCCATTGGTCTTTAAGGTTGCTAAGATTTTTGCTGAGGCTAGCAACAGCGCGGACCTGGTCGGGGTGCTCGTGATTGAGTTTGCTGTGCAAGTCACTGACCGAAATCGGTTGACCATGCTCTTTGATGGTACGAACCACAGTATCGACATCAGCGCGCAGTTTTTTCTCGTCGTGACGCTCGCGGATAGCGACACCGTGGTGATAATTGTCATTTTCGCCCAATACTGTCAGATTTGGTGCAAGTTCAGCGATGAAGGCAATGTGTGCATGATCGCGCTCTGTCGGGGTTTTATGAATACGGCCTGTCAAGTCGCTCACGCGGGCTGCACCGCCCATTTCATGAAGGTGACGAATAAAGTGCTTTTCAACAGCTCCGACGTTGTCAGCATCTTTCTCGGCAGCGAGTTTGAGGCGGATCAAGATAGCTTTCTCAAGTTGACGGACGCGCTCGCGGGTAATGCCCAGCAGGTCGCCGATTTGCTCGAGAGTTTCTTTGCGGTCGTTCAGGCCAAAACGGCGAGCGATAATCTCGCGTTCGCGTTCTCGCTCAATACCACTCAAGATACGCTCGACGGCGTTACTCGTGTTTACAGTCATGTCTTGGGCGGCATCGTTCATACTGGTCTTTCTTCCTTTTGGTCAGGTTGTTATATCAGATTTATGTATGATTATAGAACAAATTTTCTTTTGCGTCAACTAAATTTGTTATTTCACAACACAATCTCTGTCTGTCGACTATTATAGCACATACTTGGCGCTTATGGTAAATAGTATTTTGGGACTATTTAATAGAGAGAAATGTTGTTTTATGTACTAAGACGCCGGACGAAGCGTCACAACGTGCCCGTTGGCAAACTCGCCAAGACGACGCGTTTCACTGGCCGGTGCGCGACGGGTGGGGTCATAAAGCGGCAATGCATCGATCACTATGAGTCGGCAAAGCTCGACAGCATAGAACAGCTCATCCGTAATTTTTTGTTTTGCTTTCTCTGTTAGGTTTGATCGCAACACAAAGTCAAGTACAGTCGGTATCTGCATCCGGTATTTATCGGCTAACTTCTTCCGAAGCTTATAGTCAGGATTAAATTCAAGACCGAGACAGTTGTCGATGAAGTCCGACGTCTTGCCGATGCCTTCCCTGTCGCCAGACTCAAATGAACGTTGACGTGAGCCGTCGCGGTATCGCTCGTGTTTTTCCTCTTGGGTGAGGCCAGTTTTATCGTAGATGTCGTTGAGCATGGAGGCCGTGACAGCGGCGACCTCTGGGCTGTCGTCGACGGCGAGTCGTGTCAGCGCCCGATCGCGCTGAGCCCGCAATGCGTCGAGATTGGCGGGCGACATGTCATGGGGGTCGAGTCGTTCCTCACCGAGGTAGCGCTCGGGGTGGTCTTCGACACCGTCATGATGCAGTAAGCCTCGTACCAATATCGGGTCAGGATGGTCAAAATGATCGCGGCTCATGACCCGCGTCGCGACGCGGAGGACGTGTGTTGCTTCGGTATCATCGTCACGAGTGAAGCCCTCATGAACGACCCCGCAAATAAAATCGGAAGCGGTTATCGCTGCCTGTTTATCTTCGCCTGTCCATGGTGCGCGGGCGACCTCAAGGTGAAATCGTTGCAGCAGACCGTCCTCGCCAAACTCGCGAGTTATTTCGCGCAATGTCATGCGCTGTATGCGTTCGTCACTCCGCAGTAATTCCATGTATGATTATTAGCACACTTGTCGCTATTTGTCAATAGCGACATTTGATGTCATAACTTTCCTAGGAGCCTGGCTCCTAGGAAATTGAAATGTGGTGTAATAGGTCCAGAAATAGTGAACCCGCCCTGATGGAGCGGCCTAGGAGCGGATGCTCGACCAGGGCGGATTCACGTGGGCGGGTCAGTGTGTCAGGCGAAGACGATTCCTCGTTTGGCAGCTTCACGGCGCAGGTAGTCGATGGCGGCACGACGAGCGGACGAACGACCAGAGGTCGTGAGGTTCTCGTTAAGCTGGCCGATCAGCATGCCGAAGAGCGCACCCCACATCATGTGGTAGCCGTACTCACCTGGCTGACGTGGCATTTGTTGTTCGAACAACGACACTTGGTCGAAGAGGTGAAACTGTTTTTCTACAGTGATCTGTTGATTGGCATCACGGAATGCATGCCATCTTCGCCAAGTCTCTTGTAGGATGAGGTTGTAGGCAAGGTTGAGTTCTTGGTTTGCCTCGTGGGTGAGGTGTTGGCTTGGCGCCGCCATGAAACTAAGCATTTGCTCAAACGTGTGTTGGGGCTCGGGCATGATGCCTTTCCTATCTCGTAGGTGCTCTGACGCTCCAGATCAGTTGTACTGGAGTATCCACATACTACATTATATCGAGCAGGAACTGCAAACTATTTCTTCTTGCGGACGAAGCGGCGTTTTTTGCCAGCGGCGGGAGCGGCGGCGAGGAGTTTTTTGGCGTCGTCGTGGGTAATGGACTTCGGGTCGGTGTCTTTAGGGATCTTGGTGTTCTTTTTGCCATCGGTGATGTAGGGGCCGAAGCGGCCGTTTAAGACTCGTATGCCGTCACCAAAATCAGAGATGTTTTTCTCGGCCTCGGCTTGCAATTTCGCCTCGTAGAGGGTTTTCGCCTCTGTCAGCGTAATCTCGTGTGGATCGTGCGGTTTGATACTGACGAAGAGTTTGCCAACTTGTATATAGGGCCCGAAGCGGCCGATGTTGGCTCGGATGTCTTGCCCGTCATCAGTCTGGCCGACCAGGCGTGGTAGCTTGAAGGCTTCGAGGGCTTGCTCGAGAGTGACGGTCTCGAGACGAGCGCCTTTGGGCAGTGGAGCGAATTGCGGTTTGTCACTGCCCTCGCCTGAGCCGAGCTGTAGCATAGGGCCAAAACGGCCAAACCGGGCAATGATAGGCTGCCCAGACTTGGGGTCGGTGCCGATCTCGCGGGCATTACCGACGCTGGCGCGATCGATGTCGCCGGACTGGTCGATGAGCTTATGAAACGGACCGTAAAAGTCGCTCAGCATACGGTTGCGGTCGAGTTTGGCGGTGGCGATATCGTCGAAATGGGTTTCTACGCTGGCGGTAAAGCCGTAGTCGACAACTGGTTCAAAATGATTGGTTAAGAAATCAGCGATCAGCTCACCGGCTGGCGTCGGTATGAGTTTGCCGCGGTCGGAGCCGGTTTTCTCAGTTACGATAGTGCGGCGTATTATACCGGCGGTATCGGCACTGTCATCTTCGGATAACTCTCTACGGGGCTTCGCGCCCGTGGCGCTGGGCTGACCCCAGGTGGCTTCGCCACTTTGGGTCACACTATCCTCAGGCGACTGTGCTGATACCGCCGCTGGCGTAGACTGGGAGATGGCAAAAGAATCGTTGGGTCTGCCCCGACGATCGTCACCCGAGGCTAGCGTGGCCTGGGGTGCATGAGCTTTGTTGTCATCAGGGTTTGACAAATGCTCTGTTACTAACGTGTCAGATACTGCGGCTGGCGTAGATTTGGGTTGTTGCGATGATTCTTCCCTCTTCCCTCTTCCCTCTTCCCTCTGATCGTAGCTGAGTACGACAACTTCCCTCTCCGTCCCCTCACCCTCACCGCGCTCGACATAGCCGCGCGTCTGCACTGTGCCGATGATCGTGGCATAGGTACTCGGGCGTCCGATGCCGAGTTCTTCAAGCTTTTTGACGAGGCTACCTTCGGTGTAGCGGGCTGGCGGACGAGCGAAAACCTGGCAGGCTTCGGCCGATGTCAGGTCGACAACGTCACCTGTTGACAGAGGTGGAAGGAGTGTATCGTCTTTGCCACCGCCATAGACGGCGAGAAAACCAGGGAATGTGATGACTTCGCCCTTGGCGATGAAAGTAGATTTTGGATTTTGGATTTTGGATTTTGGAAGAATGGCTATCGTTACCTCTGTTTTCTCGAGCCGAGCTGGAGACATCTGAGAGGCGAGGGTGCGATTGCGGATGAGCGCATAGAGTTTTTGATCATACTCATTACTCGAGGCGACTTCGAGACTCATGTCTGTTGGGCGGATGGCTTCGTGGGCTTCCTGGGCGCTTGATGATTTAGTTTTGTATGCCCTGACCTGCACGTAGTCTTTGCCGTAGCGTTGCTCTATATAACTAGCGGCTGCGGCCATGGCCTGCTTGCTCAGCGTGACGCTGTCGGTACGCATATAGGTGATCTTACCGTCTTGATAGAGTTTTTGGGCGGCAGACATGGTGGACTTGCTGCTAAAGCCGAGTTTGGCATTGGCGTCTTGTTGGAGGGTGCTGGTCGTAAAAGGAGCGCTCGGGTTGCGCGTGGCTGGGGTGGTAACGACGTCAGAAATCGCGTATGAGGCCCCTACGAGGCCTTGTAGGAAGTCTTTGGCCTCGCTCTCGGTGTCGAAGCGCTTCGGCAGCTCTGCCTTGAATTCGAGGCTAGAGGCTAGAGACTGGGGGCTGGAAGGCAGCGCATTAAATAGCGCGGTGACTTTGAATTGGAACGACGACTCAAACCCGCGAATCTCACGTTCGCGCTCGACGATGAGCCGTACGGCTGGACTTTGCACGCGGCCGGCACTTTTGCCGCCGGGGACTTTTTGCCAGACGACGGGGCTGAGTTCAAATCCGACGATACGATCGAGTATCTGGCGGGCTTGCTGGGCGGCGACAAGGTGCATATCGACGGTTCGCGGGTGTTGCACTGCTGCTTCGATGGCGCTTTTGGTGATTTCATGGAAGACGATGCGATTGGTTTTCTTCGGGTCAAGCTTTAGCACTTCACAGAGGTGCCAGGCAATCGCCTCACCCTCACGGTCTTCATCGGTTGCCAGCCAGACGGTTTCAGCGGCTTTGACAGCCTTCTTCAGTTCAGCGATGGTTTTTTTCTTGTCGGCGTCGATCTCATAGGTCGTTGCAAAGTCATTTGCCACATCGATCGGCGGCGTGCCGTCTTTGGTTTTCTTCGCAATGCTGCGGATATGGCCGATACTTGAGAGAACTTTAAAATCCCGCCCGAGATACTTCTCTATGGTTTTGGCTTTGGCCGGTGACTCGACGATGACAAGATTTTTGGACATAACTACAGCGCCCTATACTACGCTACTCACGCAAAAATGCAAATGCACCAGTGATTCATAGCTACGACCGGTGGCTTTCTCAGCAAACCATGGCGATGAGCATAAGCGGTGTATAATAGTCATATGATGAAGCACGAGGGGCAACATCGCGGGTTTGCATTGGCTGAGATGGTGATTTCTCTGGCAGTGATAGCTGTCATGTCACTCGCCTTCCTCTCGCTACTTGTGACGCTCGTCGGTAGCGCAGTTGCTGCCAAACAGCGAGCAGTGGCTAATGCTCTCGCTGTCAACCAGATGGAGTATCTGAAGTCACTATCCTACGACGGGCTGGCAGTGGTCGGTGGTAGTATCATTGCGCCCAATCCTATACCAGCCAGTATCCAAAAGACGGAAAATGGCGTCGTCTACACGATTACTACCAGTATTAGCTATGCCGATGATGCCTATGACAGCTGCGGGGCCTACCCGACTCAGGTGCTCAAGGAAAAATATTGTCGGAATTATATCTACGCGCCTGGTCCGCCGACGACCGATACAAACCCGGCTGATTATAAACTGGCCAATGTGACAGTCAAAAATCCGTCAGGCAAGGTTCTCGCCTCACTTGATACCCAGATCTCGGCACGCGTCTCTGAGACGGCCAGCACCACGGGGGCCTTGTTTGTGACGGTGACCGACCCAAGTGGTGCGCCTGTCGAGGGGGCGACCGTTGCTGTCTCAAATACAACACTATCACCGACGGTTAGCCTATCAGACAACACCGACAGCAATGGTATCGCGATATTTTATGGATTGCCTCCTGACACGGGCTTGGATTATAGCCTGACGGCCTCAAAGAGCGGTTTCTCGAGTCTGAGTACCATTGGCGCCTCCGGATCACTCCAACCGACATACAGCAAACAAAAAGTTCTCTCGCAGCAATCATCATACATCACCCTCGTTATTGGTCCGATGAGCCCTGATAGTTTATTGATTGAGGCGACCGATGCGGCGGGGTCGCCGCTGGCCGGCGCCAAGCTGTATGTCAAAGGCGGCTACAAAAAATATACCCTCAGTACTAACACGGCCTACTATTTCGACACCATGTCACCGACCGATACGCGGCCGACGACCGATGCCAGCGGGCTTGCGTCCGTCAGCAATCTTCCTCCTATCAATGGCTATTATCTTTGTGGCGTCAACGGTGCGGAGTATTGTAGTATCAGCGGAACACCGTACTATCTAATCGCTGCCCTTCCCTACGGCGGGACGTCGAGTCTGCAACCTATTGTGGTGCCACAAAGCGGTGGAGCTGGTCCAACCTACAGCTATGGTGGCAAGGAATATATCCAAAAAGTCAGAGCAATTTTGTCGACCAATAGCGCCTTGCCCCGCATTGGCTCAATGAGCCCTGATACGGTGGCGACGTCGGAAAATCTCAACAATGTCACCATTACCATCGATGGCTATAATCTCAGCGCCGCCACAGCGACATTGACGCAGGGAGCCACCACCTTCACCCGCCACATGTGCAACGGCAATCAAACCCAGCTGACGTGTTCGTTTGATCTCGGGGGTGTGGCGGTCGGCGAGGTAACGCTGGCGGTACAAAACGCGGCCGGTACGGTGACGTTGCCAACGACGCCGCTCGGAGGACTTCATGTCAAATAACTGCATGACTCGTGCCGGTCACGGCTGCGACCACTCTCCGGCTAGGAGTGCAGGCTTTACCCTGACGGAAATTATTATGGTACTGGCGCTCATCGGTGTGTTGTCAGCCATGTTTTATAGCCTGTTTGCAACGTCATTTTTCTCCTATCTCAACCTCCAAAAGCAAGCCAGTAGTTTCACCCAGATTAGCCTCCAGTCGTCTCGCGTTGCGGCCGTTGTACGGGGACTCATGAGCATTAGTATTGCAAAAGATGATGAGCTTGAGATATATGCCTATTTTTATCCGTCAGACCAGTACGTTTCAAAAGTTCGCTACTACGTCGTGACGGTTAGTGGCGTCAAGCAGTTACGGGCCGATCTGACACCTATGACAGCCAACCCGCCGATTGGTATTCCGATTGTGGGCGACAAAACGACTACGACGGTGATCGATAGTTTTTACCAGCCAGTCGGGACGAAGTTGTTTACCTACCTCAATGCCGCCAATGTCGAGCTGGCGACACCGATCACTGATTTCTTTGCGGTCAAATCGATTAAAATTCAGCTCTCGGCCAAGGTTGAGACACAGGCAAAGCAAACGATAACCACGCAGGTGATGCTGCGCAACCGAAAGACAAATCTATGAAGTTCGTCATGCGTCGTATCTGTGCAGGTTGGCGGCAAGCCGATGGTTTCACCTTGCCGACCGTCATATCATTTATGGTTGTTATGGCTATCTTGAGCGCCTCTGTCGTGGTGGTTATCGCTAACAATACGTCAATCGTCGGTGGTAATGTCCAGAGTCAGTCCGCTTTCAATATCGCCGAATCCGGCCTCAACTACTATCTGTGGCATCTGGCGCACAACGGGACTGATTATCGTGATGGTAAATCAACTCCGGTGACTCCTGACCCGCAACTTGGCTACGGCCCCTATGTCCATGATTATTTCGATAGCAATGCCGTCAAGCGCGGGACGTATACGCTCTGGATCAAGCCTCAGGGTAGCGGCTCGACCATCGTGACGGTTCGGTCAATTGGCAAAACCACCGACGGCAAGGTGCGGACGCTCGAAGCGCAGATAGGCGCGACCTCGTTTGCCAGCTACGGCTTGGTTGCCGACGTCGAATTCTGGCTTGGCAGCAATGAAACGGCCGATGGCCCGGTCTTTTCAAACCAAGGCATTCATATGGACGGCCCCAGTACCGATACGGTCAGTAGTGCCAATGCAACCTACGTGCCGCAGTCACAATATGGCGGCAACGGTACGACCAAAGATGGCGTTTGGTGCAGTTCATCGGTGACGGCCCCTGTGGACTGCGAGACGCGTGACAAATCAAATTGGTTGTTTCCGCGGCCAACGATTGATTTCAATCAAGTCATGAGCGCATTGTGCACCATGAAGAAGGTTGCCTTCACCAATGACAATGCGACCGCGCCCTTGGCCAATCAAGCCAGCGCCTGCAATCTGACGCCAGCTGCGCGGACACCGGCCTATATACCCCGCTACAGCACGACGTCGTTTAGTATGCGCCGTGGCTACATGATACAACTGAACGCTAATAACACCTACGACCTTTATCGTGTCAGTGACGAAGATGATACCCAGACTAGCTACACGACAGCGTTGACGCGGACGCTGGTGCAGAGCGGCATCGCTATTCCATCTGAGGGAGTAATATTTGTCGAAGATAATGTCTGGGTGCGCACGAGCTCGACGTTTGCTGGTCGCGTGTCGATCGCGGCGGGACGACTTGGTACCAATAGTTATGCAGCCGATATCAATATCATCGATGATATCATCTACTCCGCCAAGACAGGCGCAGACGCTATCGGACTCATCGCCGAAAACGATGTCTTGATCGCACCCTATGCGCCGCCGACTAGCGGCGCGTTCACCTTTGAGGTCGACGCAGCCGTCTTGGCACAGGGCGGCTCGGTTACCTACCCTGACCGCTACAAGGTCAATTCGAGCCGCTGTACCCGAGGCTGGGTGGCGCCCAATCAGACATTTGCGTTTTATGGCTCAGTCGCGACTCGCCAATACTGGACATGGAATTACACCCGGAGTGGTGGCTGCGGCGACGCAGTCTATGACGGCACAATCAATCGCTACGTGTCAGGTGTCAAAACCACCGTTACCAGCTATGATTACAATCTCCGCTACGCTCCCCCACCGAGCTACCCGGTGACAAGTGGTTATGATTTTCTCAACTGGCGCGAAGTCTTGACCAGGCCGTAGCGGTCATTACAGGCGCCAGCGGTTGCCGCCGAGCGGGTGGATCAGACCGCGGATTTCGAGCATGGTGAGGGTGGTCGACAGATGAGAGGGCTCAAGTTGTGAGACCGACAACAGCTCGTCGCCGTCGCTGACGCCTGATTGTAGCAATTGCAACACCGTTGTTTCTGCATCATTTTCACCAAGCAATATCTTCGCCTGACCTGTCAAGTCGAGGTCACTGAGGAGCGAGTCGATGTCGGTGATAGGCGTTGCCCCCTGAGCAATCAGACGGTTGCAGCCGCCGCTTAGCGGGCTGGTGATCGGCCCCGGCACGGCATAGACGGCCCTGCCCTGTTCGAGGGCATGAGCAACAGTACTCATAGTGCCGCTTTTGGTATTGGCTTCGGTGACGATGATCGCGTCACTGAGGCCGCTGACGATGCGGTTACGGATGACGAATTCCCACCGCCCCTCAAACGTATGCTCTTGGTCGTGCTCGCTGATGATGGCGTCGCCGTTTGCGATCATACGCTCGGCGATGGCGCGGTTGGTGCGTGGGCCGGGGTTGTCGGGGCTACTGGTAACCACCGCAAGGGTGTGACCACCGGCATCGAGTGCCGCGGTATGTGCGATAGCGTCGACACCAAGTGCGAGTCCGCTAACGATCAGCACACCACGGGCTGCCAGGGCGCTTGCGATCTGTTCTGTTACGGTTCGCCCGTAGACTGTCGGGCGACGGGTGCCGACGATCGCGACAGTGAGGCGTGGTGGTTCGGGTAAGTGCCCGATATAGTATAAGCTTTTTGGAGTATCTGCAATACTGGTTAATCTCTTGAGGAAATTGTGCTGATCTGGAGTGATGTTATTGATCTTCATGACGAATTATGTAAATAAGTGTTGACATAACGATATATACGTGCTAATATAGTACGGTAAAGTTATCCTGCGAGGTAACTTGACGCACCTTATACCCCCATTTAACACTATTCTATCAGAATAATGTTAGGGTGCGTACCAGCGATTGTAGTTTTCTACCCTCCACTACAATCAATAGTCTGGTGCGCATACTAACCCCTTTAACCATCTGCTTCTAGTGGGCAGAAGCCCGTTTTACGGCGAATCTATACATGTGAATATGGAGTATTCTCTGCCGCAAGGTAGAGAGGCGCACGGTACGTATATCAATATACCGATGACGCTTCACAAGACGAGCCCGGGTGGGTTGAAGGGCTGTATGGTACCAGGTGATGCCCACCCTTACCTGGTACCTTACAGAGATACACGAACACCTCTCGATTGAGAGGTGTTTTTGATATAATACGAGATAGTTGTAGGGCAACCGCCTTACGATAGTAGATGGGAGCTCGGATGGCGGCACGATTGACAGTGAATATTTCCGATGAGCTGTACGCAGCACTGAGGGCATTGTCCTCAAAAAGCGGCCTACCGTTCAACGAGATCATTCGGCGAGCAGTCGCCCTCTACAAGGAGGTTCAGACTGAACTTGCGCGTCACGGGGAACGACTGGATACTACGGTGGACGGAAACGCTTTCGTCATCGTTCGCGTTTGACTCTCGTCGGCGTGGGGCGGCACACCGTGCCGCCCCACGTAAGAATACTTAGTTGTGAATTTAATGATAAATGTTTGGTTGCAATTATGATAATTATTGCAACAAATTTGCAGTAATGAGTGCAAGGAAGTATGGTGGTGCGTATGGAACAATTACCCATTGTCTTTTTCTGGTCGTTGATTGGCGGCGTCGTGTCGCTCATCGGGGGCGTCATATTGCTCAGTTCACCGTCGCGACGAGAGGTGTTAGCACGGTGGGCATTGCCATTTGGGGCAGGCGCATTGCTGGCAGCGGCATTTGTTGATCTGTTGCCTGAGACCTTGCACGACGGTTCGGCCGATGAGGTGCTGCCATGGGCTCTCGGCGGATTTCTGGCGTTTTTTGTGCTGGAGCGGACAGTCCATTGGTTTCACCGCCATCATGGACACGGCGAGGCTGGCCATGCGGAGGGTCGCAACAACGCACAAAAGAGCCTCATCGTCTTCGGTGATACCATTCATAACTTGATCGACGGCATCGGTATCGGTGCGGCGTTTTTGATAGACATTCCGACCGGTATCATTACCGCCGTGGCAGTGGCGGCGCACGAGATACCGCAAGAGATCGGTGATTTTGGGTTTCTGCTCAGTCGTGGCATGTCCGCCAAACGAACGATACTCGTGAATGTGGCCAGCTCTCTCGCGACAGTTGTCGGGGCGCTTGGCGTCTATGTACTAGGGTCGAGTTACGACATACCTCTAGCGCCAGTGCTGGCGCTGACGGCTGGATTTTTCATCTATATTGCAGCCAGTGACATCATCCCCGACATCCACGAGCGACCACATACTGAAGCAAACAAGCAAGCTGCCATGCTGCTGCTCGGTGTCGTGATCGTGGCGACGATGGTGACGATGCTACACAGGTAGAATGGGAGCACATAGATCATTTGTCATAGGGCATAGATCATAGATAGATCATAGGTCATTTTTCATAGATAGCTACAAAAAACACCTGTAATTTATTGTGACAACAATGATCCATGATATATGTTCTATGATCTATTGAGGTTTATTGTCTTCACTTTCCTCATCTGGGAAGCCTTCGTAGACGTCTTCTTGCTTGAGCTTGTCCATCAGTGGGTCACGAGGGCGAAGGCGCCGCATGGAACGGATACCGTATTCGAGCACGGCGCGCGCTGCCGATTGGTCTTGTGTATCACCCCGACAATCACGGCAGAGCCCTCGAAGTTCGACCGAGTGGGCTGTCAAGAGGTAGCCGGTGTCGTCGGCGGCACTTTCGAGGGACTTTTCGAGTTTTGTTGAATCAAAATCAGTCACCTTCTGACAGGCTGTACAGGTGATATGGTGGTGATGTGGCGCCATGGCATCGCCGAGCTCGTAGCGGCGGACCCATTTGACCATGCTACTGCGTATCAGCCCTACTGACTCCAGAGCATCGAGGTTGCGATATACCGAACTGCGAGGAAATTGCGACAATGTCGCAGTAAGCTCTGCAGCACTTTTGGGTTGAGCGTGACTACGACTTAGTTCAGCTATCAATGCCAAACGGGGGTAGGTCACACGAAGTCCCGCTTGCTGGAGTTGTTTGCGTATCGCGATGTCGTCCATAGTGTTACCTATTATACTCTCCTGCTACTTTGTAGCGATATGAGGCAGATTTGACAGAGACGAGAATGATATCCTGGGCGAAGATGGGACGATGGCGCAATCAGCATAGGTCATAGGTCATTGTACATGGGTCATAGATAGGCCATATGTCATATTGCATAGATAGCTACAACAAAGACCTATAGTTAATCCCATCCCGGTGTAAGTACCACTGTCAAGAGCCTCAGGCGATAAGCGAGCGATAGCGATGTCTTTAGAGCTGGGGAGCTATTGCACTCACAATGATCTATGGTCTATGCCATATGATCGACGATCACTGTTTCCGTGTTGTCTCATCAAATCTTCCCTGAATGAAGCTGTCGATGATAGCGACGATCGTCGAGAGTTGTTTGTCGAGCAACGCAGATTCGTGTTTCGTAAATCGACTGAGGACAAACTCAGCGTCGTCTATCTGTTCACGTAGTTCCGTGTGGGTGCCGATGCGTAGCCGAGCGGTATCTTCGCCGATATGCAGTGTGATGGATTTGATACCGTTGTTGCCTGCATCACTGCCACCATGTCTCGTCCGTATAGTGCCACATGACAGTGCTATCTCATCGTGGACGATGAGGATGTCTCTAGGTGATAGCTTGTAGAAATCCGCGATTGCGCGCACAGCTTCGCCTGAGAGGTTGTAGTAGGTCGTCGGCTTCGCGAGGATAACTTTGTCACCTGCTCTGCTCAACTCAGCCACAGACGCTTTAAATTTGGTCTTTGGCTGAAATACTAGCCCATAGTGATCTGCGTAATTGTCTAACGCCCAAAAGCCGACATTGTGTCGCGTGCCGTCATAGCGGGGTTCAGGGTTGCCAAGACCGATGGTAAGTTTCATATGACTAGTGTAAATCATTGACAAAGATCAGTCAAATGTGTTAAAATATATTATCCACAATTCGTGGCGCTCCTCCACAACTCGAAGCGAGGTGAAATATGTCTGCAGTAGACGTAGCGACTGGCGTGGCGTTGGCCCAATGGTTTGGGTTAGCGATTGCGCTATTCGGCCAAGGCGGCTCCTCCAGCGATGGAGTACGCCGTGAAATCGCGTGGTATCATCCGACAGTCTTGGCGGTCATGATCACGCTCATCGCGAACGTTGTTGTCAGCGCCGCATCGGTTGCCGTCAACATCTTTAGGGGTAGTGTCGCAGGGCTGGTCACCGTACTCCTCTTTGCTGGGGTGTGGTGGCTCGGGCGAGTGCGTCAGTGGTGGCGCCGTCACCCCAGGTTGCTGCTGTTGGCCATCCCAGCCTTTTACGCCTCACTGGTCATCAGTGGTGGCGTGACCGTCTGGGAGGCATCACTGCTCTACCCGACAATGTTCAACGCATTGCCGGGGGTATACCTCTTGTTTCGCAGACTCCAATCATCTAGGTTGTCTGTGCGAGAGGTCATGATCGTCATGTGTGCGTGGGTGGTTTTCCACCTAGTGGCATTTCACGACCAGATACAGTGGCTCCTCGGCTGGTACCGACGATCAGACGAGCTTATCGACATGCTCGCCTACGTCGTGCCACGAGCGCTGCTGTGGGGGCTCTTGGTCTTCACAGCACTGGTCATCGTGCCGGCACTGTGGCGACGCCGCCGGGTGCTGGGGACTATGGTCTCTTGGCTCTCCCCGGCTGATCCGCCCGAGCTTAACGCCGGACTCACCCAGTACCTCACTAGAGAAGAAGGAGCGTAAGGCTCCCGTGACACCACGGGAGCCTTTTCGCTGCCATGCAGACATAATTTCTGTTCTCACATAGTGGCGCTCTTACCTCTTATGGAGGCTACTTCTTGTCTTGTCGAAAACTAAACATGATCGGCGTCCCGGTAAAATCATGGGCGTCGCGGAGTTGTCTCTCGAGGTAGCGTTTGTACGACCAATGCAATAATTTGAGATTACTACCAAAGATGACAAACCACGGTGGGGCGGTGTCGGTCTGGACCATATAGCGGAGTTTCGGATAGGTGTTTTTGAGCCCGGCAGGTGGGTGGCGGCTGACACAGCGTTCGAGTATGCGGTTGAGTTCGCTGGTCTTTATCTCGGTGTGGCGGCGCTGGTCGATCTCGGTTGCTAGCTCAAATATTTTGGTGGCATTGCGGCCGGTGACAGAGCTCGTAAATAGCAGCGGCGCCCATGGTACGAAATCAAACGTCGCAGCGACGGCGCCCGCCACCTGGTCACCGATACTACTGTCTTCTTCGCTGGTCAGGTCCCATTTGGTCACGACGATAATCAACCCCTTGCCTGCTTCTTTGATAATGCCAGCCAGTTTTTGATCGAGAGCTGTGTTGTATTCAGTGGCGTCCATAAGTAAGCAGCAGACATCGGATTCTTCGATGGCCTGGATGGTGCGCAGCACGCTGAATTTTTCTATGCCAACTTCTTGTTTGCCACTTTTTCTGATACCTGCTGTGTCGAGCAGCTCCACTTCCCGGCCCTTGTAGGCTAGGCTGATCCGATTGACATCGCGTGTCGTGCCGGCGACGTTTGCCACGATAGCTTGTTGCTTGCCAGCGAGTCGGTTGAAGAGGTTGCTTTTGCCGACGTTGGGGCGACCGATGAGAGCAATGCGCAGCGCATTGCTCTCATCGGTTGATGGCAGAGAGGAGATGGCAGAGGGCAGAGTGGCTGCAATGGCGGTGGTGAGTGCATCGATACCTTGGGCGTGCTCGGCACTGGTGCGGATGATGGTGCTGATACCGAGGCGGCGAAATTCGTCTGTCGGTAATGCGCCTTTGAGATCACATTTGTTAATGATGAGCAGGACTGGTTTTTTGCTGCGAAGTGCTTTCTTTGCGACGTCACGGTCGCGGTCGCTGGGGTACTGGGTGCCGTCGACGACCACCAATATGACATCGGCTGCCTCTGTCGCCTCGGCGATCTGGTCTTGGATGCTTGCCTCGAAGTCGTCTTCGGCTGTCTTGAGACCGGCCGTGTCGACGAGCCAGAAACTATGGCTATTAGAAGGTGGCATTTCGCTATTAGCGTGTTCCTTCTTGTGCGGCTCGCTATCTTCTATTTGCCATCTTCTATTTGCCATCTCGCCTGGGCTCGACAAATGCTCAGTCAACGCTGCGGCCGAAGTAGCGGCTGGCGTGGATTGTGAGAAGTGCGATTTTCTTCCCTCTTCCCTCTTCCCTCTTCCCTCTAGAGATAACGTGATCCTGCGTATCACGTTATCTCTCGTCGTGCCTGCTTCACGCGCTACCACCGCCTCTTGTGATCCGTAGAGACGATTAAACAGGCTGCTCTTGCCGACATTGGTCTGCCCGACGATCGCGACGGTAGGGAGGGATTTCATATCACTCTATTATAACAGAGGTGAAAATATTTGACAATATCGTCTTCTTGTGATATCATAAAAGTATGGTAAATAACATATCTGGAACTGAACATGGTCGGCCGAGCGGGGTGAATAATAGTCCCGAATGTGTTGATCGTTTCGAAACACCTGGACCTGAAGAGAAGACCGTAAGGCAACCAGGTCAAGGAGCGTATGAACGTGCGGCTATTATCCCTGCGACACTTAAGACGACAAATCCTGCAGGCTATGATAATTTGGAAATCGATGGGACATATGCTCTGTAAGGGGTAATATACACAAGATTAGACCAGGTGAAATTCACCTGGTTTTTCGTTGGTGAGGTTGTACGGGCCGAAGGTGGTGCGGTGGAGGCGGGTGACGGCGTAGCCAAGGGCGGCGAAGGTACGGCGGATTTGGCGGTTGCGCCCCTCGGACATAGTGACGCAGTAGATGTTAGACGTTGGACGGTGGACGTTGGGTATCGCGACTGAATTTTTTTGTGATTTCCTAGCGTCTATCGTCGACTGTCCATCGTCTAACTTCATGACGCCGAAGCGAGAGACGCCGTCATCGAGAGTCACTCCGAAGTCTGAGATCATCTGTTGGTGGAGTGGTTCGAGAGCATGATCGAGTTCGACCTGGTAGACTTTGGTCTTGGCAAAGCGCGGGTGGGTCATGCGGTGGGCGAAATCGCCATCATCAGTCAATATGATAAGCCCTGAACTATCGCGGTCGAGCCGTCCGACGGTCTTGAGAGCGTGATACTGCTTTGGTAACAGTGAATAAATCGTCGGCGCGTCACCCTGAGCACGGCGTGAACAGACGTAGCCAACTGGCTTGTTGAAGAGGAGGTAGGTGTAGTCGGTCTGCGCGGTCAACTTCGCCCCATCGAGTACCACCGTATCTGTCGGTTTCACCTGGGAGCCGAGTGTCGCGATGACAGTATTGACGCGTACCCTACCCTTGGCAATCGCCTCGTCCGCTTCACGTCGAGACAGCCCAGCGGTGTGGGCGATGAATTTGTTGAGGCGAGTTGTTGTCACGTGACTAGTATAACGGATTTAGCTCGAAGGTGGTGTCGATGTCGGTGCGGCCTGAGATGGGGCGGTGTCGGCGACAGGGGGATTTTGCGGTGGGGTTGCAGGTGTAGAGTCTGACGATAATGGCACAGTTACAACTCCTGCTTGAACAGAATCTGAGCTGAAAGGCTGGACTGGAGGCAAACTACCGAAAAATGGTGTCGCGGATAAGGTGATTGGTTCACCGGGTTGAGACGGCGGTGTTGGTGATCTATCTAGCACCTGAGGAGGAGAACTTATGCCCGACGCAGTAGGCATTGATGACAGAGGGGGCTGTAGATCGCCAGAAGGAGGAGAACTATTGAGCTCTCCGTCCGCAGCAATAGTAATTTTCTCGACACTGCTTGTCTCGGGTGATGTCTGCGGTGTAGTTGTACCAAGTGAGCCATGTTCAGGGCCAGGCACTGTTAGAGGTATGAAATCTTTGAGTTGATCGTTTAGGATTTCCTTCGTTTGTTCGGTGGTGACGACTTCCGGACGCGCATTAAAGTCAACTCCGGCTTCCTTAGCGAGTTCTTTATCGAGGAGGTTCTTAATGTCAACTGGGCTCTTCGTTGGGTCATTTAATGGCTGTAGGACTCTCGCATGGGCTTGAGGCGGATGAGGGTCGGATGGCTGGACTTGTGCAGGCTTGAGCACCGTGGGTACGGGTAGTGGCATAGACCCAGCTATTTTTGACTCCAAATTAGCATCTATGCTAGGGACAGCACTGCTTTGTGATGTGTTCTCAGCCTGGGCAGAAGTCGCAGATAAGTTATCTTGAGTTGCTGGAGTAGTGTTACCTAGCCCGTCGCTCAGAACTTCATGAACTATTCTTACAACATCTTCAATACCAACCTGAGATTTAACCAGATAGCGGTCTGCGCCCAGTTGTTCACCGCGCAACCGCTGGTCTTCGGAACTGAGAGCTGTCATCATGATGACGCGTATATCTTTGGTCTCAGTTGTCGAGCGGAGAATGTCAAGAAGGTCGAACCCGCTGATCTTTGGCATCATAACATCACTGATGATTAATTGAGGGCGTTCTTTTACAGCTATGGCGAGCGCCTCTTCTCCGTCGCCCGCCGATACAATATCGTAGCCTTCGGCAAGTAATCGTACGCCGTAAATCTCGCGCAGACTTTTGTCGTCTTCGACAAGCATGATTTTTGTCATATCATCTCCTACTATACGTTGTTCTCCGCAGAAAATCTATAGTGCTTATGCGCTCGAAGAAGTTACTACTGCGAGCGGGGGCGGGTAAGTCCGGCGACGGCATTTTCATACGGTAATCTTGGGATTTCAATAAAAAAATGTGAACCAGTGCCATATGAACTTTCGACCCAAATGCGCCCACCTATCGCTTCGGTGAGACGACGGCAGAGGTAGAGCCCAAGCCCAGTTCCACCTATCTCACGAGTCTCACTGTTGTCGACACGGTAGAATTTCTCAAACAAGTGACGGATGTCCTCTTCGGGAATCCCTATACCTGTGTCTTGCACGCCAATTGTAACGAATTCTTCACTGACCCCGACAGAGACAGTAATTGTGCCTTCTTTTGTGTACTTAAGAGCATTTTCAATAAGGTTTCCCACAACTTCTCGCAGATGATGTGGATCAACATTGATATAACAGACGGGCGTAATGACATTTTTCTGTTGCTGCACATCGGGCTCGTATACTAGTGCTAAGTTGTTCTGTTTGGCATGCAACACAAAATCTTGAACAATCGATCGTATGGTAGTAATTGCCTCTAAAATAACTGGGTTGTTATTGATCCTGCCGCCATCGGCTTTACTGACATCTAAGAGATCCTGAAATAATTGACCGAGGTGCTGTACAGACTCGTGGGCCTTTTGTAAATAGCCGCGGGCCCGCTCATCGACTGCACCAGTAGATGGATTGAGAGCAAGGCTAAGATATCCTTCGATTGCTGCGACCGGTGTGCGCATCTCATGACTGGCGGTGCTGATAAATTCGGCCTTTTGTCGATTCTCCAAGACAAGATTGGTGATGTCGCGGAAGATGATAATAACGCCAGCACCCTCGCTGCCGAGAAGTGAGACGTGTAATGACACGTTGACTCTTTTACCTGCCCTAGTGACCAGTAATAGATCATCGCGCGCAATTGTCTCGTTGCCTGCCAAAACTTGCTGCACTGGGTCGCTAGCGTCTTCGAGTGAAATATTTTTTGTATCAGCAAGTTTTATCACTGATCGATAGTCCAACTTGATAGCGTCACCTTCGTGCCAGCCAGCAAGCTCATAGGCTGCCGGGTTCATCATACTGATAACGCCTCGAGAATCAACTACTACCACACCGTCAGCGATTGATTGAATGACAGTCTCAGCTTTTGATGACGTTTGTGACAGCTCACGAGTTAACTCATTTATTTCATTATCTTTTGAGGTATCATGCAGTGTCTTACCTCGCCAAATAATCGTACTGACAATCAGTGGTATGAAGAGCGTTACGACCGATGTAACGACTGAACTACTCGTCATGTCACGAAGATAGATTGCGGCGATCAACCAGCAAATATTGGTGCTGGCAATCATGACAAGTCCTTTTGGTCCAAAGACTCCTGCCAACATGCCGATAATGAGCCATAACACCACGAAAGGTGATTGCAAAGAGGCTCCTGTTGAGTACACTGCGGTTGCCGCCATCGCCGACAAAAGTATGTAAGTCAAGAGAGTAAATCCGTATGAATGATACTTGCCAGCAAAAAAGTAGGTTGTCATTGCAATGACAAAAGTAAGCAGTGCTATGCTACCCGCAAAGTTTGAAACAATCAGGGATGTTGTCTGATGAAAAGCAGGATAGATAAGCTCAACGACCCAAAGGGCAATGAGTATAGCCGATAGCATCGCGCTCACTTCGTGTACGCGCCGATACCAAAATAATGTCGTGGATGATGTGGCCGTTGTGATGCCCTACCCTCTTATGGTTATGGCTATTATTGTAAATGGAAAGTGGGAATTGGTAAATGGGGGTTGGGTAGTGCATTGATCGTTGAACATTGAACATTGATCGTTGGTTGATCGTTTGTCGTTGATCGTTGAAGTCGCAGCCGCCAGATGAAGTCATCTGTAGCTACCAATGAAAAATGATCAATGAAAAATTAATGATCAATGTTCAATGATCAACGTTCAACGTCCTCTGCTCTACCGCTGCGGTTCGATAAAGGTGTAAGCTTTGCCTGTGGCGCCGGCGCGGCCGGTGCGGCCGATACGGTGGATATAGTCGTCGTAGGTGTGTGGTTGGTCAAAGTTGATGACGTGGCTGACATTTGGGATGTCGAGGCCGCGAGCCGCCACGTCGGTAGCGACGAGTACACGGGTTTGACCTGATTTGAACTTGTCGAGGGCGCGTTGGCGCTGCGGCTGCGATTTGTTACCGTGGATCGCCTCTGAGGCGTGTCCTGATTTGCTCAGGGTATCACTGAGGCGCTGTGCACCGTATTTGGTCTCAGAGAAGACCAAGACGCGCTCAAACGCTTCGTTGCTCAGCATATCGGTCAGTAACTCGATCTTATGGGCTTTATCACGGGCTTCGACAACATCTTGCTCGACGTGGTCGCTGGTCTCACCTTTGACGACACTGACAGTGACGGGGTCGCGCATCATCTCATGGATCAGGCTCGCGACGGTGCCAGTCATAGTGGCGCTAAAGAATAAGTTTTGACGGGCGGGTGGCAACAAGCTAAGGATTCGTTTGATGTCTGGCAAAAAGCCCATATCGCACATACGGTCGGCTTCGTCGAGTACGAGCGTTTGCACCTGGTCGAGTCGCAGGACGTTTTGCTGCAAGAGATCTTTCAAGCGTCCTGGCGTACCGATGATGACATGAGGGCGACGGCGGATAGCTTGTATCTGGCGGCTGATATTCATACCACCGACACAGACGGCGCTATAGAGACGCAGGTCGTGAGCAAAGGCCTTAAATTCATCGTCGATCTGGGTCGCCAGCTCGCGAGTTGGTGTGATGATGAGTACCGAGACGATCGCCGGGTCGCCCATGAGCTTCTGAATCGCTGGTATCAAAAAGGCAGCGGTTTTGCCGGTACCGGTGTTGGCGAGACCGAGGACATCGCGACCTTCGAGGATCGAAGGAATAGTTTGGTCCTGGATAGCACTTGGCGTGACGTAGCCTTTGCGGGCGATATTGTCCTGTAATCGATGGTTGAGCGGGAAATCGACAAATTGGTGTGTGGGCGTGTACGGTGCTTCGTCGCGAGCAACGACCGATTTGTTGACAAATTTACTGGGGTGGATGTATTGGCCGTGGCCTTTTTTGCGCATGGGTGTAGCGCTGCGTGCACGATTGCTGCCGCTGAAGCGTCCGCCACGATTACCGCCACCAACCGGACGACCTTCGCCGCGTTGCTGTGGGTAGCCGTGAAATCGTGATGGTTGGCTGCGTCGCTCGCTAGATTGAACGTCAGATGATGCTGACGGAGTGGACGTACCGTAGAGCGTGTTCATGAGCTTGTCCTCTGGTGTTTGGCGACGTTTGGGGCGGAAATTACCGCGTGATTGACCGCCGCTACTTGGTCGGCGTGAGGCACCCTGCCCTGACGGGCGGCGCCCTGAAGTTGAATTGTTGTACAAAATAGTTCCTTTTGTTTAGTAAATATGGTCGAAGTGTCTGATGACATTCTGTCTATCATAGATAGCGAAGTAGTGTCACATTGACTCGATATCCATACTAGATACCCTCAAGTATAGCACATGCATTTACAATAGTCAATAATTAGGTCGTAATACAGTGTGAACCATTAGCTGGGTAATCACTCTTCTACCACTGTTTCTGTGCGCGCAAGCGGCGGATGACGATGACGAGGGGAGGTATGGTCACCATAAGTGGCAGGGCTATATCGAGCGCATAATACAGCGAGAAATCGTCGAGCATCTTATTTGAGACAAGGGGCAGCTGGAGGAAGCTCATCAGCCAGCCGACGCCGACCATAGTCATACTGACCGATACGGTGACCAACGTTACTTCAAAAAGGGTCGTTAGTGACAGTGTGCGGTTGCGGCGAGACAAGTAGATGACCAGCCAGAGAAACATGACGACGAACGTGCCTAAAAACCATATGTAGTAGGCGCTAAAGTTATTATTGTCTGGCATTTGCTGAAGCATGTAATAGGTATTTTGCACGATTTGCATGACAAACATCAGCCCTGCTGCCCCGACGAAGAGTTTTTGTAAGACCGGCGAGATAGTATTTGTTGATTGAACTGTTGCCTTGGCCATGATAGTCCTTATGGTTAGCTGATATGGGTAGTATAGCAAGCGCAGCTCCCCTGTCAATGACGCCGTGACCCTACTTCAAAATCCTAGGAGCCTGGCTCCTAGGAAATAAGAACATGATGTAATATGTTTTGTCTAACGGCTGATGGTGACGAGGGTCCAGGCGCCGTCATCGCGCCGTAGTCGGTAGTAGGCTTCGCCGTCGCACATGTCCCAGAGGCGGGTCATGTGGCCATTGCTTTTGATAAGTAGCCGAATCCCCTGGCTAATAAACGTCAGTGTGCGGCCCTCGAACTCAATCCGGCGTGGCACCGGCTCGAATTGGCGGTCAAACGTCACGGCGCTCACATGTACGGGTTGGTTAATCGTCTTCTTTGTCATCGCAGATACTCCATCTTTTTAGGGTTAAAAAAGACTGACGTATGGTTCAAACAAACCTGTCAGTAAGCGTTGGTGGAGTGAGACTGATTTGGTGTCTCGATGATGCTACATGGATACCGCGTATGGGGCGCTTATTCCCTGCACGAATGACCGAGGTAGCATAGTGCGATTGGTTGCAAAAAAGCCCGAGAGTGGAAACTGTCACGATCTGTTTTAAGATGTGTGACCGAGTACCCTCGTAACTACTACTCATTATAGGTGTTTTTAGTGGGCGCGTAAGTCTTGTTTTTCGCGGTTTTGAGCGTGAAATGATTGCACACTAATCAGCTGTGCTACAATATAGCTATGAATAATTCTGACGGTGCAATATTTGAAAAAATCAAAACATTTTTTGGTGGCAGATACGTAAGATTAACAGTCATTACACTATTTGGGGCGCTTCTTATATATCTTGTAGCACTCATACTGTTTTCGGTTCTGGGCATAGCAGACAAGATGCCAAACCAGATGGTGATTTTCTTGGCGCTGTGCACTTCGGGTTGGCTAGTATACAAATACTTATCAGAACGAATCGCAGGTTAGCGGAAATTCGTGAAGCTGAGCGGAAAATCAAAGTCATGGTCGCGGAGTAATTGCATGACTTGTTGCAGGTCATCTTTACTACTGCTTTGGACACGTATCTCTTGACCCTGAATCTGGGTCTTGACCTTGGGTATTTCGTCGCGGATGAGTTTAGTAACAGATTTGGCTTTCTCTTGGTCGAGTCCGGCCTTGAACGGTATCTCTTGGCTTAGCCTCATACTACCCTGTACGGGTTCTTTGGTCAGGTCAAGTATCTTGCTGCTTTGGCCGCGGGCCACCAATGCGCGGCGGATGATATCGAGTAGACTTTCGCGGTGCATATCGTTTGCGGCAGTTACGACGAAACCAGTCTTGTCACCGAGCCAATCGACTGCAGCGGGTGTGCCTCGAAAATCGTAACGGTTGGTGATCTCACGTTGTACCTGTTGGAAGACATTGTTGATCTCTGCTTTATCGTAGTCAGAGACGATATCAAATGAAAAGGTTGCCATGGAGATATGGTAGTTGGGAAATAGGAAATAGTAAATAGGAAATAGGAAATGGTAGATGGTAAATGGTAGATGGTAGATGGGAGGTGGTAGAATGTGAGTATAACAAGGAGGGGTTATGGCGGAGACAACGAGTTCGGTAACGATACGATTTGATTATCGGTGGGTTATTGGGGCATTATTGGCGATTATCGTCGGCATGCTAGTACTATGGCAGCCATGGGTGGCGCGCTATGACAAAAACGCACGGACTGTCTCAGCAACTGGTGAAGCCACCGTCACAGCAGTACCCGACGAATTTGCATTTTACCCAGTTTATAACTTTAAGAACGCTGATAAAACGACAGCATTGGCTGATAGTAGTAAAAAAAGCGACGAAGTTGTCAAAAAACTCAAAGAGTTGGGTGTGGCCGATGGCAAGATCAAAACCAGTGTCAACGGCTACCAAGACATGTACATGAGCGGTTCGAGCAGTGGCGACTATGTCTATAGTCTGTCAATCACCGTGACGTTGACTGATAAAGATCTTGCTCAAAAAGTTCAAGATTATCTCGTGAGCACTGGTCCGGAAGGTGGTGTCTCACCACAACCAACCTTTAGTGAGGCCAAACGCAAAGAACTTGAGAACACCGCGCGTACTGAGGCAAGTAAAGATGCCCGCAAAAAGGCCGAACAGCTCGCGAGTAACCTCGGTGGTAAAATTGGTGATGTCAAGACGATCACCGACGGTGCAGGCTTTGGCGGCGTTATGCCGATGTATGACACGTCCGTCAAAGCTGTTGCGCCCACCTCTGGCCCATCCCTCACCCTGCAACCCGGCGAAAATGAGCTGACATACGGCGTGTCGGTTGAGTATTATTTGCGATAAGATTTCATAGGTTGGGGCTGCCGCCCGCGGCACTGGTGGGTGCGCGCGGGCGGCAGCAGTGTGAACGGGTCAGGCGGTCATGGCAGAGCCCGGCGACGGTGGCAGTGACGTTTGTGTGCCGTCGCAAACCGGTCGGAGTGCGTCGAGCCAGGCCTTGGCCTGAATGAACGTCAGGCCGCCGTACTGGGCCGTGTTGAGCGCGGTGGTGTTGTAGCGGCTCATCACTCCCACGGCCACGGTAGACGCGTCACGGCCAGCCATTGTCACGACGCAGTACTTGCCTAGCTCAGCGATGGCGATCGCACCGCCTTCGGCGAGCTGACCAGTCGTGGCATAGAGGGCCGATAGACCGAGCCGTCTGATCTCGCCAGGAGTGAAATCCTGGGAGGGTGTGCCAGACGAACTGCGCTTCAGCTGGTCGTACCCCTTGGGGTTGACGGTGCTGATGTCGCCGTTGACCTTCGGGCCAGGCTTCGCCTGGGAGGTCGCTGCGGGCTTAGCCGCAGACGACGGACGTGCGGTGGATGCGGGGTCACACCCCGTGAGTCCTACCACCGCGATGACTAATGCAATGGCCAGAGCCACTGTCCTAAGCGGGTTACAGTTCACCTATATATTATAGCACAATTACATCATTTTGTGAACAGATAGTGCAAGTAGTCGCGTAGCATACGGGCACCAGAGATAACTGGCAGGTAAGCTACCAATTGGCGGCGCACGGCCTTCGACAATTGCTCGTCATCACGCAGTAGCGAGGCGGCGCGGCGCATCTGGGCATAGAGACTGGCAGTTTCTTCGGCATAATTTTCACCAGTCACTTCGAGGTAGGTCGCTGGGCTGACGTCGGCCACACCGCCATCGGCTGTCGAGATGAGCAGTTTGAGGTTGGCGATATCTTTTTCCCACGATGTGCCACAGGCTTCCAGGCCCACAACTGGCACGTTGATAGCACAGTCTGAGCCGAGCGCTAGGGCGCGGCCGACTGACTCATCGTAATCTTCGATATAGTGAACGCGGGCTCTCAGTACTGGGTCGTGGTCGATGGTAGCGAGTAAGGCGTGCAGTTTGGCGTACATGGCCGTGTCGCCGGGGTGAACTTTGCCGGCTAGTATGTAGTGAGCGTCGGCGTTGACGAGTATATCGGTCAGCTCAGCTACGTCTTCAAACGCCATATATGGCCTCTTATAATTAGCAAATCGCCGCTTAAAATCAAACACGATAGCTGACTCTGGTATGCTGACCGGCTGACCATACTGGTCGCGGCGGCCGGCTAGGACATGATTCATCTCTCGTCGGCCGATTCGCTTGAGTTCACGGAGGTGACGAGGCTGAATCGAGTCGATTTTCTCTCTGTAATCGTCAGAAATGAGGCCAAATCGGTCGACGATAGCCGCATTTTGCAGGTAGGCATAGGTTTCGGGCAGAACCCAGGTCGGCATGTCGATACCGTTTGTCACGGTGTGAAATGTCACGCGCTGTCCGTCGAGATCGTAAAATTCTGCCACGCGGGCGTGGAGTTGACTAACGCCGTTTTTGAGCTCGGTGAGCTCGATGGCGAGCGTGCTTGAGCGCAGCGTACCATCGCGAAATAGCCCGCCGAGCCATTTTTTGACGGCCCGGCTGGCGATGTTTGGGTAGACAAATTTCTTGAACTGCGCCAGGCTAAACTCACTTTCGGCAGCCTGAAGCAGTGTATGGTTGGTGTACAGCGTTGACTTGCGTACATAAACGATTGCCTCGTGCAGATTCATGCCGCCGTGACTAACTAATTCATCGAGTCGGGCGACAGCGGCAAAGATAGTGGCAGTTTCGTTGAGTTGTATAACTGCCGGACAGATATTCATGGCCTTGAGTGCCTGATAGCCGCCAAAACCGCTGGCGACATTTTGGTACAAACGGTGATCGCCACTCAGGTCGCCGTCGTAGAGCATGCCAAAACCTGGCTCGCTCATGCAGACAAATCGTGTCGAGCCACAAGACTTTTCATAGATAGCGAGCGTGGTATCGGGTCGTCTAGCGGTGCGTATGTGTACGTCACAGCGACGAGCAAAACCATAATCTTCCGGTGATTTCTCCATCGTCACCTCTGTTTGGGTGCCGTTTTTGACGACCTGATGGAGCTCAGATGGGTAAAATGGTGTCACAACAACCATCGGTACGTCGAGCCGCTCGGCCACGCGGCGCGTGTCGGCCGCTAGCACACCGAGTCCGCCCATGCCTTTGAGGCCGTTGCTGGCGTCGTATAGCTCCATGGTCCAGTAGACGTAGGGCGTACCTGGCGACAATTGCCGCGTCAGCTGCGACCGGTCGATCGCAGCATAAAACGCCTCGAGATGCTCTATGCTCGGTTCACCGTCTAACGCCACGCTATCAGCCATGACTGCAAATCTGCTTATGGTTCATTGTAAACTATTGTAGCGTGTGGCAGCCCGAACGTCGAGATAGTTAGTGTGATTGGTTGGTCGACTAGTCAGAACAGAAAACCTTCGCGTTTGGTGATTACGCCGGTCCGACGCTCGATGGTAGACTACTTCACTTCGTTTCGTGTTCCACCATCGGCTAGATGCTGTCAAATTGATAATTTGACAGCATGCGAACCCTCCGGGTTCGGTTTCGCTGGAGCGAAACTACCAAAGTAAATACCCCTAGCAAGCTAGGGGTATTTACTTTGGTGACCCCACCGGGAATCGAACCCGGATTGCCGGGATGAGAACCCGATTTCCTAACCGTTAGAAGATGGGGCCGAATTGTTACGAACCGCTTCACATACAATGAGACGACCCGGGCCGTGAACGGCGTGTGTGAGACGTCAAATGACATGAAAAACTATAGCAAAACAGAGGCCGGTTGTCTAGGCAGATGTTGGGAATAGCGCTACGACATTGCTTGGTGGCGTCTTTGAGTGAGGGTCGGTATCGTCTTCGGCGATGCTGCTTGGTCGTAAACGGTACGCTGTATACGTAGAATGCGGGCCGGTATAACCATCCTGCACAGCCTGGTAGTCAGGCGCCTCAAAGAACTCTATATCATAACCAGCGACAGCAACATGGGCTCTAACAGCAGCTTGGACTGCAGTATTACCTATGCGCGAGCGCCACATAACGGGTGATGCGTACCCTTCTGTGTTGCCTCCAATAATATCCTCTATGATGTGTGCGGCAGCACGACCTATCTCACGTCGAGTCCTGTGTCGTGCGAGTAGTCGGGCATCTTCGCGTGAGGATAATATCACTGTTGTGAGTTCGGGTGAAGCAGGTACATTTACCCCGATGAGTTGTGGTATTGCTGTAGAAGCCATATCTTTATAATAACATAAAAAATAGCAATATGTCAAGCGGACATCTGTTTGATAATGTCGATTAGTTTACGGGGGGTGATCTCGGCTTTTATGAGATAGCCGTCAGCCTGGGCTTGCATGGCAAAGCGTGATTCGTCATCTTGTTCGAAGTTTGTAAGTATCAAGACGCGGCTATGTGGTATCCTGTCATTCTCCTTACTGCGTAGCTGCGTCAACACATCGGTTCCCTGAGCTTCAGGTAGCATGATGTCGAGCAATATCAGGTCGTATTGCTTTGATGTGGCGGCGGCAAAACCCTGTGTGCCAGTGACTACCCAGTCGACGGCATACCCTTCGCGAACCAGGCTGCGGACGTACATCTCGCCGATAAAACGATCGTCTTCGATGACAAGAATGGTTTTGATGGGTCTGTGTTGCACGAATCATCCTCCAATACGGTTGTGGTTACGTATCCATCCACTTGATGTTTTTATTATGTCACCATTACTATTATTGCTGTTCGCCAACTTTTCAGCAACTGTGCTATATATCGGTATCGCAAAGCTAAATGTTGACCCCTTACCTTCATGACTTGTTACACCCATATATCCGCCGTGCGACTCAATGATGCCCTTACTAATATAGAGCCCCAGGCCGGTGCCGCTGACAGATGATCGTGAACGATGTGAGCGATAAAATTTGCTAAAAAGATTGTTTATGACTGACGTCGGGATGCCGATACCAAAGTCCTGTACGGAACACACAACAAATTGTTCATCGGCTTTAACACTGACAATAATTTGCCCTCCCTCGCTCGAGTATTTGATAGCATTGTCAACTAAGTTAGCAATTACCTCGCTTATACTATTTCGATCGGCAGCGACAGTGGGCAGGTCGGGCGGAATACTGATTGCTAACAGGCGATTTTGTGTACTGGCGCGTAGTTGTAAATCGTCAGCAACAGTCGCGTAGATATTTCGAAAATTATCTTCGCACAAATTTAGCTTAAGGTGTTGGCGGTCGTACTTTGCGACGTTGAGAATATTGTTTATATAACCGCTGAGGCGGCTAGCAGACACATCGAGTCGTTCAATCAGTTGGCGTTGATCAGGCTGTATAACCGGCTTTAATTCGTCAATTAAAACATCCAAGTAACCCCTTATCACGGTAATCGGTCCGCGAAGTTCGTGAGCCGCCAACGAGATAAAGTCGATCGCCTCTTCATTTGATGAATATTCTTTAGTCTGATCGATGGTTATTATAAGTACGTCAACCCCATCGCGCGAGTTTTTCTCATAGTAAGCTATGACGTCGTAAATTTTCCTATCGTTCTGACCGGGCAGTTTATTTTGAATTTGCCGCCATATCTGTGTGTCAGATACCTTATTTTGGATACTAATCGATAACCAATTTGCGAGCGAAAAGTTATTCTCAGGTATCAATTCAACAACCTTATATCCTTTTTCATTAGTAGTTACCGGAGCTTTATCGTTGTTATATACTACATCGCCCCTTGCATTGAGGGCGATGACTCCACATGGTAGCCGATCGAGTAAGAGAGGGTTTGGTGGCGGCTTCTCGGCGGCATCTTTTGCGGCAGTTGTGGCTGCCGACCTGTCATAAATCGTTTGTATCATCTTTTTAAGACCTGTTTTAATATAATATGGTTCATTTATCTGCGGTGGAATAACTGCTGTCGGTTCACCGGAGACATGAGTAATAGCCCGAGTGATCATTTCAAGGGGTTCTAGTGCGAAGCGCAGTACTATCACGAAGGCAAATATCTGTAACAAAACTACCGGCATCATAATATATATTAATATTTCTAACCAGTGAAATTTTAGGTTTGTTAACAGAAACCACAAAATAACGTTGACTGCTAGCAACATGCCAGCTGTTATCCATATCGTTTTGCCGAGATGTTGCTTAAAGTATTCGTCGAGTCGCCGGTACATGTTCGAATTCTTAGGCATGTTGCCTCCAAATGCAAAAGACTAATAAGGCTAATTTGTAGTTCATCACCACGATACGCCCTTGTTGTCTGGCACGGCGGTGATCCAGGTTTGGCCTCGGTTGAGTACGATTTCTTTACCGTCAGCACCAGTCAATACCAGACGTGCCTTTTCGCTATCGCGCGACCAGGTACCTTCAACGACAGTACCGTCTTGAAACACGTAGGCCTTGCCGCTACCTGTCGTTGTGATTTGTTCGCGGTAGCCGTCTTCCATACCAATACTCATCGGTACTTTGATGGCGACGACGACAGCCGGTGCAATCAACCCGTCTTCTTGGTCGTAGTGTTCGACCTTGCCCTGCGAACGTTTGTAGGTGTTGCTATCGGCCTGGTATGCGTATTCGACGTGGAACTGACCAGTGGAGATATCGAGGTTGATACTGTTCGCTTGCACGGCACCTGCCTCGCGGGCGGCGGTGATCTTCGCTGGCGTCATCGCATCTTTGCGGGCAAAGCCCTGAAATGTGCTGGCAGTTTTACCTTTGGCGCTCCGCATCGCATCAAGTTTGTCGAAACTGGTATAGACATTGTGCGGGGCGGCGCGGTCGGACGTGCGCCAGTAGCTACTGCCATTGAAAAATTGGTCCATGTCGAGACCGTAATTGCCACTGCGTATCATGCTAAGGGCGCGCTGGCTACCGCCGACATGAGCCACAGCCGGATCATAGGCACTGGCCCACTCGACATAATACGGTCGGACACTACGAACTGGGCCGAGTAGACTTGGACGAGATTCCTGGTAGAGTACAACGAATCGCGTGATACCGCCCTCGGCGATGGCTTCGTAGATCACCCCGCCCTGTTTGAGGCCGGATTGCGGACGCGCCTCAGGACTGTTTTCGATCATGACGGCCGTGACGGGGCGTTTGGTGGCGTCTTCAGTCGTCTCGGCGCCAGTGAGGGGTGAGTAAAATTTCGGTGCTGGTTTGGGTTTGGGCACAATGATTTTGTCGCTAATGGTCGGTTCACGGTGGAGCGACAACATGATGATGAGCCCTGCGCCAGTCGTGATGATCAGGCCGAGTAGTAGAAAAAAATACTTGAGATTTTTGTCGTCACCGAGGAGACGCTGCAGCCGCGTCCGGGTGTGAATACTCGGCAAATGCTCGCCGCAAGTCGCTGGTGCGACGTCGAGATCGCCCGGTAATTCCGAGCTCGTGATATGCGGATTGCGCAATTTTTTGTGTCGGCTAAACATACCCTCACAGTATAGCAAAGCGTCTATGGTTAATCTAATTATCGCTTTTCGCTGTTTTCAGCTCGTCAGCATGAGCTATGCACTCATGGAAGCGATGCATCCATCCATCCGTTTTTCCCTATGGCGGGAGGGTACCGAAGTACCCTCCCGCCAGCAGTGGGCCTCGTCAGCCGATCGTGATCGACCCAAGGCCAGCCCGCAGGACGGCCTGGCGGAGCATGTTCGCTGCATCGTCGGAAGAGCACGCATTGCTCATGGTCACTTGCAAGCGGTAGGCGCGGACACTGATCTTCCCGACACCAGAACCTCTCTGGAGTGCCAGGGTGACCAACTGGTGGATGACGCCCGTCGGGTCGTTGGTCTCGGTGACACCCTGGAACAGCGTGTTGGCGTACAGGGAGTAGTCGGTGCCGAGCCCTTCGCCGTTGAGCCGGTAGGAACAGTGGAGCCATGCAGCCTGCGGTAGGACCTCGTCAACCTTAATGCGCCACACCGGCGGCTTGGCGGCGGGGTACGAAAATGACGACATGGTCGTCTCCTAGCTGAGGGAGTAGGATGGATGGATGAATGTGCGACCAGTTCGCTCCCTCGAGTCGAAAAGATCAATATATATATCACTAATCGTGTAAAAAGTCAATAGTCATCGTGACTAAGTATCTCTGTGAGCGGCCTGCAACCGGGTGAGCGTTCGCTCCTTGCCCAGTAGTGCCAGCGTATCGCCGAGCTGCGGGCTAAATGGTGCCCAGGTGGTGGCGACGCGGATGAGGCCGAAGAGAATGGCAGGCTTTTGGTGCGTTGTCTCGAGTAATGCATTGAGCGTCGTCTGTATGGCATCTGGGGTCCAGTTGTCGACTGTCTGCAGAGCGTCGTGAGCGACGTGTAATATGGTCGTGATTTCGCCTCGTTCGAGTTTGGAGAGCTGTTTGTTATCTGATACCAGCGACCAGTCTTCTTTTGGTTCCTCGAAGAAATAACGAGTCATCATGGGGAGTTCGGCCAATGTCTTGAGGCGGTCTTGCACAAGCGCGAGCACCTGCTTCTTATATGACTCTTTCGATGACTCAGCGCTGTTTGGCCAGTAATGTGCGACTCGTTGGTACAGGTCATCGAGTTCGAGCCGCCTGATCCACTGGCCGTTCATCCAGAGTAGCCGCGCTTCGTCAAAGCGGGCGCCGCTGCGCTGTACTCGGTCAAGCGAGAATTTTGCTATTAGTTCATCGCGGCTAAATAATTCTTGTTCGGTGCCGTCGTTCCACCCCATACTAGCGAGGAAATTGAGCATTGCTTCTGGCAATATGCCATCAGTTCGGTAGTCCTGAACACTTTTGGCGCCGTCACGTTTGCCAAGCTTTTTCTTACCGTCAGGTGCCATGATATGCGGTAGACAGGCGAGCACCGGTGGTGTCAGCTTGAGTGCCTCATAGAGAGACAAATAGCGTGGAATTGAGCTGATGTATTCAAGTCCGCGTATGACATGGGTGACGCCCATCTCGGCATCGTCGACGATATGGGCAAAGTTATAGGTCGGGAGGCCATCAGCTTTTATCAATATGAAATCATCGAGTACCTCTGGGCCAGCTGATAACTCACCCATGACAGGGTCGTGCCAGGTAGAGCGCTTGATATCAGTTACTTTAAACCGTAGTGCCTGTGTACCGTCCCATACCGGCGGGTCGACCGGTCGATAATCGCGATACAAAAATGGCTTTTTGTGTGCCCTTGCCTCTTCTCGAAATGATTGGACTTCTTCGGGGGTGTACGGGTCGGCATAGGCCAGTCCACGATCAATCAAACGGTGCGCCCAGTGCTGATAGATATCGCGTCGTTCGGTTTGAAAATACGGTCCGTGGTCACCACCGACGCGCGGACCTTCGTCCCAGTCAAGCCCAAGCCACTCGAGTGTATCGAGTATGAGATCGGTTGCTCCCTCGACAAATCGTGCCTGGTCAGTATCTTCGACCCGTAATATAAAACTGCCGCCACTTTGTCTGGCTAGTAGCCATGGAAATAATGCCGCGCGAACATTACCAACGTGAATATATCCTGTCGGGCTGGGGGCAAAACGAGTACGAACAGGTATTGTCATAGTAGAGCGAGTATATCATGAAACGACCCTTGTTGTAGCGATTTTCGAGAGTGCTTACGCGGATATACGACGTTCTGACGAATAAGGTTCTTCATGCGACCAAGATAGCGCTGTTGCGCCCATATCACGTCTATGAGCTGCTAAAAATGATACATTATGGTTCTCAGGTAATTGAGGCATTGCTCGGCGGGCGAATAGTCTTGTCATGTAGTCCGATATGGGAGTGCAGCTTGGCGGAATATCTGGCGACAATGAGGCGATGCCCCGTTGATGATCGATGTAGATTCTATATTCCACCTTATCTCCTTTGTTATTATCTCGTCGCACCGAGTCGAAGAGACCAAAAGTTCACAAACTATTCGCAATCTTGAGCACCTGCTCAGTAGACAGCGGCGCATCACCATTAATGGTATATAGGATGCCACGGTTTACCCAGGCAGCATTACTGTCTCTGAACGTAAAAACTGTTAAGCCGTGAGTATTATGAATAGAATATGGGGTAGATTGGCGTGCTACTAGATTGTCGAAGACCGTTTTAGAATCCCACTCGCTCGCACTCTGAGTGAGTATATAGCGCTGGCTGCCGCCGTTTGCGGAGAACGATAAAATTACTCCCCTATCCTGGTATGCAACCGGTCCGACAAAGCGGTATCCATCAGGATGATAGGAGGGGTATGTGGCGTCTATGCCTGCTTGTGACGCGGCAATACGTACTGAAATACTGGGCATGATGATATAAGTCAGATAACCACTGAGGAGTATGACAGCTGCGCATGCCACGAGAATTGAGCTGATTCGTTGAGGCGTGTTGCGACGAGATGGAGCTTGAGTATTGGGTCTTGCCGATTGAACGGCTTGGGCGAGCATAGTTTCTTTTATCTCTCGCATAGATAAGGCCGACTGGCTCTTCAAGTGTGGATGGTTGGAGGAAGATCGCGCTATGAATTTGTGATGAACAGCCGCTACAACAGGTGGTATGTCTGAAGATGTCGATCGAGATTTGCTCTCATGTGCAATGTACGGATGGGGGGAGAATTTCTTAACAAGAACACTTTTGGCAACATTATGATGTATCATGCGATCTGGGACCAGTTGACTTTCATGGTGGCCAATAGGACGATGTACAAGATCTCGCCGGAGTGCTTGACTTGGTTTGGGGTGATGTGAGCGACGATGAACTGGGTGGCGATGCGAAACTGGGCATTCTGAAGCAGGGGCCATACCGGCCTGTTGGTCATCAGGCAATGCCAGTCCTGTTATCGCATCATACAAGCGACCGTTGATCATGATAGTGGTTTTTCTTTGCATGACTTCCTCTGTTTTTGGTCTCGTATTATCTTGTGTACTATCGTAAGCGTTTTGTTGTCAAAATGCAAGTTGATTTACTAATTAGCCGTGAAGATTTACCATAGATAAGTGAATAATCCTCATCTTTCAAAACGCCATCGCCAAGTAAAGGTGTTTGTCTCTTATGGGGTTATGACGTTAGTGACCATTGTTGTTTCGGCCTTATGTATTTTACTTATTGCTGGTTATCGCGTCGATACTCAAGAAGGTAAATTAGAACAAGGTTCATTGTTGCAATTTCGCAGCACTCCAGCTGGGGCAGATATAATACTTGATGGCAAAGATGTCGGTTTCGTCACTCCAGGCAAACTGAGCGTAACGGCGGCTCACCACAGCGTCATCATGAAAAAGGAAGGGTATGATACATGGTCGAAGGTGTTTACATCAAAGCCTGGCGAATTACGGTGGCTCAATTATGCCCGCTTGATACCGACCACGCTCACCACATCTACGATTACTTCTTTGTCAGGCGCAGATGAAGTTCTGGCTTCACCAGATAAACGACTCATTGCAGTGATACCGAACGCTGAGAATGCCGTGGTGAACATTATTAATGTGAGTAACCCTAAAAGGCCTGTTCTGAAAACCTTCGATCTTGCTTCAACGCTGCAACCTCGGCCCCAAAATACCACTTCAAAATGGGTCATAGAGGAGTGGGATATCGGATCGCGCTACGTTTTATTGTCGCAACATCTGGGCCCGATAATCGATTTTATTCGATTAGACAGCACAATTACAGATGACAAAGGCATTAATCTTACGCGCGAGTATAACTTGCCGTTCCGTCAGCTGCATTTCTCAGGTAGAAGCGGCAACGTATTTTATGCTCTAACTGATTCCGACTTGAGGCGTATTGACGTTAATAGTAAATCCGTGAGCCAGCCACTAGTAGCTGGGGTTGAGAGTTACTCGTTGTATCGTGAAAAGGATATTGCCTATGTTTCGGTACGCGGTGATAAAAAAGTCGCTGGAGTGTACGTCGATGACCATGAAACAACTGTCCGCACATTTGACAATTCGGTTAATCTAAGCATTGATATAACAAAGTACTACGATCCATATCTTGTGATTGTGGCTGGTAGGAGTGTACAAATAATAAAAGATCCTGTTTCACATTCAGACATCGGGAGAGCTTTTGCACAATTTAACGTTCGTCTCGAGCCGGCGTGGCTTGACATATCAAATAGCGGTCGCTTCGTAGTAGTCGGTAACGGTCACTCTTATGAATGCTATGATTTAGAGACAGATGAACGGTTTGCGGTTACATTGCCTGGCCAGCCAATTGATACAACAGCTCCCGTACACTGGATAGACGACTACTACACCGTTGTCACAACAACGGGGAACGTCACCATTACGGAATTTGATGGGCAAAATGCTCATGAAATTACCAGCGTTGTCCCAGGCAAAAATGTCACGCTCAGCGAGGATGGAAGATTTTTGTATAGCGTTGGACGCACGCAAGGAGCTACTTCTACTTTTTCATTGCAATCGACTAGCTTGACTATTGATTAGGCCAGATGATTACCATCCAAACAAACGTTGAAATAACGTTGGTGAATTGCCGGTGATCGATTCCAGGTTTGGGCTTCCGCCGACCGAAACAGGGGCAGAACTGGCTGTTGTGGGATCGGGACTAATCTGGTCTGCATGCACAAGAAATCGTTTTTGCGCCGTACCAACAGGTGTGCATGTGACTAAAGTTGCAGTCGGTATGGCTGAGTTTGTGACGAGTTTCGAGACTTCATTGGGCAAAATCGTCTCAGTCCCGCTTACTCGGTAGGTATACCGTGTACTATTGAAATGCAGATAGAATGTGTCACCTATGGTTAATTGTTCCAGCTGCACAAAAATAAATTTATACCTTCCGTCATCAAAAACGTCATTGCTAGAATGGCCAAGAAAGACAGCGTTGCCCTTCTCGCCCGGATTGGCATTGGCGCCAGGAATTGGATAATGTATGACGCCGTTTTTTAGAGCAGCTTGTACTTGCGGTTCAGCGAGTGTTGTTAAGCCATACACTATAGGGGCGTCGACGTTGATCTTAGGTATAATAATACGTGGTTCAGGTCCGACAACGAGATTGGTTGTTGGATCAAGAATAATGTTTTGCGGGCTGATAGTACCAGGGCTAATAAATGCTTGTACTTGGGCAAAAATCATTCGATTGTACTGTAGAAATAAGAATACAAGCATGACAACAATTGCGCTGATAATAGGCACGAAGTGCCGACTTTGACGAACGCGTTTTGAATGCGTCTTAATTTTTTTAGTTATCTCACCCTTCAATTCTACTGCGGCTTTCTTCTGTAGCTCAACATTTTGTAGCTCACCTGCGGTAACAAGTGTCCGGTTGGTCTGCCCAGCGATATTTGTGCGTTTAATTTGTTGTTCACGTGCGTATTGTTGGGCGATGTAATAGCGTTCATAGTATTGCTGGTAATATTGCTGCCATGCGGTGTGGTATTCCTGCCATTGTTTACGGCTTGCATCAGACAGGGCAACATCGCTGTCGTAGAATCTACCACGAGAATGCTCAGACTGATCGTTCACTGCGTTGCGATTCGCTGTAGTTAGTTGTGTCTCAGTGGAGTCGTATAAGCGGTCGATTTGTTGACGCATCAAAGCAACCGCGAGGTCGCGGTCGGGCTTGGTTGTCGGCTGAGTGCCGTCAGTGGCCGATTTCGTTACGGGCGTCGTATCATTTGGTTGCATCTAGTAATCCCACTCTGTTTTAGTATACAATTGTTAGTGTTCTTTACCAAGCTCGCGTGAGTTCATGGTGACGTTATGCCGCGGTGGCGGAATCGGTAGACGATTCTGCTGCACAGAACATAATGGTTTATTTGATGCCGCGATGGCGGAATTGGTAGACGCGCGGGACTCAAAATCCCGTTCCGATTACGGAGTGAGAGTTCGATTCTCTCTCGCGGCACCAAATAAACCATTATCGTCAGGGCGCGGACCTTTGGTCTGGCCTACGGTCAAAATCTGATGGTCATTTGCCTTGAGGTGAAAACTGCCTGTGGCAGTTTGCACGTTTACAAATTTATAGCACTCGCGGCTGTTGCTTCAAATGACTTGCTCGGTGTCCATAGCTGGTAGCAAGCAGTGCGCGTGGCGGCCGTTCCACGCCAGATGAGAATCGGCTGGTCGAATTCTTGCGTGATCACCTGCCCAGCGTGGGCAATAACCAATTGATTTTGGTGATATGTCACGATGAGGCATGGGTAGGTAGTGGTAAATTTGTGGAGTGTATCGACCAGTAAGCTGAGTTGCATGCTAAAACTCAACATCTTGGGGTAGTAGACGGCCTGGAATAATTTTTGGAGTTGGGCAAATGACACGACAAGCGTAGTCGATGGACGTGAAATCATCGCCATCGAGGCATTTTTCAAGAGGTCGATTGCATCGCGGGTGATGGTGAGTGGTCGGTCGGTGCGAAGCAGTGATTCGTATATCATGGCAGTTTCTGAGTTGCGTCCGGCGTCGCCGATAAGCAAGGCGTGGTCTGTCCACATCAAGCTCGCGAGTACAAGTGGCTCAGCATCTCGATTCATGCCGCCCGAGGAGTTGCTTGGTACGTAGACAGTATCGAGGATGGTCGTCGGGATAGCGGGCTTGAGCGCATCGGGTAACACAGCATGTACTTGTCCGGCACCCAGGTCGACAGCTTCTTGATACGCCGTGGCGACAGCAACAAAGCCGAGCTTATTACCGCCGATGATGGCAAGTTTGCCGGCGCGAGATTTTTGCTCGGGTCTGTTCCACTCGATATCAGGGAACAACGGCTCAGCCGATGACTGTTTTCGCCAGAACGAATCGTGCACTATCTCACTCCTGTCTTGATACTAGGCGACACCTGCGAGCTGGGTGTGAGCCCATTCGAGCATGCCGAGGGCTATTTCAAAGCCGTTACTGATGCCGCTCTCGCCATTGATGATACTCTTGACCGATGCGGCTGGGTCATAACCTGGTCCGTTTTCGATCCATTTGACCAAATCGCCATGCGTGGTGTCGGTGAGCCAACTGAGACACATAATCGCCTCGTCGAGACGCTTGACTCGCTCTTCATGACCGACAGGAAACCGTGCGTCAAACCACTGCTGCCACTGCTCAGGGCGCACAACAACACCGATAACGATGCTCCGTTGAAATGGTAACGTGCGCATAAATGTCACCATACTCGACAACGTCTCGAGTAGATTGTATTGGCCAGGATAACCGTCGATATCGCTACCATAGAGATACCCTGTTGTCGGGTGGACGGCGTATTGCACCAGCTCTTTATTTTCGATACGGTTGAGGTAATCAGACACGTGCGAGTCATCGTGTGGCAGATAGACGAAATGCCCCGGTATGTCGTCGGGTCGCGGTGGACGGGTGGTCATGTCGATAACATGGTGGCAGGTCGGGTCACGCTCGATCACCTGCTCCATGATATATGACTTGCCGCAACTACTCGGCGACACCATCATGAGAACGTTTTTCTGTCGTAATTGATCAGCGATTGCTTGGTTTGGTTTGTAGGCCAGTTGCAGCATGCGCGCCGTACTCAGCCGCGCCTGTACCGATGGGCTTAGTGTCGAATTCATACCATTTACTATACACTATTTCCCATAATAATTTGCTTATGACCTCTATCTGGTATCCGTGCCAAATAGTATATTTTTTGTGACCGATCGGTTATGAGAAATATACAGTTATATTCAAGACGATATCAAGTGAAATGTATATGAAGCCCATATGTATATTCATATTCTATTCCTAGTATCCTCAATCTCATGCAGGTGCATTAAGGGCATGGCATGAGAGAGTTTGGTGATTTAAGTATCAGTCATTGAGGTTGATCGAGACTGGGCAATGGTCCGAGCCGAGGACATCGGGGTGGATCTGCGGGTTTTGGACGCGTGGGGCGATAGCGCTGCTCGCCAGCCAGTAGTCGATACGCCAGCCGACATTGCGGGCGCGGGCGTTTGCCCAATGCGTCCACCAGGAGTATGCACCGACCTGGTCGGGGTGTGCTGCCCGAAATGTATCGACAAATCCAGCGTCGAGGTAGTCTTGGAAGCGTTCACGCTCCTCGTCGGTAAAGCCATGTTTGCCGACATTGGCCTTGGGGTTAGCCAGGTCGATCTCAGCGTGGGCAACGTTCATATCGCCGCAATACAAAACTGGTTTTGTTGCTTCCAACTGTTGCAGATACGCCAGGCAGGCCTGGTCCCAACTATCGTAGCGGAGTTTGAGGCGTGACAGATCACCTTTACTGTTGGGAGTGTAACACGTTACGACCCAGTAGTCGTCAAATTCAGCGGCGATTACCCTACCCTCTTGGTTGGGGTTACCATACGCGTCGCCGGTAACATGGAATTTTTCAAGAATGTCGTCTGGGAAGCCGTCGACGTATCTGAGCGGCTTCACTTTGGATAGTATGGCGGTGCCGCTATAGCCCTTCTTGACCGCGCTAAAAAAGTGTTCTTCGTACTGCGGCAGATCAAATTCTACCTGCCCCCGCTCGGCCTTGGTCTCTTGCAAACAGAGTATGTCGGGGTCGTGCGCCGCGATAAAATCTTGCAGGGCTCCCTTGCTGAGCACGGCGCGGATACCGTTGACGTTCCATGAGTAAAGTTTCATACCAGATAGTATACGCCATTTTATCATCGGCATTTATATGGTATAATACGTATTAGTCCAGTTCAGTATCGAACCGAAAGTAGCGTGATAATCCGTGTCCTTTGATTCGTTTGCAATAGCGTACCTGCTTGATGAAAAGCGTGCGCGTCAGATTGAGAGGGATTTGCTGACTTTGCGTGCGGGTGGTCTGGTCATCGACATCGGTGATGCGCCACGGCTCATCGAGGTCATACGTGAGCTGCACTGCACCTATGCGGCTAGGCGGAAAACGAGGCAGAAACCGCCTCAGCCTAGCCTCGCGATGCAAGGACCAGTTGCGCTGACGTTTTACCCCAAAACAACCCCGCGCCGCGACATTGGGGACGAGATTGAAAAGGTTGTATTCGTCTTCCCGCATGGTCTTACAGTCCTTAGGGTGGATCCAAAGACAGTTTTCCTGAGTGGCGATGGTTTGGAGCTTCTCTCTCTGACGCTCGTATTGAAAAACGAGATGTGGAGATACTCGACACCAAAAGGCTTCGGCCCCAATCAGGCGGCAGGGACGCGCCGAGTCGGTGCAACTGCCGATGCAGGTCGCAGCTGATCGAACTGGACGTTGCCGCTCTACCTCATCACGAGGTGGGGCGGCCGTTCAATTTCTGGCATGGTACACTGTTATTATGCACAAACGAATCTTACTCAAATTATCTGGTGAACAGTTGGCGGGGGAACATGGTAGCGGATTTGACGCTGAGCGGGCGCGGTGGATTGCCGAGCAGATCAAACCAGCTCATGCGTCTGGTACGCACATCGTTATCATGGTCGGCGGGGGGAATTATGCTCGCGGCGCTCAGCTGGCAGATGACTCGGTGCGGCGCATCACAGCTGACAATATCGGCATGCTGGCGACTATGATGAACGCTCTGGCGCTCGCCGATGTCTTCAATGCTGTTGGTCTGCCGACACGGGCGATTAGCAATGTCAAAGCCGACCAAGTCATCGATCAATTTACCCATCGTCGCGCCGTCAGTCACCTCGACAAAAATCGAATTGTGATTGTAGCGGGTGGTACGGGGCGGCCGTTTTTGACGACTGATACGGCGGCGCTCAACTTAGCGCTTGAGCTTGACTGTGAACTGGTCATCAAAACGACCAAAGTCGATGGCGTCTACGACAAAGACCCACACAAACACCCTGATGCAAAGCGATTTGAGACGCTCAGCTACCAAGAAGCACTGGCCAACCAGCATATTGCCGTCATGGACAAAGCCGCGCTTGGTCTCGCCATGGAGCAGCACATACCCATCGTGATCTGCGATCTTTTGACCGATGGCAACATCGCCCGCGTCGCGCGGGGTGAAGCTGTCGGGACGTTGCTCAGATAACTATCGATTAAGTCGGCGTGATTCGCGGTCTTGTTCGCGGCGTTTTATCGTTTCTCGTTTGTCGTAGAGTTTTTTACCACGACCGAGAGCGATGACGAGTTTTATGTAGTTGCCAGTGGTCAGGAGTTTGGTCGGGATGATGCTCATACCGGATTTTTTGCGGGCGGTGAGATCATCGATTTGGCGGCGGCTGGCCAGGAGTTTGCGGACGCTGGTATCGACAGTACGTGTACCACCGCCCTTTTGGTTGAGTTTGAGGCTAAAACTCGCGTTATTGAGCCATAATTCGCCATCGCGAATAGTCACGTAGCTGCCGCGCAGCTGGACGTGGCCATCGCGGGCGGCACGGACTTCGGGGCCAGTCAGGACGATACCGACGACCAGATCGTCAGACAATTCGTAATCAAACCGAGCACGACGGTTGACGATAGAGGGCGGATGGGACGATTTTTTCTTCACTTCCCTACTATATCAGAGGTCGATACTTGACACAAATGGCATAATGATGATATAATGAGAAAAGATAGCATCGCCCGATGCGAGTTCACTCCCGGGCGACGCGTCGCCCTTGTCAATTGAAAGAAGTGATGCCACGTGCCTCGTCCTGTCTTTTTCCTTGTCATGTTCGTTGCGGCCGTCGTCACGGTCGTGACCGGCACTCTCTTGATCCGTAGCGGATCGGGCTGGGTGTTCATGATCCCCATCGTCATCTCGCCGATCATGATGGTCGTCGTGCGGCTGGCACTCGAGCCCGGGTTCCCGCTGTTCGAGGGGAAGCAGTCGCTTGCCTACCTGGTGGGTGACTCAGCGGCACTGCCGTTGGCGCTCTGGGCCACCGCGATGAGCTGGCGGATCATTGGTCAGGAGGACGGTTTCCACCTGCGATGGTGGTGGCTGCTCGTCGCGATCGCGGCTGGCGTGCTGATCACCTATGGGTGGCATACCTTCATGGACGCTCCTGCTTATATCAAAGCGGATGCGGTCGACCGCCTCGGTGCTCCGACCAAGTTGTGGCACGACTACGTCGTGTATCCCTCGTTAGCGACGTTGCTGGTCTGGGGTGGCGTCCCTGCCGTTTTCAAGGACTTCGGCGGCTACGGTCGCTGGGTACTGGCGGGCGGTGTCCTTTGGGGTTGCCTCGGAATTTTGGACGGCTTCCGTGGCCTCGACCCTCGTCATATGCACCCTCGGGTGCAGGACACGCGTCTCCACTGATCTGACAAGGGAGCCGCCCAAGTACCCACTCTCGAGTGGGGAACGGGCGGCTTCGTCATGTCATGACAAGCCGACCGTACGAGTCGTCAGTCGAGCTTTAGGGGATGGGGGTCTTCATGTCAGATTCATTCTGATATGAAGACCGGGAAGGGTGTACCCTTCCCTTGGACGATCGCGGCTTCGTCAATTAAATAGGAAGGGCTTACCCTTCCGAAATCATTTCGAAGTTAATTCGAAATGATTTCTCCTACCCCTAAAGCCAGCGCGGAGCACTGGTGTCTGACGACGATGCAACAGGGATTCCCGTATGTGAACACTCTTAACCTCCGCTCTATGCCCTACGAGGCGTCGGCCAAGCTTTAGGGGATGGGGTCTTCATGTCAGATTCATTCTGATATGAAGACTGGGAAAGGAGTGCCATTCCCATGGATAATCGCGGCTTCTGCTATAATGCCCTCATGAATAAACTATCCATAAACATGATCTCAGAAAGTGAATTTACCGTACAAGGGCATGGCGTTCATACGGCGTATCTCGAGCTAACAAATGCGCTTAAACAACGTGATGACGTCGATATAGCCGTCAATACCTTTCGGCGACGCGCTGATATTACCCACGTGCAGACGATTGGCCCCTACTCACTGTTTCAAATGCTCTTTAACGGTGGCAAAAAGGTCATCTCTGCCCATGTTGTACCGGCATCGTTTGTCGGTAGTATTGCAGGAGCAAAGTATTGGCTTGGGGCATCACGCTGGTACTTGAAATGGCTGTATGGTCGAGCAGATTGCGTGCTCGCGGTGTCTGGCTCGGTAGCTGATGAGTTAAAAAATTCAATGCATCTCAAAAATCGTGTTGAAACATTTTACAACACCATCGATATGGGACAGTACGCGCCATCGGCCGAGGGGAAACGCAGCGCTCGCAGCACACTCGGCATCGACGAGAAAACGTTTGTTGTGATTGGGAATGGTCAAGTCCAGCCGCGTAAACGACTGGATACTTTCGTGGCGGCTGCGCGAGCCTTGCCTGACGTGAAGTTTATCTGGATAGGCGGAATTCCTTTCAAACACCTCGGTGCTGACTATGATGCAATGATGAGTATTATTAACTCAGTCCCAGCCAATGTGACAGTAACTGGAGTAATTCCGCTTGCCGATGTCCGAAATTATCTGTTGGCTGGTGATGTTTTTTTCTTGCCATCTGATCAAGAAAATCACCCTATGTGTGTACTCGAAGCCGCCGGTGCTCGCCTGCCGATCATCCTGCGGGATATAAAGGAGTATGACGACACGTTTCGGCCTGATGCAATGTTTATTGCAACTGATGAACAAGCGATACACGCTATAGCTTCACTGCGCGATGACCACAGCGTCTATGAGACATGGCAAAAACACTCAGATGCGATTGCAGGGCGTTTTGATAGTGCCGCCGGGGCGGAACGGGCAATGAACGTCTACCGATCGTTACTAGGGTAGCGGTTGATAGCATGGTGATAGACATGTACAAATTGATCTGACATATGCTGCGGCGTCAAGCGAGCGCCGATACGACGAGAAGCTTGCTGCATGAGACGAACAGCTGGTATATCGGCAAGGAGGTGGCGCATTCCATCTTCAAAACCGCTAACGCTGGGATGAACCAGTAGCGAATTGTCATCGCCTATACCGACGTGCAAACGATCATCGCAGTACAGCAGCGCGGCACCTGCGCTCGCCGCTTCACCGAGTACCATTCCCTGTGTATCGAAACGATATGAACTAAACACGAAGACATCGGCGTTGGCCATCTCATTGGCGACTCTCTCTGGCTCATTATACGCACCCAAAAAACGAATCGGGTTGGCAGGCTTGAGTTCGCGGGCAAGTAAGCGGAGTTGACCGGCAACCGTGCCGTCGCCGACGATGCATAGTTCGGTCGATTGTTTGGGTAAACGTGCAAATGCGCGTATGGCGATGTCGACCCGCTTTTCGGCATCGAGCCGTCCGATCATCAGAAAACGAAGACTATCAAGTTCGGGTCGCAATCTTCTCGCTCGATGGAAGAGTGGATTAATACCGTTTGGAATGACAAACGAACAATTTGCCAGTTCCCCATGCGTGGCATCATTGATATTATCGACTACAAACTGCGCTGGTGAGGTAAAAGAGTCACTATAGTAGGCGAGTTGTGCTGTCGAACGCCAATCGATTTTGGCAAGTCGAGAATCCTCGCGCGACGTTAGGTGATGTGGTAGGCGTAGACGCCCAGGGCGACGGTCGGGCCTGACTTGTTTGAGAACCAGCGGGATAGTTTTCATAAATGTGTAGGTATTTATGGCGGCACTGAGCGGTGACGTAACATGGGTTGCTGCGTAATTTGAGTGAAATGTGTGAACGTGAGGAATGTCTTGGCGTTTTGCGATCGCTGCGGCCAAAACGATTGCCCCGCGTTCATTTTGCGAGTGTACGACATCAAATTTATAGCGAGAGCAGATATCGTCGATACGCTGATGGTCCCATCTCAGCGCGCAAAACGCACTCGATGTTCGCGGCACACGCCAGACCGGACAAGCTTCGTATTTTCCGCCAAGAGGTGGCTCGAAGAAAGGTTCTGGTGCAAAAAGCGTAACATCATGACCGGCACGGATGAGCTCTGTGATCTGCAGCTCAATTGAGCGAGCTACTCCGCCAGAATGCGGATAAAAGTCATCTGTCAAAATGGCAATCCGAAGCGGAATTGATGGTTGTACGACAGTCATTATGAAGCGTTCCTTGTATTCATAGCTACCGCAACGCCTCAAACTGTGAAGAGACATTATTCCATACAGATGGGTCACCATGTACCTTGCGCCAATACCACCATTCCCCGCCCCAAGTGTATATGTCGTGGACTCCGATCTCGCGGGCGAAATACAAACTATCGCCGATCTGTTGCGTACTCATGGAGGCATTTTGCTCGTCGATACTGAGGTCACGGGTGTCGCGTGGCCCCCACGGCTCAAGCTGGAGTTCATGGATAAATATATCACGTCCTGTTGTCGCACGGATTATATCGGCGCGGACACGGTGATACCAGATCGGAGTTGGATAGGTGATGTAGCCGACATATGGCCAGGTTTTTTCGCTCCACACTGTTCGGTAGACTGAGTAGCCGTATTTGTCGGGCACCGGCGGATTGACCGGTAAACCATGTTGGTCACTGAGGCTCATATAAACAGGCTTCTTGGTGAGTTTTTTCATGAGGTTGAATTCTTCGTTGAGCCGTTCAGCATCTGCGGCACCACACTCACCAAACCAGTTATTCATGCCCTCATTTTCGAGTTGCCAGCTCTCGAGTGCGGGATGGTACTCATAACGCTTCGCAACAACCTCAATATAGGCGTAGAGAGCTTGTTTCCATGTATTGCCACCGAGGTCTTTCGCCCAATCTGGCTCGTGACACTCTGGCCAGCGCGGTTGACGTAGGCCGATAGCGAGACTGACGGTGGCGCCGCGTTTGGCAGCTTCATTCATCTGCCAATCTAAACTTTCAAAATCAAAATTCCCCCTGGTTGGCTCATGGACATCCCAGTAGCTCATAAGGCGAAATGAGCGTAGCTTCATATCATCAAGTAACGCGGTAAAATTATCACGCCAGTTAAGACCGAGTTCGGTCGCGCGTTTCTCTGAGAAACTGACACCGATGCGTGGGTGTTGTACGGGCGGAAATAAGATAGGGTTCCATAGCGGTGCGGTCCAAAAAATGAGGAGAAATCCTGCCAAAAACCCGCCGATGACACGGAGGAGCCGTTTGGTTTGCAGCGTGACAGCGATTTGGTGGACGCCAGGAGCAAGTCGCTCACGCTTAATAGTAATTTTCTTAGGTTTATGTGTTGGTTTTTTCATGCGATCTATCTCTATTGTATGACATGATTTGTCATAACACAAAATTTTCCTTGGGGTTTGCTATAATGGTCACAAGAATTATGCGCATAGGACTATTTACCGACACGTATCGGCCGTCTATTAACGGCATTGTATTTGTGGTGGAGTCGCTTAAGATACATCTTGAGGGGTTGGGGCACGAGGTATACATATTTTGTCCTGCACGATCAATTCGTCCGAGTAAGCATGCCGAAGTGCTTGACGAAGACGAGCACGTTATTCGGTTTCCAAGCGTGAAGAGTGGCTTCTTTGATGATTTTGATCTAAGTCTTTTCTTTCCACCTATCGTCATATCTCGAATCAAAGAGCTCGACCTCGATATCGTGCATGTCTTCACACCATCTCAAGTTGGACTGGTTGGCATACAGGCAGCGTATAAGCATAACATCCCATTTGTGGTACAGCATTCCACCGATCTGTACGAGTTTTCGGAAAATTATCCCAATGTGCTTCCTGGCAGCCTTGCTTTGGCGAGCATTATACTCCCTATGACTATTAAGCTAGACGGCAAGGATTTTCGAGAGTTGGCAAAGCTGTATCGTCCGCGACGAGGTGCTGGCAAATGGAATAAAGATATCATTGCCAAGGGCATGACTATACTTTATAGCCGCGCAGATGCGGTGATTGCGCTAAGTCGAAAAAGTAAACAACAGCTTGAAAGCTGGCAATATGACGAGGAGAGTCACTATGCTGTCGATCTCTTACCGAGTGGTGTTGATGCAATTCCAGCTGCGAGTGAGGCTGGTATCCGTGCGTTTAAGAAACAATTTAGTATTGCCGATGATGACGAAGTATATGGTTTCGTTGGGCGTCTTGGTGAAGAAAAAAATCTTGATATCCTGATAGAGGCATTGCCACTCATTTTGCGCGAAAGGCCTCATGCTCGATTACTGTTTGTTGGCGACTTTGACTATCGCAAGACCCTTGAACGTCTTGCGCGGCGATCAGGACATGGCGACAGAGTAACGTTTACAGGGTCGTTGCCTCGCGAAGACCTCGGGCTGGTATATGGAACATACAAAGTCTTCGTTTTTCCATCGTTGAAAGACACCCAAGGTTGGGTTCTACATGAAGCAGCTCATGCAGGCTTGCCGATCGTACTGATTGATACTGAAGTGTCTGAGGTAGTCAAAGACGGGAAAAATGGGTACTTTGCGCAGAATACAGCGAGTGATATAGCTCATTATGTTGTTGAGCTGCTGTCAGATGACGACAAAAGAAAACGTTTTGGCGCATATGGACAACAACTAGCTCAGAAGTTTAACGAGTTATCCCAAACCAAAAAAATCGTTACTTTGTATCATCGTATTATGCATTCAGTAGATAGTAAATAGTGCAATAAAGAGGGCGTCACATATGGCACAACAAAATGTAGCGACAGGTACAACAACACGACATGGTGTCTTCAAATACATTAGCCTCTTGTTGCTCATGGTCGGCACGGTAGTGACGATACCTCTCGAGCGTAAGACCATCGGCTACGCAATTCTCAGTCTTGGAGCGCTTACAACACTAGGCGGGACGCGGGCATATTACCGCCACGCCCTACTTGTCTTTCTGTCGATTGCTATCATAGGTGCTACACCGATAAGCACGAGTATTGATCTTGCCCACATATTATCGATGGGTGCTCTGATCGGTTTGGCAGTAGTCATACCCTACGTCGTGACACGGTTTATCTATAAAGAATCTGTCATTCGCTTTCCGCTCGGTAAGCATACGTGGACGCGAGGCCATATAGGATATTTGCTCTTAGCATTGGCGCTGAGTTACCTTATATTACCTTTCTGGATGCAATCAACGGGCGGACATCTTAATTGGTCAGTGGTTGCTGATCCATATCATTTGTTCGTGTTGTTTTTGGGTACGAATGGGCTCGGTATTTGGGATGAACTGTTCTTTATCATCACTGTCCTTGCGCTACTAAAACGACATATACCCTTTCACCAGGCAAACTTTATACAAGCCGTGCTCTTCACGTCATTTTTGTACGAGCTTGGCTTTCGTGGGTGGGCGCCGCTCGCTATCTACCCGTTTGCCGTGTTGCAGGGGTTGGTCTTTCGCCGAACCGATAATCTGACATACATCATAGCTATCCATCTCACGATTGATTTCGTACTGTATCTTGCACTTATCAATGCCCATCACCCGCAGCTTCTTGATATATTCTTGACAAGGTAGTGTTTCGTATGACTTTTGCGCTCAATTCAGCAAGTAGAGAATTCCTTGCCGCAGCCATACCGCTCGCAGTAGGTTACGTTTTGGTATCTAGCGACATACAGGGTGCTATCGGCTACACGTTGATCATGCTATCGCTCCTCGTCATCCTAGCGGCCAAGCGTTCGGGCGAACGTAACTATATGTTTTGGTTATGGCTGGGCGTGGCGATACTTTCTATAACCCCGATAGGTACAGAAGTAAACATGTATTATTTTGTGTTCATGACCACAGGAGTACTAGCATCTGTCATTGTTCCCTACGCGCTCGCGCACCACTACGATAAAAAAACCTTTATACATATGGGACTTGATTTTAGTCGTCGTTGGACGCGTCGTGAGGTGGGATATGTTGCCTTACCGGTTATTATGACGGCTTTTTGGCAGCCACTTTATTTTTTAACGACCAATGCACACAACAACTGGCATTTTGATACCGTATTGTCGATTGTGGTTTCATTTATCGTTATCATGATTATCGGTCTTTGGGAGGAATTTTTCTTTGTTGCACTTGTATTGACGATCGCGAAACGCTACGTGCCCTTTTGGATAGCAAATATTATACAGGCCTCGATGTTCACGAGCTTTTTGTTTCATATGGGTTTTCGCAGCTGGATTGTCCCGCTTATCATGGGCTATGCGTTGTATCAAGGCTTTGTCTTCCATGTCACGCGGAGCTTATTGATCACGATCAGTATTCATGTCATGGTCGACCTGATCGTATTTCTGTCACTGCTTTACAGCGCTCGACCAGACTTATTTGGCTAGAAATCAATCCCTCTGTTGGCCAAAAACTTGTCATCATAGTGGTGTTTGAGCTTGTGCATGTCGGTGGCGATGTCGACGTGGTCAAGTAAGTAATCAGGAAAGCCACGGCCGGTTAGGCAGAGGCTGGTTTTGTCATGTTTGCCCTTGATCAGTTTTTTGAGATCACCTTCGCGGAGCAATCCGTCATGAACGGCGTTGTTGATCTCGTCGCAGATGACGAGTTGATAGTCACCACTCGAGGCGGCCTCCAGGGCGAAGTCGTAGGTCTTACGGGCAAATAACTTGTGCTCACGGGCAGTTGCATCTGAACTGAGATCGCCAGCCTCAAAAAATCCCAGACCACCCTTGTAGAAATCTAACTGCGTATCAAATTCGGGCATGATACGCTGTATGAACTGGTGCTCGGACACGTCCCATACTTTGATAAACTGCACGTAGGCAACCCGCCAACCGGCGCCAAGCGCTCGCACCATCAGGCCTAAGCTCGCACTGGTCTTGCCTTTGCCTTCACCAGTGAATACGACGACCACGCTGTCTTTTTGCTTGAAATCTTCAAATGCCATTACTGCTACCTAGTATAGTTGATGTTGATGGCCAGTGGTATACTTAAGATTATGAAACAGCAAGTCTCTACTGATGATGTGATACTGAAAATGTTCGCCATGATCGAAGAAATGCGGCTTGAGATGGCAACAAAAGACGATATCGCATCAGTCCGAGAAGATATAGATAAAATTCGCACTATTCTCGACCACCATACCGACCGTGTCTCCCTGTTATAATATATCGGTATGATTGCCGATATCACCATCACCGAAAAGTCTTTTGGCGCGAAGAGTTTGTATAAAAACCTGCGCTTTAGTATCGGTGATGACGAAAAGATCGGTGTGATCGGGCGCAATGGTGTCGGCAAGTCGACGTTGCTTGGGATACTCTCAGGAACAGATACGGATTTCACCGGGGATATCATCTGGCGTCGCGGCGTCAGCGTGGTTTGTAGTCGCCAAGAGCACCATGACGCGGCTCACAAGACGGTGCTCCAGTACATACTCGACGACCTGCCCGAATACGCCGAGCTCAGTCACATTATCGAGACGTACCCCGAGACTATGGGTGACGATCCTCGTACGATTAGCACATACACCGATGCCCTGCAGCGGTTTTCTGACCTCGGCTACTACAACAGCGAGCAATTGATCGTCGAAGACCTCAAAAACGTCCAAATACCCGAGACGAAAGCCCATGGGCCGCTCGGAGAGCTGAGTGGTGGCCAAAAGCGTCTGGTCGAAGTCATCAAGATCATGCATAGTCACGCTCACCTGGCACTGATCGACGAGCCGACTAACCACATGGACTATGTGGCCAAAGCTAAATTTGTCGACTGGATGAAGTCGGCGCCCGAGGCGATGCTGATCATCACCCATGACCGCGATGTGCTCAGGGCGGTCGACCGAATCATTGAGATACGCGACGGAGAGGCACTTATATATAACGGCGATTACGACCAGTACTTACGGCAAAATGCCATGAGTACCACTGGCGCTATGAACGAATACGAAGTCGTGCAGCGTCAGATCGCTAATCTCCGCGACAAAGTAGTGCAATTTCGCCGGTTGAAAGAAAAAGCGCGTGATCCTGACACTATCAAACAGTTCAAGCGCCGTGAACAGCAGGCAGCGGCGGAGCTAGCCGTACTCGAGAAAATCGAAAAACCGACCTTTTGGATCGACAAATCATCAGTGGAGAGTCTAGGTCTCAAAAGCGGCGCACAGTACGAGAAATTTAAAGCGAAAAACATCCGTATCCACGGCGCGCGTGAGGTCGAGGGTCATACTCGCTTGCTTGTCGATGTGCAGGGTCTTAGCCTGGGATATGGTGAACCACCTCTGTTTGAGAATATCTCGTTTCAACTGCGCGAGGGCGAGCGGATCGAGCTGCGCGGTCGCAACGGTGCTGGCAAAACCACACTCATCCGGGCGATTTTGGGGTCATTGCCATCTTCGACTAGCCATCTTCCATGCGCTGTGTTTGCTGGCGTGATCGATGTCGACAGTAAGGTGAAAATTGGTATCTACGAACAAGAGGTCGGTCGCGAGTTGTTCGACATGACACTTGGTGGGGCGATTGAGTCGATCTACTTGTCGCGGCGGCTTGCGGTCAGCGAGAGTAAGATTCGGCAACTACTGAGCGATTACCTATTTACACCAGGTGACAAGGATGTGCCGGTCGTGCAACTGAGTGGCGGCCAAAAAGCACGCTTGCAGTTGATTGCCATGATGGCGGATGCGCCGAACCTGCTGATTCTCGATGAGCCGACCAACCACCTTGACCTGCCGAGTATCGAGGAACTCGAGACCACCCTCGCCCGGTATCGCGGCGCCATCCTCTACGTCTCTCATGATAGTTATTTCCAGTCGGCGATTGGCGGCGACGTTGTGGCAATCGGAAATGCGCGCTGATACAACCGTCGTATGACGTCTCATGCCATCTCCTTCCAAGCATTCAGCCCGAGCGCCATATGATCAGCTTACGCCTTGTTTGGGCTTGGCCAAGTTGGTCAACTGCTTGTCAGGAAATAGTCCAAGACGTCGGCACGACCAGGCTCTAGCGCGTCGGTATACTAAAGACAGTGCCATCACCGGCGACAGTGCTTGGCATCTTGCCGTCCCATTTGTCGATGGCCAGCTTGCGGAGGTAGTTGTCGCTGAGGGTTTGGGCTTGCGCGGCCTGAGCTTGGGCGTCGGTTTGCGCTGCTTCCAGGTTAAATTTGGCACGTTCTGCATTTTGTTGGGCGACCTGTTTGTCTTCGATGGCCCGAGCGAAACTGTCGGAGAATTTGAAGTTTGTGATACTGACATCGTCGACTATGATACCGTATTTGCCGAGACGGTCGCGTAATTGGTCGTAGACGTCTTTTTTGAGCACGGCGCGTTCGGTGATGAGCTCGCTGGCGTTGTATTTGGCACTAGCACCCTTAAATGTCTCGCTCAGGGCTGGAGTGATCACTTTGTCTTTGTAGAATTCACCGACTGTCTGGTGGATCTTGCTGACTTCGCCGCGGTTGAGATGGTAGTTGAGCACGACTTCGGCGGTAACATCTTGTAAATCTTTCGTCGCTGCTTGCGTGTCGGCAATTTCTTTCTGAACTTTGACATCATAAACCGAGACGTCATTGAGGCCAAATGGCAGCACGACCGCGAGGCCTTCGCCAAGCTCACGCCCAGTGACCCGTCCGTACTGGGTGACGACGCCGATTTTACCGGTGTCGATGGCGCGAAATGCGCTGGTTACACCGATCAATGCTATAAGCGCGATGACCCCAATAACAACCCATTTTTTGTACGTTGTAGGTGGTAAGACGATCCGTTGCGTTGCCATGAGTACTCCTGGTTAGTGGTTATGATGGTAGTATAGCAGAATGCATGTTGGGCGTAAGCTATTACGGAGTCTCGTCAATATGAGGAGGAGTATTAGACAATGCTACAATGTAGCAGATAATCGGTTTAGCACTTGTGGCGAGGTATGTTAGCGAAGATTCTCGTTTTATTAGTCGATCAATAACCATGACCGCACCACATTGGGATAGGTTTTGTCCTGAGTTGTCATCTTCAGAGAGTAACTTTTGGATATGATTTTCAAGAGAAATATCCTTGGCATCACGTGCAGCACGTAAGGCTTCTTCTGCTTGCTCGGCGCGTGATATCCAAGCGTTTTTTATGGCAGCCATGACACGATGCTTGGCGGATAAATTATCTGCAAGGACGTTATTTTTCTTGAGAAGCTCTTTCATGCTCTGTGCTTTGGTGGTGATGATGTCATGATCTGATGATGTGACGTTGAGTTGTTCAAGGACGGCCATAACGAGGTCTATTGCAGAGAATTCCGCAGTATTATCAATGTTTTCTATTGCATCTGCCATTGCATTTGCCGTGAATATGTCGATGTGACGAGTAAGCGGTTCGTATAATATCTCGGCATCGTAACCATGGGATTCTGGCTCGATTGGAAAATGATCAGCATCGCCACGTCGACCGATATTGTCAGCAATTATTGGCGGCAGAATTGTATGTTCGGGCGGTTCTGGATTATCGACTCCCATGGTCGTAGTATACAGTATCTGATTGGCGGCGCGTTAAATGATAGGTGTTGCACTCAAGACAATGATATATAGCTAGTTCGATGTCAGGGTCAGTGATGGACTTTTCATCGCGGACCATCTCAGCATCATGACGTGTGGTATAGCAATTTTTGCCGCCACACTGGCGGGGCTTGCTCGGTCCGGTGTAACGAATTGGATGTTTTTGCGGCATGGTAGTACTATAACAAATTAATTGGAAAGCCGCCGAAGGAAGGCGAGGTCGAAGATGATGAACCTTCGACGGCTTTCCTTGCGGCGGCGATTAGAAAACAGGTATGTTGTCATCGCCTCCAGCCTGCTGCGGGGTTGGTGTGGGTTGCGCGGTGGCGTTGCGCTCGCGCCACATGCGCACGAGCGCGTCGGCGGCCGAGGCCACGGTGACGACTGAGCCGACGACACCGGCGATCTGCTGTCCGCGCATCTCGGCGCGGCCGAGCCGCGTCGGCGGCATGGTCTCCAGGACCTTGATGCGCCGGTCGGCGCGGGCAGTCGAGCGCATCTCGCGCCTGCTGACCCGACCGAGCGAACGGATGTGTCTGAGGCTCTGACGGTGACGGAGGTATGCTCCGATCATGACTACCTACTCTCTGCTTCGTGCCCTCATGATATGAGAACGACTGAATGCGATTATAGCATATTATTTGTTAATTGCAATATATACTCTTGAGTATAAGAAATTTCTCTGTTACACTAGATACAGTAATGGGCAAAATGAAAATATCTTTTGTTTGTGATGGCTATGCGTCGGAGGGCGTCTCCTGATGTCGTTGACGCAATTTGCAAGTACGGGCATACCGCTCGCGGCTGAGCCGGTGTTTGATATCGCAGGCCTGCATATCACCAACTCAATGGTCTATGGCTTGCTTATGGCGGCCATTGTACTGATGTTGTTTACGGCTGCTGCTAGGCGTAGCGAGACCAAACCGACGTCGAAATTTGCCTTTGCGGTCGAGTCTCTGATCGAATTTGTGTTGCAACTTGGCGAAGACAACCTCGGTTCGCGTGCGAAGGCGATCAGATTTATGCCGCTACTTGGTACACTTTTTGTTTTCATACTGTTTTCGAATTTGTTCTCTCTCGTGCCTGGTGTCGGCACGGTCAATATATCGCATGGTGGCGAACCGATCCCGCTACTGCGCGCCTTTACCGCCGACCTCAATGCCACGCTCGCTATGGCGATATTGACCATCGGTACCATCCAGGTCGTGGCAATCCGTGAACTCGGTATCAAGAAACATCTGCAGCATTATTTCACGAATAAGCCGTGGAATCCGATGAATATGTTTATCGGATTGATCGAAGTGATGGGTGAGTTTATCCGTATCATGACCCTTTCGATGCGGTTGTTTGGCGTCATCTACGCTGGTGAGGTGTTGATACATGTCGTCGGTGCACTGGCCGGTAATTACGGCTGGGCGGCGACATTTCCGATCTATCTACTCGAAGTGTTCTTCGGCGTGATCCAAGCCTACCTCTTCATGATGCTGAGTATGGTCTACCTCGGCATTGCGACCCATACCGATGACCACGATGAATCCAGTCACTCAGATGTGCCGATAACGCAAGCGGGTGAAGTAAAAGTATAAGTAAATTAAAGGAGAAATTAGTATATGGAAGCAAGTCCAGAACTCATCAAAGGTCTGACCATCGCCTTCGGCGCCATCGGTCCAGCAATTGGAGTCGGTATGATCGGCGCTAGTGCTGTCAAATCAGTCGGCCGCAACCCAGAAGCACAAGGCAAGGTCCTCTCGACCGCCTTCATCATGGCCGGTCTGGTTGACGCAGTGCTGGCATTCGTCCTCTTAATCGTATTTACGACTTCTTAGGCGGCTTTTGTCGATGGCACATTTTGGCGTAAAACCTGCGATCCGCACTCACCGTACCTCCATGTACGGCTCGTTTGCGGTTCTCGGTTTTTCATCCAAACTGCACTCATCGACAAAACCCGTTTCATTTCCGTATAACAAGGACATACAATGACAGATATACTTACACAATTTGCAGCTGAGACAGCGGCTCATGGCGAGCAGGCGACGGGCGGGATCGCGGCGCTGGGGATCAATCTACAGGGATTTTTGTTCCAGCTGATTACCTTTGTGCTGGTACTGCTCTTGCTGCGCAAATACGCCTACGGCCCGTTGGTTCGTACGCTTGAGAGTCGTCGTCAAGCCGTGATCGACAGTATTGACAATGCCCGCAAGACGGCTCATGAACTCGAAAAAGCCAACGATAAGACTGCCGAGATCATCGCGAGTGCCAAGCAAGAAGCCGCCGATATCGTGGCACTGGCGCACAAAGAAGCCAGCAAGCTGGCCGAGGAAACCGAGGCCAAAGCCGCTAAAAAGGCTGAGCATGTCATCGCTAGTGCGGAGGCTCGTTTGAGCCAAGATATCGAAAAATCGCGCCAGGCCCTCCGCCGTGAAATGCTCGGTCTCGTGGCTGATGCGACCGAGAAAGTGCTCCGTACCAAGATCGACGGTGCGGCCGACAAGCAACTTATCGAGCGGGCGCTCAAGGACACAAAGTAATATGTTGAGCCGCCGCCGCGTGACTGATTACCTCGCCCGCCAGATAATTGACGGCACGTCGATCGAGACGGCTATGCAGCAACTGGCCGCCTATTTGCTCGAGCACAAGCTGACACACCAGGCTGATCGCTACGTTGCCGATATCGAAGCCGCGCTGGCACGTCTAGGCCAGACAGTTGTCGACGTCACGACCGCTCGACCGCTCGATGCCGAGCTGAGGCGCCAGATTACCGAGCGAGTCGGTGGTCAGACGACGGTGCGTGAGCATATCGACCCGGATATCATCGGTGGAATTATCATTAAGACCCCCAGTCGTGTACTTGACGCTTCGGTGCGGACGCAGCTGCGGCAACTGAGAACGAGTTAAGATAAGGAGAGTTATGAGCATAGATGTTTCTACAGTAAGCAAAGAATTGACAGCCGCGATTGCCAACCTGCAAACCTCGGCTGACATGAAAGAATCCGGTGTCGTGACACGTATCGGTGACGGTGTGGCCTGGATTTATGGCCTGACAAGTGCTGGCTACGCCGAGGTGGTGACGATCGAATCGGCTGCCGGCAATGTCGAAGCCTTTGTGCTCAACCTCATGGAAGACGAGATCGGGGCCGTACTGCTCGGTGACGACACACTAGTCAAAGCCGGTGACACCGTATCGCGTACCGGCAAGGTGCTCGAAGTACCGGTCGGGCCAGAACTCCTCGGCCGCGTCGTTGACCCGCTTGGCCGCCCACTTGACGGCAAAGGTCCGATTAAGGCAAAGAGCGTGGGGCGTATCGAACGTCCAGCCATCGGTGTGATGGGTCGCAAAAAAGTCGCCGAACCGCTCATGACGGGCTTGCTCGCCATCGATACCATGGTACCGATCGGGCGTGGCCAGCGTGAGTTGATCATCGGTGACCGCCAAACTGGTAAGACAGCTATCGCACTCGATACCATGATCAACCAAGGTCGCCAAAAAACTGGCGTGGTCAACGTCTATGTCGCGATCGGTCAAAAGTTGAGCAAAATCGCTCGCCTGGTCGACCGCCTCGAGCAAGAAGGCGTCATGGAGCAAACCATCGTCGTGGCAACTGGCCCAAGTGATCCGGCCTCCCTGCTCTTTCTTGCGCCCTATGCCGGTACTGCCATGGGTGAGTATTTCCGTGACAACTCCGGTCATGCGCTTATCATTCACGATGATTTGACGAAGCACGCCGCTGCCTACCGCCAAATGTCGCTGCTGCTCCGTCGTCCACCAGGCCGCGAAGCCTACCCTGGCGACGTCTTTTATCTGCACTCGCGTCTGCTGGAGCGCGCTGCCAAGCTGAGCGATGACCTCGGCGGCGGTTCTCTGACTGCTCTACCGATCATCGAGACACAAGCTGGTGATATATCGGCCTACATCCCGACCAATGTGATCTCGATCACCGATGGTCAGATATTCCTCGAAACCGACCTGTTTTACCAGGGTATCCGCCCGGCGATCTCGGTCGGCCTCTCGGTCTCGCGCGTCGGTGGTACGGCTCAGACCAAGGCAGTCAAATCCGTCTCGGGCAATCTTCGCCTCAGTTTGGCACAGTACCGTGAATTGGCCGCGTTTGCCCAGTTCGGTAGTGATCTCGATAAAGACACCCAGGCGCGTCTCAATCGCGGTGTTCGCCTGACCGAGCTACTCAAACAACCGCAGTACCAGCCCAAGAGTGTGTGGGAGCAAACTGCCGTGTTGCTCGTCGCCGACAAAGGCCACTTCGATGATGTGCCAGTCGACAAAGTCAACGATGCCCGTGATTCACTACTGACTGCTCTCGGCAGCGATCACAAAAAAGAAATGGCCGAATTGAACAAAGGCGAAAAGCCTGATGACAAGATGGTTGCTCTGATCGAAAAAGCCGCTCAAAAAGTTATGAAGGGTTTTAAGTCAGCATGACAAGCTCAATAGAATCCGGAGGTGCTTATTCGGGAACAGAGACTACTATTCTAGCCGACCCCACAGTCTTAAGGTCAAAGATAGACGAATTAATGACAGATGGTCCGGCTGGAATAGGCAGATTCTTAGCGCGGGTAGTAAGACATCACGATCCTATTGACTTCAAATTAGCCAAAATACTATTTAGAGGAGATGGACGCGGTATCGAAGTACTTTGCGAGATAGCAGCTTCAGGAGAGCCGTTGCCTATTCACCTTGAAACAGATTCTAGCTCTGAAACAGATCAGATACGCTTGAGACAAGAAACGACAAAGCGTGTTAGCGATTGTAGTCCTGATGAGCTTGATTTGGTAAGACAGCTTTTGGATATTATTGAATCTCAGCGTACAGGGGGAGATAATGGCTAGCACGCGCCAACTCAAATCCCGTATCCGATCTGTCAAATCAAACAAGCAGATCACGAAGGCGATGGAACTTGTTGCGGCGAGTAAGTTGCGGCGAGCACAAGATGCCACGAAGGCGTCACAGCCGTATTCGGCTGCGGCACGTGAGTTGTTGACACAACTTGGCCAAAAGCTCGACGTCCAAGATTCGCTGTTTTTCCGTCACCGTCCGCTCAAAACACGCCTCATCATCTTGATCACCAGCGATCGCGGTCTGGCCGGTGCATTTAATGCCAACGCGATCAAACAATTCGTCGCTATACTCGAAGCCGACAAACGTGACGGTGTGAGCAACGAAGTACTCTGTGTCGGCAAAAAAGGCGCGCAATTTGCTGCCAAACTGAGAGATGTCAATGTAGTCGGCGTGTACGCCGGACTCGGCGAAAATCTGACAGCCGCTGATATGCGGCCGATACTCGTCGCGGGCGTCGATCGGTACGTTGATGGACTTGTCGAAGCAGTGACGATTATCACGACGAAGTTTGTCAATAGCTTTACGCAGACAGCAATTACCCTGCCCCTGCTGCCTGCCAAGTTTGAGGCGACCGAAGTATCGCACGATATCCAACAGTCGTATTTCGAGCCAAGCCTCGAGGAAGTGCTGGAAGGAGCGGTGATTCGTCTGCTCGAATCGCAGCTCTACCAAGCCGTACTAGATGCTAAGGCATCCGAACACAGTATGCGCCGATTGGCCATGAAAAACGCCACCGACAACGCCACCGACCTGGTCGACGATCTGACGCTCGAGATGAACAAAGTCCGCCAAAGCGCGATCACGCAGGAGCTATCAGAGATATCGGCTGGGGTGGAGGCAATGAAATGATGAACCGTTCTCACGGCACATTGCGTCGTTGGCAGGCTGCGATGCTCACGAGCAGCACCTATCTGTGCAGCTCGCTCCGCGTCTCGCCGCCGCCTCGCACTGCACACGTGACAACGGTTCATATCTGGTCGCAAGCTTCAGAAAGTGAGGTGATAAAATGAGCGTTCAACAACTCGAATTAGTAAGTGCTCGCGATTGTGGTTTTGGCATTCACTCATGGCAAAAAGCTATACAACACGAAGCGGACGAAATTGAAGCTGGCGGACGTGAATTATTGGATCCAAACGACATTATCGGGAGAGTATGTTGTCTATATAATGTAAAAGTAAGGGTAAACGAAATACCTACTGTGTGGGCACATGCTGCAACGGCAAATTATGCGGATAATTTTGATCCATCAAAGCCGTTAATCGATAAAGAACTATGGAGACGATGAAATGAACGAACACGCTATTCCAAGAGGTGTCATTGTGGGCGAGACTGACAAGACTGTAACTTTTGGGTTTCCAAACGGAGTTACAACAACGATGAGGCGAGGTTCTCTGGAATTGCCACAGCCAACAGGTGCGCATGTCGAGACTGACGAACTGGATCATAGCATAATTGGAAAATTAGTACATAAAGTTCTGAGCTTAACTACGAGAAGGAGAAGAGCATGAGTAAAAACACAGGCAAAGTTATACAAGTGGTCGGCGTCGTCGTCGACGTTGAGTTTGACAAAGGCAGTCTGCCGGCGATTTATGACGCTATCGAGGTGCAGCACGAGGGCAACAAACTCGTGCTCGAGGTCGCGCAGCACCTCAGCGACACGAGTGTGCGTACTGTGGCGCTCAGTAGCACAGACGGTCTCGCTCGTGGTGCTGAAGCAGTTGCGACCGGTGCACCGATCCGCGTACCAGTTGGCAAAGATACCAGTGGGCGCATGTTCAACGTCATCGGTGATGCCATCGATGGCAAGCCTGCCCTCAAAAACCCCGTACTTTCGCCGATTCACAAAAACCCGCCTGCTTTCACTGACCAATCAGGTAAAACCGAGATCCTCGAGACGGGCATCAAAGTCATCGACCTGATCGCGCCGATCACCAAGGGTGGTAAAGTCGGTCTCTTCGGTGGTGCTGGTGTGGGCAAGACAGTCCTTATCACCGAGCTAATCAACAACATTGCCAAATTTCACGCCGGCAACTCAGTCTTCGCTGGTGTCGGTGAGCGTACTCGCGAGGGCAATGACCTCTACTATGAGATGGAAGAATCGGGCGTGCTCGACAAGACTAGCCTGGTCTTTGGCCAGATGAACGAGCCACCAGGGGCGCGTCTACGTGTGGCGCTCACCGGCCTCACCATGGCCGAGGCGTTTCGTGACGAAGGCAAAGACGTGTTGCTCTTTATCGACAACATATTCCGCTTCACCCAAGCCGGCTCGGAAGTCTCTGCCCTGCTAGGCCGCTTACCAAGCGCCGTCGGCTACCAGCCAAACCTCCAGCAAGAGATGGGCGCGCTCCAAGAACGTATCACGAGTACGAAAAAAGGTTCGGTCACAAGCGTTCAGGCCGTCTACGTGCCGGCCGACGACTTGACTGACCCAGCACCGGCCGCCACCTTCGCTCACCTCGACAGTACTATTGTGCTCAACCGTGCGTTGACTGAGATCGGTATTTACCCGGCCGTCGACCCTCTTGACTCGAGCTCGACGATTCTCGACCCAGAGATCGTCGGCGAAGAACACTACATGGTTGCCCGTGAAGTCCAGCGCGTCCTGCAGCGCTACAAAGACCTGCAAGATATCATCGCCATCATGGGTATGGAAGAGCTATCTGACGAAGACCGTCTGACGGTCAACCGCGCCCGCAAGATGCAACGCTTCTTTAGCCAACCGTTCTTTGTCGCCGAGCAATTTACCGGTAATACCGGTCAATATGTCAAACTCGCCGACACGATCAAGGGCTTTCGTGAGATTATGGACGGGAAACATGATGACCGGTCGGAGTCGGAGTTTTATATGATAGGCGCTTTGGAGCAACTGGGGAAGAAGTAGGGATGAGTGTCGACAAACGACAAACGACAAACGACAAACGGGAGAAGATCCAGTCGTTTACAGATCTACGGGCCTGGAAAGAAGCCCATACCTTTGCTGTAGAATTGTATAAGGCTACGAAGCAATTCCCGAAAGATGAGATGTTCGCACTCACATCGCAAATGCGTCGTTCTGCTGTTTCTGTCACGTCAAATATTGCCGAGGGTTATAGCCGTAAGACTGCGAGTGACAAAGAGCATTTTTATGTGATGGCTCGAGGCTCACTGTCCGAACTACAGAGCCAGTTACTGATTGCTCGTGATGTTGGCTATATGACGGTCGAATCGTTTCAGAAACTCGCCAGCCAATCAGTCGTGACTCACAAGATATTAAATGGTTTAGTAAATGCTACGAAGGAGAAATTAAATGGATAAATCCGTTTGTCGTTTGTCGTTTGTCGTTTGTCGCTCCAAAGGAGCTACCTCATGAAACTCGAACTGATAACTCTCGACGGCGTCAAAATCGACAACGACGTCTACGAAGTCCTCATCCCCACCCCTGATGGTGTCATTGCTGTCATGCCTGGGCATGAGCGCATCGTGACACTCGCTGTGAACGGCGTCATATCGATTCGCCAAGCCAAAAATGATACAGATGACCAGATGGAGCACTTTGCAACCTACGGCGGCATGGTCGCGGTGAGTCCGACGAGTATCCGTATACTTGTCGACGAAGCTGACACGGCCGATGATATCATCGAAGAAGAAGCTAGGGCAGCTCTGGAGCGTGCAACCAAGCTACGTGAGAGCGTCAAAGATCTCGCCGAGCTTGAAAAAGCCAAGGCCGAGATCGACCGCCATGCCGTCCGACTCAAAGTCGCTGGCTTGCGCCGCCGCCGACGATAGGCGTATACTTTAGTCTATGACAAGCGATGAAATTCAAGATCTCAAGCAGTTTATCGAAGCAATAGTCGGTCAGCAACTTGCATTGCACACTGAACATCTTGCGACAAAAGATGACGTAGAACGTGTTGAACAGAGGTTGGGCAAGCGCCTTGAAGAACAAGATGAAAAACTCGATGAGATTCTAACCGCAGTTGGCGAATCCTTACATCACCAAGATGTTCGGCTCAACGATCATGATGATCGACTTCGTAAACTGGAGCGAAAAGCAGCGTAACAATATAAGGTGGGTATGAGTAGAATTATTAATCTGGGGCGCTTGAGTGAAAAATTGTGGCCTGGCACCGTCAGTGCCGAACAGGTCTTTGTCGACACGGTGGCGATTGCTAAAGATCTAGATAATTACTATGTGACGACGCACGCAGGCGCGAAAACACGCTGCATCGACGGTCGTCACGACCCCGAACTTGACGAGTCAAAGCTCGGTCCTCAAGTACCGGGTGGTGCACCGGGTGCAGCACTTGCCTACCGGCTTGGTGTCGACAAAGATGACCTGACTCGCGGCACGTTTTATAACGATGCCGAGACGATGATCGACTCATACTTGCGACTTGGCTTATCACCAGGCGGGCACCGAGACAATACCGAGCGTGATCACGGTGTTGGCTGTGGTGCGATCGACGGAATCGACAACGTACTCGAGCGGATGACCGATCCGGATCTCGTCGAAGATCACAAACGATTAGTCAAAACCATCTTGGATGCCGATTTTAACAGAGACAATTACCTCCGCGTTATGGGTGCGGGGTTGGTGCTGCGCAGTCGGTCAAATGATTATTTCGCACGCCGCGAAGACGTGCTCGATGAGCTAGAACGCAAAGCTCCAGGCAGCGTGTCGGTACTCGAGGGTTCACATCAGGAAGTATTATTCATTGTGAACTTTGTGTCGCAGACCACTCTATCTTCCAATCGCTTTTCGTATGATCATGATGGTATGCAGGCCTTTGGCTACGATCTGTGGCGATCTAAACAGCTTGCAGCAATGCTGTTCCCTCTGCCTTCGCAAACGCTCGATCGCGAACGCTTCGTCACGGCGCGTGTTATGATCACTATCGCTACACTCATGGCTCTGACCGATGGTTCGCAGATTGCCTTTCTGCGCCATGCAGATGAGCCAGAATTATAACCCGTGCTTCAGCGCAGTTGCGACACCAGGGGATTATGAACATATACTAAGCCCCAATTGTCCAGACACTTAGGCATGAGTTAATGTTCCTTTCCATGCCGCTTCATAGCGATACCTGAATCTCGAATTACCCCTCCAAACGAAAACACGCTAGAATTTCTCTTGTAAAGCTTTCAAACAAACAGGAGGAAACCTATGCGTGTTTTACGTCAACATCATCTCATACCATTGTTCGTAATGGTAGGCGAACGTCTCCCAGTGCCTCAGATACACCGAGGCCGTAAGGCAATACTACGGGATAGTGAAGCCATCACTATCCTGGCATTTAACCTGTTAACCTGTCAGCAGCAAACCCTCCGTCAAGTCTACGACTGGATCAGTCAATACCACACCAGTGACTTTCCGATCCTGCCGACCTACCAGAACTTTGTCAAACACTGCCACCGGATAATCCCCACGCTTGCCCATGTGTTAGACGGGTTACTCATACACGAAGCGGAGCTTCGCTTCATGGATAGCACCATGCTTGAGGTGTGTCGCCTGGTACGCATGCGCTGGCATCGTGTTGCGAGGGGGTATGCCAAAAAAGGGTACAATCACCAGGGTGAGCACTATGGATTTAAGTTGCACGCAGGCATCGACAATGACGGGCGACTTTGCGCCTACGTCTTTAGCGATGCCGTGGATCACGACAGTCGAGCACTACCGTATCTTGTTAACAGGCACACCAAGGTAGCGGTTGGCGATACTGGCTACCGGAGTGCCTTACACAAGAAGATACACCGAGCCTGGGGCACGATCTTTGTCGTACCACCGCATTACAAACAGCGAAGACAAATAGCCACACAGTCGCAGATGAAGCTTCTCAAGCGCAGGCCAAAGATCGAAGCCGTTTTTGACTACCTCAAAGAACATCTCCATTTACAAACGAGCTTTCCAAGGAGTATGCAGGGCTACGCCCTGCATTATCTCAGAATACTTCTCGGATAGCAGTTACTTGTGTTGGGGTGGTAATTCGAGATTCAGGGAATTATAATTGACAATTATTATATGTGATATTATACTAAATAATCTATGTCAAAAGGTATGGACCAGCTACCTGGGATTGATTTTGATGGCGCTTGGAGGCGGCATATTGAAGAGAATTATCGTAAGAACGGATACGATATAGCTGTTAATATTCGAGCCGAGTGGCTACCTCAGGCTGCGTATACGACTCGTGGGTCTTTTCTTGAGTGCGCTGAACAGCTATTAAATGTAGGTCGCAGTGATAAATGCAGCCCTACAGACATTAGGGATACGTGGACGGGTGCGATATCACTTAACTCAATCCGTCAAAATGGAGTAAAAATTGATACTTTGCCCGATCCAAAGAATCTTTCGCAGTACTATGTCGTTTGTAGCCCATATGCTCCCACGCGTTGCATCGATGGACGAGGTATTTCACAATATGGTGAATCACCATATTCTAGTGCAGATCGGCTTCTGGGCGCACAGGTTCCTGGCGGCACTGCCATGGCTGCCCTGAGTGCACGCGTAGCAGCCTGGGGGACGGTATATACAGATGACTTTTCCTTGGCGCATGACATTACTATTCTTGATAAAACATTTTGTTCGTTTGGTATGCGTATTGGTGGTCATATTGATGAGAGATATTCTGAAGATATAACAGGTTGCGGGGCAATTGACATGTTGCCGGCAATTATTGAAAGAGTCACGCAACCGACCGCTCAAAAACAGGTCCGCAAATTAGCGCAACTAATCATGGGTGATACTTATGATAGCGAAATTACTGATGCGGTGGTTGGTCGCTTGACAGCGCTTCAAGGCCTATCTGATGAATATCTCGCTTACGATCGCCATTCAAATACATATGGGTATCGTCATGAAGCTATAAGTTCTATACGGCGTAACAGTCCATATGATGTATCCCAACTTTGCGGCCCTCACCGCGAGGCGGCTTTTGTGATAAATCTTGTTCCTCACACCACATTTCATGTTGATCAGTTTACTAGTGATAATGGAGGGGAGGTGTCTATTTTCAACTATGATTTTTGGCGTTCATTGCTAATTGCCGAAAAATTGTATCCTGCCAACTCTAATAGTTCTAGTGATGAGAAAGATATTCAATCATTATTGCGTAAGCGTTATATCACGTCGCGAGCCTTACTTGCCGTAGCGACCTGTATGGTACTGACTGATGGGTCTCAGGAACTGATGATCCGCGAATTGCCTGTTATTGGCAAGAAAGAAGCAGTTGATAATACAGATTTCGAAACATTACTTTTTTGAGCTAATGCGCGGGGTTTGAAATTCAGTCTACACTATTTTGGCTCTCGAGGATATCTCTTATTTGACGAGTTGAATATGCTTGCATTAGTTTATTCCTCAGATCGCTCGCACCGTCGAAATCGCGGATGTATATCTTAAAAAATCGTTTCAGAGTGTCAAATGGCCGTCCAGTCTGTGCGGCGTAGCGGTCGTATAATTCCAGGTGATATTTCAGCAAATCTATGAGCTCAGACTTTCGATTGCCTCCAAGTGATTCACCTCTTCCCTTATCTTTCTTCCCTCTTCCCTCTGACCGCGCAAACGCAAACGGATTGCTAAAGATACCCCGTCCGATCATGACACCATCGCAACCATTCTGCTCGATAAGCTCCAGCCCATGCATGTGGTCACGAACATCACCATTACCGATGACAACTGTCTGCGGGGCGACCTCATCACGAAGTGCTATTATGTCGGACATGAGTTCCCAATGCGCCGGGACTTTACTCATCTCACGTTTGGTCCTGAGGTGAATCGTTAGCGCTGCAATATCTTGCTGTAGCAGCAACCGTAGCCAGTTATGCCATTCATCGGTCGAACTATAGCCGAGTCGCGTCTTGACGCTAACTGGCAGACCAGCTGACTTCGCTGCTTGGATCGATGCGACGGCGATGTCTGGTCGACGGATCAGCGCTGAGCCGCCAGATTTAACGGCGGATTTAGCTGGACAGCCCATGTTGATATCGATACCGTCGTAGCCTAAAGAACGGCAGTGGTAGGCAATTTGCTCCATATCACCTGGTTCGCCGCCCCATATTTGAGCCAGAATTGGGTGTTCGTCGTCGGTACGTACGAGTCGCCCGCGAATTGCTTTGTCGCCAGCATGTACCCAGCCGGTCGCATTGGTAAATTCCGTGTAGTAAAGATCGGGCGGGGCAGCCCGGGCAATAACGTGGCGAAATACCACGTCGGTCACCGCCTCCATGGGCGCGAGGGCAAAAAATGGTCGGGGTAATTCGTCCCAAAATGTCATCAGTTCATTATCTCATAAATTGAAAGAGCCCGCATGAAGCGGACTCAGGATTGCTCAAGGTTCATCTAGAGCTCGATGATCTTTAGCTGAGGCCAAAGAGGGGCGGGCGGAGGGGCGACGCGGGGCAGCGCCGCCCCTCCGCGCAACCTGACGACTCTCATTAACCGCTGAGGGGGTCGGCGGCGAATCCATCGTCAGTGCCCAACCGTAGGCGAGCAGGGGGTCCCACCGTACGGTTGCTTAAGGCGACGAGACATACTGTGCATCGTGCCAAGCCGATTGGTCACGCGCGGCGTACATCTCGTCGCCAGCTTTTTTTGGGGGGGTGACTGAAGGAGCGGGAATACCGCGGGCGAGACAAGGTCAATGCCCCGCCCGCGGCTCCATCCCGGCTCTCCCTTCCGGGACTACCCGACCGAAGGGACGGACGGGGTGCTACGACCGTGCGTGGTATGGGCACGCACGGTCTGGAGACTGAGGTCGGAATCGAACCGACAACCTTTTGGCTTACGTCCAAACGCGCTGCCACTGCGCCACTCAGCCATGCTCGTTAGTTATGAGCAAGTACTTCGTTGGGGTGGTAGGATTTGAACCTACGACCTCTCGGCCCCTGGCCGAGTGCTCTGTCCGTCGGACTCTTCAGTTTCCTTTACTGGCGCCAGCTCAGGAAACTTTGAAAGCTCTCTGAGCTACACCCCAGCAACCGGCCGAGGGCCGGTGAGGGTACTACCTCGTGCACTTGCACTGACCGACCTGGCTCCCTTTCATGATGCCCGCGAAGGCATCCCAGGTACCACAGTTGCACGAGCTGTCGTTGCCCTTGCAGCACGTACCGCTACCATGACAGCGTGGACTGTCTTTGTCAGCAGTCTTCGGCATCTCACACATCCTTCAAAATGCGCCGTAGAAGGTGGTGATCGGCTGATCACGCAACATCCTCCCTACGGTAGGATTCTAAGATACCACATTTGGAGAGACAGGTCAATCTCAATCTCAATCTTCTTTGTGGGTACAAAGAAGCAAAGACCTTACTTTCATGATTGAAAGTAACAAAGCTCCTGGGGGTGGGGCCTTCGCTCTCCAGCGATGTTGCGACTCGGGGGTCTGGGGTATCCGCAGACGCTATCGAGAAAATAGCAAAAATCATGACGGAGTCATGCACGCCATCTTCCTTTTTGTCAGCAATGAGCATCAACACAAAAAGGCCGAAGTCCCGTTTCTGGCGGGACGCAGGTCATGGCGTGCCCGTCATGAGACTCGGTATTTTCCCGAAGCGGCGAGGACCACCCCAGGACTTTTGTTTTCTTTTGGTCACAAAAGAAAGACTTGGTTCTTGGTCACAAGAACACACCCGCCCTGGCGGGGCAAAAATTTATCTATGCAGTTAGATCGTCTTCAAACGCGATGATGCCCTTATAATCGAGCGAATACTCAGCCGGTAGGTCAAAATCAAGTGCTTGTATACGCTGCCAGACAGCACCGAGCAGACGGCGAAAGTCGGCTAATTTCGCCTCATCGTAGGCGTAGTCCAGTAGTACGACGTCGTTTTTTTCGTTTGGTTCGACAAACTCGATGCGGGCGCCAGTCACGGTATAGCCGGTAAATTGTCGTGAGTTTTCGACCAGTAGTTTGTACATCATGAGCTGCTGCTCGTAGTGATGTAGCTTGATCTTTTCGTAATCAGTCCTGCCCTGCCACTTGTGAACGGCTTTGCCAGTCTTGTAGTCGGTGATATAGATCGTCTTTTCGTCGGTGTCGATGTCGATCAAGTCGATTGCGCCGGTGATGACGGCATCGTCGATGTGCACCGACTCGGTCGCAAAGCTGCGCTCGACGAGTTGTGAGGTGGTAAAGCTATCGTAGCGCTGGCGCAGAAATTCAGTCAGTGTGTCTGAGCCGCGTTGCAGCTGCTTGCCGTATTCGAGGTCAGATAATTGAAATTGCCGAAGCTGCTGATCAAAATCATGCAATACATCTTCGACCGGTCGTCGCTTGCCAGTCGATGCGAGATGCGCATGAGCTCGCTGCAGCGTGGTGTGAATCGCCGAACCATAGGCAGCGCTCGGGCCCATCGCTTGGGGGAATCTGAGGAGATTGTGGAGTAAAAATAATTGCGGACCGCCGCGCGCCACGTCGAGGAAATTGTTGAGATGTGTAGCACTGAGTTTGTATCGCTCGAGCAGTGGCCTAAGCAGTTGGTCTTTGGTGGCGGTCGGTACATCGAGCAGCGGCGCTCGCCAGTCGTGTTCGACGGCTGCCACTAGTTCAGGTGTGCCTAGCTCGTCATGGTTGCTGGTTGGCAGGACGTCGGTCGGTATCGAGCCGACCGGCATCAGGTCTTTACCAGCATCACTAGTCCGCGCGGCGACGAGTGTCAGGCGGTCGCGGGCCCGCGTGAGGGCGACATAGAGCAGCCGCAGGCGTTCGTCATCACTGTCACCGACTGGCGCGAGCGGTAGATTGCTCGGAAACGAGATCAATCGTGAGCGCGCCCTGGCACTCGCTCCCCAGATGTTCTCATGAGCATCGGTCAGATAGACATCGTCAAATTCGAGCCCTTTGGCCTTGTGGGCGCTCAGTAGCACCACGGCGCTGGCATCGTATTCGACATCGCCCTTACTCTGTAGACTGAGGTTTATATCGCGGTGGAGATCGAGAAACTCGACGAGATCATGCAGCGTCAGCACGCGGTCAGAACGAAATTCGCGCAAGCGGCTACGGATGGTTTGCAAAGCTGAGAGGTAGGCCAGGTACGCGCCTGGCTGGGTATCGAGACTGCCTGCGGCAAAGAAATACGCTCGGTAAGGCGAGATAAATTCTTCTTGGATAGAAGCGTCACTCGCTGTTGTCTCATCAATAGCCGTATCGGCCTGTTGGGCGTCGACGACACCAAACAAATAATCACACATGTACTCGAGCGGTTCGCTAAGTGAATAGTGCGAAGCGACGATTAGCCACTCGGCGATTTGTTGCAAGCGACCGGGGCGTTCGAGCATCTCCTCAAGCCAAAATCGTTTGGCGCGGTGCGCGGCGATACTCAGTTCCCAGATGTCACGTGGTGAGACCTGCCATGCCGGGTGCGCTAGTAGTTCTGGCAACAGTTCGTTTGCTTCGTCGAATTGCTGTGAGGCAATAGCATGGACGATGCGCGCCACCAGCTCAAGCTGGAGCACTGGCTCGGTTTCGAGTACGTCGTCGTGACGTTCATAGCGCAGCGGCACGCCGGTTGCTTGCAGGTGCGGCAAGAGTGCGATGAGCTGGCGATGATGCCTGGCGATGACAGCGCGGCTGCGCGACGAATCGGCGCGATAATCCGCCGCGATCTGCTCGGCGAGCGCGTGGCGGGCTTCGTGTTCGGAGGCATATGTGGAGAAGCCCGTCGCAGGCACGTCGCCCGCAGGACTATTTGCCTTTCCGACCGAGACATCAATATCCCCGCTCCGAGCAGCTGCTCGGGCGCCAACTGACCTAGCTTTCGCGTCTTGCCCTCGCTTGGCCAAGTAGGCTAACTGCTCGTCGGGGGACATTGACATCTCGTCGCGGTGAGGTATGAGCGATTTATCAATCCCTAGCCGCGTTTCTAGCCGCTCATCACCCTGGACGATGACCGATCGGGCGAGAGCGAGTATGTCTGCGACCGAACGATAATTATCGCGTAGTGTCACGACTGCTACATCACGGTAACGGCTCGTAAAGTCGATGATGTTGCTCATCGTCGCGCCTTGGAAACGGTAAATTGCTTGATCGTCATCGCCGACGACCATGAGGTTTGGCCGACCTTCACTTGCTTCGTTGTTCGTCAAATTCCAGATGAGACGCATCTGCGCGTCATTGGTGTCCTGAAATTCGTCGACAAGTATATACTGGTATGTTTCTTGCAGGTCATAGCGTAGCTCAGCGAAGACTTCGAGGGCATGCACGACGCGCAGTATCATGTCGTCATAGTCGTAGAGTTCGGCCGCTTGCATAGCCACGAGGTAGTCGTAGTAGACGTGCCCGAGGGCGCGTAGTTTATGACCACTCACCTGGTCGCGCAAGATGGGCTGATCGTGCGCGTCTTTGGTGAGGTAGCGTTTTTTCCAGGCACTGAGTGGTTTGGTCAAGCCCTCTGCCTCGGCGTCGGTTAGGGCAGCTTGCAGGCTGTCCAGGATAAGTTGCCAGAGGGGCGTATAGCCAATGAGGCGAAATTCGTCCGCCTGATAACCAGCTATGTCGCTGATGAGTTGCTGTATACCGGCAAATGATTTCTTGCTGAGTCGTTCACCAAAGGCAGCGGCTAGTCGCGGGGCAACCCACGCGCAAAAGGCGTCATTGTGGTCGAGAATTGTGCCGAGTTCGTCGGGCGTCAGACCGCTTTTTTTGAGGTCAGATATGGTCGATTGGATGTCGCGCAAGTGCGTGAACTCACCATTCATAGTGCCCGCCAGCGGATTGCCATGAGGTAACTTCTCAAGTATCTCACTCAGTATCTCATAGCTACTCAGCTCATCGGCCGGACGAAAATGCGCCCCGTGATAAAAATACTCTCCGAAATGGTTGATAATCTCGGTACCAAAACTATGAAATGTATGGATCGCGACTTTGTAGGCTTCTGGCCCGATCAGCCCAGCCAGGCGCTCGCGCATATTGGTGGCGGCGCTGTCGGTAAATGTTAGGCATAAGATGTTGTGTGGCAGTGTATCGGTCGAATGCAGTATGTTTGCCACGCGCACGCTCAGCAGCTCGGTCTTGCCGGTACCCGGCCCTGCCACGACCATCACTGGCCCGTCGGTGGTGTCGACTGCCTTGCGCTGATTAGCATTGAGCGCGTTGTAACGCTTCGCAAATTCTCCCTGCATGTCGCTTCTATTATGACAGATATTGCGTCCACATAATGTAAGTGAGGAAATTATCACATTCTTACGCTATAGCATACTTTTGTGATTGCTCAAAAACGACAAATAAAAAAGACCACAACATGTGTGGTGAAAATGAAAAAGCCGGTGCCGGCGAGATGCTCGCCCGAGGGCGAGACAGAGCTCGCCGGCACCGACAGTGGTGCGCTGTTTAGGACGCAGCAGAGCTGCGAAACCACGGTCTGGCCGTGGAAGGTGAAGTCGCAAGCGACCGATACGTTTCACCTCCTATGGGCTGGCCTAGCAACACAGTACTTCCCCGAAGGGCTCTTGAAGTTGCTTGCCAGCTTCCCCCTCCTAGAAGGGGGGCGTTCGGCTTCCATTCCCGTCCTTGTTCCTGGCCGCCGCAGCGCAGGGGGACCCGACGAGGGACTCGGTTCGTCGGAACCACAGAGGTATCGCTACTCACTGTGACAAGTGTGTTTTTTGGGTGTTCTTGACCTCCACCCGCCAGAATGAGGTGCATCGCTGCACTTACGGAGCGGTTTCCGCCTCATTATGACCGCCGTATAGGACTTATCCGCTAGTCCACCCGAGGATGGACACTGTACCGTCGGGTGCCAAGACTGCCACGTGGCAATCACGACTCGACGATTTATAAATTATAGCACGCTCAGCATATAAAGTCAATAGTATTTTATACAATTTGTGATATAGTAAATAACAGATATGAACAACGAGATTTTTGATGATATTGCGCTTGAGCAGATGGCCAAAGAGACGTTTGGTGTAAATCTCGATATCGAAAATGTCCTTGTTCGTGGCGTGCCGGCGGGTAGGAGTGCCCAGGCTAGCGTGTTTTTGACGACCAAGAACAAGCTTTACGCCCTCATCAGCGGTTCGGCACCGTTGACGCTCGGCGATGTCCGCAAGATCGTGCTGCGTATGGGGCTACGCGCTGAAGCGTACTGTGCTCCTAAGGGCCGCTCGAATTATTTTAACGATATCGCACTTGAGAAATTTAAGTCAGTTTATCCGGGTCGGCATGACATCACCGATACCGATCTACGGTTTTATCGCCTCATGGCACCGTACAACCCCGCCCTTGTCAGTATAACAGAGATAACAGGTGGCAGTATCAACCAGTTTGACCCTCAGGCTATTACTGGCTGGCGACCAAGTACCAAGGCGACATACAAAAAGATTACGACAGTATAGTCACTGCCTATAGAAATAAGTTGTTATGCCATATGAAATCCCCGCCGCTATGAACGACGGGGATTCATTATCACCTCCTCAGGTTTTGGATAGCTTGTATGTCACGAGCACAAGTAGTGGTGCAAACAACACGAGGTTGCCGAGCACCGACCATTGTGGTGAGATATCACCAAGCGCACTCATGGCCCACACCAGCGGGATATAGATCGCATTTCCGACTGTGCCGGCAATACTCACGACGGTTGACTGCATATCGTCCGGCGTGTGCTGCTGGACAATCGGCGTCATCGTGGCGGCAAACCAACCTCGGACAAACCCGAAACCGGCATACAGCCAAATGGTAGCGAGACTGACGGTGATCGACAATCCCAATGCAGCCGCCACAAATACGACAGAGCCGACCGCAAATCGCCACGGGTCACTCCTACTGTCTGGTAGTTGTTCGGCAAAATGAGAGCCCAGCCACACTGCGGCAAGGTTGAGTATCCAGCCTATACCGATAATATGAGCTGGTACGCCGGCGAGCAGTAGAAGTGGTGTCAGCATCCATATGAGGGCATGCGTGACGTTGCGACTGAGAGCATAACCGACGATGCGCCATGCGAGCGGCTTGTGGCCGTGCAGGGCGTAACGCGTGATCGTTGCCATGTCATGGATGGCATGGCGAATTTCCTCGCGGAGTGATGCACCATGACGAGCCCGTCGCTCACCTGCCTCGACGACGAAATACGACAACACCGCCCCTAACCCACAGGTGACTGCCGATAACGCGATGGCGATACGTGGGCTGTACGCACCGATAACGCCACCCAGACCGACAGCAATGCCCTCGCCGACAGTTCGCCACTTGTTGGTTTGGGCTGAGATGCGCGCGTAGCTCATCTGCAGTTTGTCGGCATATGCCTTCATGAGGCCGACATCGGCACCAGTGCTAAAAGCAACACCGATACCGAGCAGCAACTCGGCAATAACAATCTGCCAGAAATCAGTCGCGACTGCGTAGAGTGCGAAGCCGACGACTTCTAGCGCATCACCAAATATGTTGCAGGCCCGGCGGCTAAACGCGTCGGCGATCCAGCCACTTGCGATATTGAGAAGCAAGAGCGGGATGGTAAATGCTGCCTGGCTCAACCCTATCTGGGCGTAGCTCATGCCGATCTCGTCCTTGAAAAAAACAGTCAAGATCGGCATAACAAACAGCATCGATGTCAATACTGCCTCAATTTGCAACAGGCGCAGACTGCGGTAGTAGGTATCACGATCGTTCATGAGTTGTTCCTTTCTGAGTCCTAAGGTGTGATAATGTGCCTCGCTTCGCTTTGGCCTTTTACGGGCCAATTCGGAGCGAAAGGGAGTCTCCGATCGGTGGTCTAACTTTTTGGCGAGAAAAAACCTCCTGGTCGGAGGCTCGCTATCGGTTCGAATGATTTTTTCTAGGAAACAATAGGAGCCACAACATGCTGCGCATCCGCAAGGACGACATACCCAGCAGACGCATTCATGCGCGTCGGGCTGGTGCAAGTTGTTGGGCTAATATGTTTCATAACATTCCTAACATAACATGCTCATGATAATCTGTCAAACAGTATTTTGATAGTAACACCAAGATCAAAAATAGATTTGCGAATTAATTGACACATTTGACAAGACGTGATAATATTAAATCATAAGCTTTAGGCTTAACGGATTTTGATCAAGACCCGCTCCTCTCGTAAGGGCGGGTCTTTGATTTTTATAGAATAGTAAATTTATCTTCTATGAGATCGATACATATCGAGCCGATATTCAAAGTCGTCTGCGAAGAGTATCTCAGTAACGCTACCCTCAATTTTTGCATCAAATACTTCTCTGCCTATATGTTCTCGTGCTCCCATGACAAAACACTTTTTGTTAAACGTCTTTGTGACGTAACCTACCGCATACATAAGGTCACCATCGCCAGAGAATAGGATGATCGTATCATAATTATCACGCTCCTATACGAGATCAATTGCCATCTCAACGTCGAGATCACATTTTTTCTCAAATCCGTGCACGCTATCATTGCCGTGGATGTATTTGACTCTTTTGGTTACTACCTCAAACCCATTAGTGAACGCACGTGTTAGAATTTCTTTTGACCACGGGATAAGTTCAGCAGATTTTTCACTCTGACCATAATCGGACCCATAGTAGAAGCGACGCAGAAACCGTTTGCCTGTTGATAGATTTTTAACAAGATTTGCGAGCTCTTGTATCCCGACTTGCCATCCCAGGTTTATTTTCCACTTTTCAACATTACCAAAATCAACAATCACAAGAGTACGCTCTCTAAGTGGGACATGATTTTTTAGGAATTGTTTGATTTGTTGCTGGTTCACTTCACAATTGTAATTCTCAATCAGGAACGGCACAAGGCTACGGGAAGCGGACTTCCCTGGTTTTTGAAAATATAACGCTGTAGGATATCCTCATAAGGAGGTATGTATGAGTCACGAAGCTAAAATTCACGACGCTCAGACCAAAATTTTACGCGAGTTGCTGTTTTTGCCAGAGGTCAATTTCGCCGCATTACAAAAAACGACGGGCATGGAAAGTGACCACGCGAAGTTCCATATTAAGCGGCTTGTCGAGCTCGGCTATATCGAAAAACATCGCGCAAAGTATCGTCTCAGCATCAAAGGCAAAGAATACGCCAACAAGCTTGACACCGAGGCTGGCGTCATAGAGCGTCAGCCTAAAGTCGCGGTTATGTTAGTGATTGAGCGGGAATACGACGGCGTCAAACACTACCTACTACAACAACGTCGCAAACATCCCTACTTCGGCTATTGGGGTGCTCCAACCGGTAAAGTACGCTGGGGTGAATCGATCCTTGAGACCGCCAGTCGTGAACTTTTCGAGGAGACCGGGCTACGCGGAACATTTGAGCATCGAGCAATCAATCATGAGCGCGTCCGCCACGAAAAAACTGGCGACATCGTCGAGGACAAGATATTTCACCTGATGTTTTGTCGTGACGCGACGGGTGATCTCATCGAGGATTACGAGGGTGGACACAACCAGTGGCGCACATTGGAAGAAATGGCCGTCGAGCCCAAGACATACAAGAGTTTTATGCAAGAAACGCGCGCCTGTCTCGAAGGTAACGGAGAGTTGATCGAAATACTGCATGAATACGGAGATGATGAGTTCTAAGGCTGTGATAGTAGTTGATGAGCACCAGCCTTGGTGGGCTTTGGCCCCCTAAGGCCAACTGTCTGTCGGGTGAAGTTTTGAGATCCAGATTCTCACCAGCTGCCGCTGCTGCCGCCACCAGAGAAACCGCCACCGCCGCTAAAACCGCCAAACCCGCCGCCGCGGCTGCCACCGATGCCGCCTCCGCCAAACCCACCTCCGGCCCACCATGAAGGCGAGTCGCCGCGGGCCTTGGCTGTGCGATAGTTTTTGCTGACTAGATAGTCAAACAATAGCCCGAAAAAGCCGACCACAAAGGCCGACGTCAGGGTGATCGACAATTTACTGCCGATCAGCGCGCCCAGTCCACCACCCAAACTGGCGCCGATCAGGCCGCCTGGCCACCAGCGCTTGCTGCGGCCGAGCATGGAGCCAAACCACGCCAGCACCGTGATAAATAAGTAGGCGCCAAATGCTACGATACCGAGCCAATCTTCACCCGACACGTTCGGGTTAGCTGCCAGCGGGTCGTCGGCGGCGTTGATAGCCAGTATCATACCCTCGATTCCAGCGGTGATGCCGCCATAGTAATCGTCTGCTTTAAATTTCGGCGTGATTCGATTTCTGATAATCTGGCCAGCGCGTGAATCTGTCAAATCGCCTTCCAGCCTATTGCCGACCTCGATACGTAGTTTGCGGTCGTTTTTGGAGATGATGAGGAGGGCCCCATTGTCTTTGCCAGCCTGGCCGATACCCCAAGTACGAGTGACCTGCAAGCTGAAATTTTCGATGTAATCATTGTCAACAGCAGGCACGATGAGAATGCCGAGTTCAACCTGCGTCCGAGCCTTGTAGTCGGCGATGGTTTTATTGAGGGCCGCTACCTGCTCGGCTGACAATGTACTCGTCTGGTCAAGCACATACCCGTCACGCGGCGGGTCGGGTACGGGCATATCGGCTACGGCAAATGGGGCGAAGCTAACAGAGAGAAGTAGTACAAATGCGGCGAAAAGCAGCCGTTTCATGAGCTTACTGTGCCGCAGGAGCGGGTGTTGGGTTGAAGTCTACTTTGGGAGCGACACTGGCACCTTGGTCGGCGCTAAAGTAAGGGAACGGGGTAAAGCCAAACAGCCCGGCCGAGATGTTGGTCGGGAAACGCTGAATCTTGGTGTTGTAGGCTTGAGCGGCCTTGCCGTAGTCGGCTCGGGCAACTTGGATGCGGTTTTCGGTACCTTCGAGTTGCGTCATGAGATCTTGAAACGCGGCGGTCGACTTGAGGTCGGGATAATTTTCGGCGACGGCTATCAGTCGGCCGAGTGCTGAGCTCAAACCGCTTTGGGCAGACTGGAATTGTTGCAGTTGCTCAGAGGTGACATTGGTCGGGTCGATGGTGATACTGGTGGCTTTGGCACGGGCTTCGACGACTTGGTTGAGGGTAGTTTGCTCAAAATCAGCTGATCCTTTGACAGTAGCAACGAGATTTGGCACGAGGTCGGCGCGACGCTGGTACTGGCTCTGTAGGTTGTTGATTGCGCTACGCACCGACTCGCGACTGGTGACGAGGCCATTGTAGCTTCCTGCGAGTAGCAGTCCAAATATCACCACAATACCTGCTATGACGCCAAAAACTGTCCATGATCGTTTCATAATGTACTCCTCTGTTTATATTTATCCATTATACTCAGGTGAAGGCGACTTTACTAGAATTGCTAGCACTATACCTGTTACTATCAGGCGCAAGGAGAAAATCATGAGCTATGAACCATCAGCCCACGAAGTACAAATGAAGATATTGCGCAGACTCTTGTTTGCGCCGACTGCTTCATTTAGCGATCTACTCAAACAGACTGAACTGACGAGTGATCATTTTAATTTTCATATCAAAAAGCTCATTGATGCTGGTTATGTCGTGAAGAAGGGTGACGTCTATACTCTAACCCGCGAAGGTAAAGAGTATGCTAATCGCATGGACACTGATGAGCGTGTCATCGAAAAACAGCCTAAGTTGTCAGTGTTGCTGATCATCGACGATGGCAAAGGTCACTATCTGGCGCAAGAACGGCGTAAGCAACCGTTTTATGGCTTTTGGGGGCGCATGACTGGTAAAATTCGCTGGGGCGAGACACTGGAACAAGCCGCTACGCGTGAGCTACAAGAAGAAACGGGGCTAACTGCGCAGTTTCGCTACGCTGGGTTGTACCATAAGATGGATTTCCAGCACGATGGGGTATTTTTGGAAGACAAGTATTTTATTGTAATGTATGGCAGCAATCCATCTGGCAAGCTGATAACCGATACCGAGGGTCATCATAACGAATGGCTAAGCGTAGCAGAACTTGAGACAAAAGAAACTGTCTTTGCATCGATCGCAGAGATAACCGAGTTTGCCAGATCGGGTAGCCAAGGGTTTATCGAAAAGCAGTACTTTTACGATCCAGCCGAATATTGAGTCATGTGGCTTCATGATACAATTTTAGAGAGTGAAATCATATATTCTTCATGTCATATCGCGGCTACGTAGTGAATACTATCGTGATCGGCCGCGTTTTGCGCTCCGAGTCACGGTAGTATTATTAGCCATAGCGCTCATGGTATTGAAGCGGACATTTTGGACCCCTGATACCTTGCTGATCATGGTGATAATTATTGGTGTGGTTTTCGGCAAGGCGCGAGAGTTTATTGTGCGGTTTGTGCCGTTCCTCGGCATGCTAGTGGTGTATGACAGTATGCGGGGCATTGCCGATGATCTCAACAAAAACGTACACTTCATGGAAATGATCGATTTTGATCGCTGGCTGTGGTTGGGGCAGTTACCAACGAGTTGGTTTCAATCGTGGATGTGGAATGGGCATGTCCAGTGGTATGACTTTTACTTCTACTTCTTGTACATGCTGCATTTTCTTATACCGCTCGCTGTCGGTTTAATACTGTGGCGGTATCGACCGAGATTGTACTGGCCATTTGTTTGGTCGATAGTAGGAATTAGTTTTGCGGCATTTATTACTTACATCATTTTTCCCGCTGCTCCGCCGTGGATGGCCAAGGAACTCGGCTATATTAGCGAACCATTGCACCGTATATCAAGTGATGTCTGGTGGGCTATGGGCATCGAGAGCTTCTCCGAGGTCTATAAAAACATCTCTCCTAACGCGGTTGCAGCCGTACCTTCCCTCCACTCTGCATATCCCCTGATTGCGACACTCTTTATCGTGAGGGCATTTGGTATGAGGCGCACATGGTGGTTGCTCATCTACCCTTTATCGATGTGGTGGGGAGTCGTCTATCTCGGCGAGCATTATATTTTTGACGTGGTAGCGGCGATCGTCTTTGTTGTCATAGGCATGTGGGCGGTACGAGCTGGTTTCCGACGGTGGCGATTGCGGCGGAAAGAGGACTGAGAAAGTTATTCGACAACACTAGGTGTGGGGTTAGATGGTATCGGCAAGCGTGCACGACGGGCAATGACAGCCGTTATGATAATAGCGATGATCGAAGCGATAATCAGACCGATTTCACCCGACCCTAGCTGGTTTGCGACGACGACGGTATGCGTACCATGCGCAACCGGAATCATCCACGGTACATAGTATGCTTGAACATATGTCATGATACCGATGATTGTGACAAGCGCAATACTATGGAGTATCGTAAATCGAAACAGTGTCCCCTCTTGACCTGTTAGGCCAGATGCTCCGGTTGCAACGGCAATACTCTGAGGAGAAATCATCTTAGCCGTGACGCCGCCACTAGTGTTGGCTGCGACTGTCAGCGTTGGGTCAATACCAAGTACTTTGGCGGTTTGTTGTTGTATGCCGCCAAACAAGGCGTTTGATGAGGTGTCGCTGCCAGTGATGAACACACCCAGCCAGCCCAAAAATGGTGCAATAAATGGGAAGAAATGACCAGTTATGGTGAGGGCGTGACCAAGTGCGGTCGACATGCCGGAAAAGTTTGCAACATAAGCAAAGCCGACGACGGCTGCGATCGTGAGGAGTGGTTTGCGTAACTCGCGTACTGTTTGGCGGACTGTTTGCCAAAATGCACCCCAGGACATATGGAGTAATATCGCCGATAAGAGTGCAGCAAATAGTATGGCCGTACCTGCTGCCGATAACCAGCCAAAGCTATACACAACGGACTTGGCGTGGTCGCCTATCACTATAGCGTGGTCGAGAAGACCAAATGGTATCAGTAGACTCGTATGGTCGAGTAGTGCTTTGATACCAGTGCTGCCCCAATTTCCCACGAAGACGACGAGCAGGACGAATGGTGTCCAAGCGCGAATAATTGTCGAGCGAGAGTGCGTATGTGGCGTACGATGACGAAGTGGTGCGTGAGTTCGTTCTTTGGGAAAGCGCCACACTGTCTTCGGTTGCCAGACCTTTAGGAGTAGTACGAGTGCTGTAATTGAGACAACTGCCGACAAGATATCTGGTAGCATCGGTCCTATGTATGACGCAGTTACATACATAGTGAGTGCGTATGAGCCGCCTGCGACCACTAGTGCTGGCCAAATTTCCCAGGCTTTACGCCATCCGGCGATGAGCACGCTGAGCCATAGTGGTATGATGGCGGCGATAAATGGTAGTTGGTGTCCCACCATGCGACTGATGAGGTTTGGGTCGATGCCGGTGACGGTACCGGCAGTGATGACGGCGATACCGATGCCGCCAAAGGCGACAGGAGCAGTGTTGGCTATTAAACAGATACCGGCAGCATAGAGCGCATCAAACCCAAGTCCGACAAGCATCCCGGCAGTGATTGCCACAGGAGCGCCGAAACCAGCTGACCCTTCGAGGAATGCGCCAAAGCAAAACGCAATCAGTAGTGCTTGGAGGCGTCGATCGACGGTGATCGACTCGATTGTATCGCGGACGATGGCAAAACTACCTGTGCGTACGCTGATATTGTAAAGTAACACGGCGTTGAGAACGATCCATCCGATTGGAAATAGTCCTTGTAATGCGCCATACGTTGTTGAGAGCAATGCAAGATGGGCTGGCATCTGAAATGCGAAGACGGCGATGAGAACCGCTAAGCCTAAGGTGACAAGACTTGCAAAGTGTCCCGCAAGTTTTCGGCTGAGAAGCAACGCACACAAGGCGACGATCGGTAGCGCGGCGACGAGTGCCGATAGGATAACACTGTCAAACGGGTTGGCGTCTTGTACCCACATATTACTGATCACTATAGCAGCATATGCCTACTGATGATAGACTTGAGGCATTGTCGGTAAATTGCTATAATTTCCCCTGTTGTAACGGAAACCCCCTTGGTTGTCATCGCTGATTGTCGATGCGGTAAAATCTTGCGGGCCACAATGACGGGTTGAATCCGATTGTACGTTATAATAGGTAAGGCTCTATAGATTTGGCTGAACTCTGCCAAGCGTGCAGACTGCCGGTGGCAGTCTGTAAGGCCGGAAGCCCGGACGAACGAACGTGAGCCGAGCTGAGGCGAGGCTACGAGCAATCGTAAGAGACGATTGACGAGTGGCAAGGCACATCGAAGCTTCGCTTCGTGAATCACGGTTCGGCAAGCACATTTCGGTTATACTATGTATCGGTACTTTTGGTCGAACGCTCGATGGTAGATTAACAAAGTTACTCTACCATCTCGCTACATTCTGTAAAATCAAACGATTTGACAGAATTCTGCCAAGTGGTAAGGCACATGGCTGTCTGAGCGACAGCGAGTCATAGACAAATAGTCCATGACGGACCAAAACCTTATCACCTGGGGGCTTCACACACAAAAGTCTCAAAGTTACACTGGGGAGTCGCCAAGTGGTAAGGCACATGGTTTTGGTCCATGCATTCGGGGGTTCGAATCCCTCCTCCCCAGCCATATAGAACAAAGTCCAGGAGAGATATACTCGAATCCATTTTGACCCCTGTTATGGGGGTCTTTTTGGTTGGTTTGGTTATCGTTATTTTGCATATCCCAAAATCTCCTTACTTAAACCGCTATTTCGAGCTATTGCCTGTGTCAATTTGGTGTACGTAACAGATACGGAATTGTCTTTTAGGCTAATCTTCTCGAATAGTTTGGTTAAAATTATTCGTTTGTCGTCACTGCTTGTATTTTCGTCTGCGAATAGCCGTTTAGCGTCCTGTGACAGCTCTATCTCGGATATCCCATTCATGTACTTAGTTTCGTATTCTTGGCTTATGCCTCCTTTCTGCTTTTGCAGATCATTAATTTCACTAATGAACGAATCATGCTTACTCTGATAGCGCTCGCCAGAAATAAGTCCGGCTAGCTTATCGTCATACAGCATGTCATCCATCCGCTTGATACGCTCGATTCGCTCATCAAGGGCTTTCTGAGCCTCTTCGACGTTGTTGACTGACAGTTGGAAGTCTTGATGCAGTAACGTCGTCAGCCACGTTATGACCTCGGGAGATGGGCAAATAAGTTCGTCCAGCTTGCCTTGGATAAGCTCTAGGACGGCATCTTCGCGGACAAAGCTCTGTTTCTTGCAAGCCTCTAACTTACGCTGACATGAGCCGTACAACCGGCCTTTCTGGAGCTGCCATGTGATGTTCTTATCACAGTGTTCACAGATCATTACACCCTTGAGCAATGGGTTGTGTTTGCGATACTTCGCAGGTCGTTTGCGTGAGATTTTGGCTTGCACCGCATTGAATAGTTCCTCAGATATAAGATGTGGCTGCTTACCTGGGTATTCGTTGCCATTAAAGCGAATGGTTCCTATGTAGAATGGATTTGTCAGTATTCTATGCGCATGGCTCTTGGAGAATGGCCTACCTTTACCAGTTACCAGCCCAAACTCTGTCATTTTATGACGGATCGTTTCTATGGTGTATTGAGGTTCAAGCATGAGCTGGAAAATTCGCTGCATAGACTTGTAGGTTTCGGGGTTGAAGTCGTGAATACGCTTACCATCGCGAACAACGGTCATATAGCCTGGGGGCGGTGGTGCTGGCATCCAGCCTTGCGCTAGTTTTTCGGCCCATCCTTTCATGGCCTCTTCACGTAGGTTATCGATGTAGTTCTTAGCAAGAACGACACGCATACCCCAGTTAAGCCACTCTTGAGATCGAGAGTTTTTATGTAGAACAATTGCATCTTTAACGAAGTGTACTTTTCTCGTATCGTCTTTAGTGAGCCAGTCATGCGTTTCGACTGCATCATGGAGATTGCGCACATGGCGGTCTACCTTTTCGACAATGAGGTTCTTAACGTGCTTTTTCTCCACAAACTGCATGGCTTCTTTGAATATCTTGCGTTGCTCAGTCTTTGATGCAGACTCAGCAATCTTGAAGACTTTAATAGGATTGATTCGCGTATTCGTACAATACATCCTCAGATTTTTAACCTGAGCCTCAAGCGAATAACCCTCATCTTCCTGCCCCTTAGTAGAGACACGAGCAAGAATAACGCCTATTTCATCAGGACTCATCATTTCCTCTTACTCCTACAGAATGCGTCCTATCTCTCGCAAGGCACTCGTAGAGTGACACGAGCTGTATGCCAACTTCTTGCGCTTCCTGCAATGAAACTGACTCATGAGACTCTTTCTGCAATATAGATTGCAGCAATACAATCTGCTCCTCACTTGGAGAGTAGAAGCCTGCGGTGACTTCTTGCGAATTGTTTGTACTGTTGCGATCCATATTACCCTCCGTAATACGTTAAAAAAGACGTTCCGAGGCTGGTACGTCTTAACAATTCGGCTAGATAATAGTTTTATTTATCCCAGGGTCGTCCTGGCTTTGGGCGTTCGTCGAGTTCTTTTTTAGCTAGCTCTTTGAGCTGCTTGTCTCCAGTGCTTGCCAGCAGTTGAAGTATAAGCTCACTTAATGTAAGCCCATTTTTCTTTGCAACAACCTTTGCTCGTTCGCGTAGGTCGTCTGTGACACGAATTTGCATACTGACTATCTTTCTGGACATATGCCCTTATTTTAACATGTAATGCTATTTAATGGCCACAAGTCTCACATTTATGTGAATGGCTAACGATAGCCTGTAAGTCCTTGTCTGGAGTCTCATAAAGCGTGTCTACTAGGTCGTAATACCAGCACGCACACACTTCCGCCATTGCTTCTTTTTCGAGTAATTCTCTATCAATCATACCCCCTCCTTTTTACCTGTAACTAGCCGAATTATTAATGTACAACCTCTATATAAATAGTATTACTAATTAAAATAAAAAGCAATACTAATTACCCAATATCTTGATGTATCATTTACCTACTGTGCATAGCAGGTAAATAGGTATTTATTAACAGATACAGAAGCTATACATTTACTCTCCCTTTATATATACTACGTATAGGAGAGAGAAGTAGTGATGGATGGAGATGTAAAAGGTCAAAAACTAACAGGTCAGCAGCAACGTGTCTTAAAGTTATTATTCAAGTTTCGATTTGTATCAGCAGGATTATTAGCAGATGTTATGGGTATTCATAGGGTCAGTGTCTATGAAGTATTAGAGCAATTAGTTAGTAAAAAGTTAGTGGCAAAAGTCTATGAGCCGAAGTTCCGTATTGATAGAAAGCCTGCCTATTATTACCTGAATAAAAGCGGCGTTACGGCCGTCCGCAAGCTCATGGATGTCAAAGAGTCTGTTGTACATGCCCTGTACAAGAATGATGAAATGACTGATGATTTCGTTAGTCATAGCATGAAGCTCATACAATGCTACACGGCTATTATCAAATACCTGCCTAAAGACTCGGCCGTGTTCTCAAAGACCGAGATCAACCGTTTCCGACAATTCCCCAAAAACCGTCCAGACCTCTACATACGCACACCAGACGGTAAAGAGGCTATCGTAGTCATTGCCGATGATAAGCCACCATATATAGTCCGCAAGCGCCTCGATGAAATTATCACGCATAGCGAAGATGAAAGCTGGGAGGGTGATAACTATCCCCATATATGTTTTGTCTTAAAAGATAGCGCCGCAAAGTTCAGCTTTCTCTATACCACAAACAAGAAGCTAGAGGGCATGGGCATGGATGAGGGTGAACTGCCGATACTCGCCTCAGCACTCACGGCATTCGACAAACCAGCCGCACATATCTGGTCTTCCCCCTTTAACCCGAAAAAACAGACTGCGCTTTTCGATTAGTTTACGGATATGAGGATAGCGTGACGATGACGCGTAAGCTTGCGTCGTGTCATGGTCACGCTTGTTTGATCTATCACGAGCCTTTGTTGCCAGCGAGTGCGTCGGGTGTGTACGTTTTCTCCAGAGGAGAATACGTGCCGCCCGTCGTGCTTGATGGTGACTAACCATTTAATTATTAACCGATGTCGTACCAGAGGTACGTCCAGGACATGATTCATTCTTGCACACGAGGACTTCACTGCGGGACGCATGTGATAGTCCGAGGGGGTAAGTATGGAGCGTGTCGTTATCTGCTGCTTGAGCTGGACGGACGATGCAACTAGCCCAAAGGGCTATGTTGCATGGTGCGGCCAGTGTGCCTGTTCCTGATGAGTAGTTTTACATCTTACTCAGGATGAGGGCTGCTTACAGCCCTGGATAGCTGATGGGTCGCCCCTCAGTTATCTCGTTATATTCGTCGATACACTCGAACTCATACATCCGATCCTGATAGTATTCTCGCAGCTCATCTACTAGCTTAATGAGTTTCTCATCTTGCCGCCAATCCTCGACAGTACAGCTATTGCCAATCGAGCCAAGCATGCCACCACCTAGATAATTCTGGTAAGCACTCAAAAGCTCATCTTCGTAGCCAAACTCAGTCAAGTCCAGCTCGCAACCGCCGCCACGGTAGCTATATTCTTCTCGTAGGATATTTTCACTAATCTTCATAACATTCTCCTTAAATTAAAAAAATCGAGCCGTTTATCGTCATGCTCAGGACGTACTGCTTAGTTATGGCAGTCTACTTGGACAACCCATAATCTAGCGGTATCTTTCAAGTACCATTCAAGCTGCTTCTGGCTCGTGATGGAATCTCCACCCTCACCGAAAAGCTGGCACGCATTCGCATGGTAGCCGCTCGCTCGACTGAACTGATATCGAGACAGGTAGTGTCCATCCACTTGCTGGAACTCCTCGTTAAATATCTGCTCGTCACTATAGCTGTCTAGCATAATGCGGATAGTCGCTATTGTTTGCTTGAACTCTGCAAGTTGACCTTGCATCGCATCCTGTACCATAGCTTGCGCTTTCTTGGTGCTCAGACGCATCGGTTTCCAGCAACCTTCCCACCGGCTATCGTCAGCTTCGGTGTGATACCAGTCAAACTCTCTCCATTCGATGAGATCCATCATCACGGAATCTGCCTGACTATTCGCTTCTTCAGCGCTATCAGCTTCAACTATCAATCGTACTAAGTAATGCATATCTAAACTCCTTTAGGATTAAACTTTGTCGGGCAGTTTCATAAGTCCTACCCAGGACTAAAAAACCGAGGAGCTAGTACTCCTCGGCTAACATGATAGTGAGAACTCGTCTACAC
>JBARSV010000020.1:0-1846 GCA_049644865.1 Saccharimonadales bacterium (SeqCode)
AGGTTGAGCTCGGCGTTCAGCGCGAGGCCCGCATAAGTCATGTTGGACGAACCCGCGATCGCGGCTTGGGTCGCCGGGTCCTCGACAAGGTACGTTTTGCCGTGCAGGAAGCCACTGGAGTAGCGCCGTACCTCCACCCGGGCGGTGCCCTCTGTGTCGACGCTACGAAGCCACTCGACCATCCGTTTCGCGTGGGCAGTAGGTAGACGCGCGAAACCCATGGTGTCGCGTTCCGCGGCCAGCCATGCGTCGTGCTGCTTGAGCGCGGCGCCGAGACGCGAGTCGAGGTCGGCATCGTGCGAAGTAACGGCTCGGACGGCGTCCTGCTCGGGCTCGGCACCGAGAAGTAGGCGTACTCGCGGTGCGTGTTCCAGCTCGTCGGCAAGCAACGAGAACCCGCCCGGGTTGATGTAGGCGGTGGCGATCGCCACGGGCGGCGCTTCCACCTTGTTCTCACGCAGAAGGCGAAAGAGCTCGTTGACGCGATCGGCAACCCGGAGCCCGGCTTCGCTCGCCGAGTGGTTGGTCGCGAAATCAGGAAGCTGGGTCATGCCTTGACCTTCCACGCCCGGTAGTGCTTGAGAACAAGTTCGAGGCGCGGCTCGTAGCGCCAGCCGCGGTGGAAGGTGGAGAAGACGTGCTCGACCTGATCGTCCGTGAGGCCGTACAGGAGGCTCACTAGCGCGTCGAGCTCCGCGATCAGGTCGTCCTTCTCTGCGCCCCGCTTCACCGATCCAACTTGGACCCCAACTTCCGCAGCCCACTCGGCGTAACGCTCGTCCACCGCCGCAAGTCGTCCGGCGATCTCAACGACCCGGCTCGTAGTCGCAGAGTCAAGGTCGAAATGGGGAACGGGAAGCCAGTTGAAGATGTGGAAGTTCATGTGCAGCTCGACGTATCGGCGCGAGTACCAGTCGAACGGAATCGAGCAAAGAACCCCGAGGACGAAGGCCTCTGTCGCCGCAGTGCCCGACCTTAGAACCAGGACGGGTGCGCTGTTGATCAGAACCGCTGGGGGCACCAGCGACGCTATCGTCGTACGCGTATTCGTCTGGTTGGTGATATCGCGGAAAGCGATGCGTGGCCGTTGATACGGTAGGCGACCTTGACGGTCCATCGCACTGGCATCCATGCCGACGTAGGCGCTCGAGGATGTGCGCACTTGGCGACGCAGTTTCACCATGACGCGGTCGTGAATCTTCTTCCGAGCCGCCGAGCCGTGGGGTGACCCTGCGTCGGGCTCCCACAGATCGAACGACGCACCCTTCAGCACCGTGATCTCCTGGTCGAAGTCCCCGACGGACCACAAAGCGGCGTCAGTTGTCTGGTTGAAGTCGCCTTGGACCGGGACGAACTCGAGGTCCGAACGAGCCGCGCCGATGCTCGGTGCCTCCCGAACTTTGAGGAATACTTCGACACTCTCCGGCGACGGCAACAGCGGGAACGATGCGCCTTCGGACCAATCGCGTAGCTGAGCCTTGGTCACGGCGATGGCTGAAGACTCCGCCCTGCTCCGAAACGTCCGCTCGTCAGCAAAGGGCCCAGCGATCCGAACCTCGTCGGCGGAACCCACTTCGACAACGACCAGCGCAATCGAGTACTGAAAGTGAACGCTTGGGAACACCCAGCCCCCAGAATTGAGCAGGTTCGTCACGCTGGCGAACGTGCCTCGGTTGAGCACGGCGCTGCGCCAGGCCGCCGAGCCTAGGGCGGAGGTGGCAGTGCGGGGAAGCACGACGGCGAACCGCCCACCGGGGCGCGTAAACTGCAAGAACCGCCAGCCGAACGCCTTGTAGAGATCTGCGTGACCCCTCTCCAGGCCCGGATACGGACCCTTCGCGAGAAC
>JBARSV010000021.1:0-33940 GCA_049644865.1 Saccharimonadales bacterium (SeqCode)
CCGAAGTTTTGCAAACTTCAGCGCAAACCTACTAGCGGGACTTATTGCCTACCAATTACAACCGAAAAAGCCAAGTATCCGGGTACCGAGGATGTTATTGTTGGAGGCTTAGGTCGGGTTGGGGTTATGATAGTATATGAGTAATATCAAGGAGACGCATGAACAACAAACCAATGGTACCTGTATCACCAACTCAAACATCAGTACAGCCACCGATGACGCCACCCAAAAAACCGATTATTTCAAAACTGACGCTTATCATACTCTTGGCCGCTGCAATCATTGCGGCGGGATTGCTGTGGTGGCTCACGCTGAACCAACCGACTGCAATTGATACAAATCAACCTGTTACGACATCAAACGCACCGAAACCAACGCCGGCAGAACCAGCGACTCAAGAACCAAGCAGCATTAAATGCCCTGCAGGCAAAACTGCCTTTGCTAGCGCAAGCTTTGGCATGAAGTTTTGTTATCCAAGCGATTGGGGCGAAGCATCAGTGCAAGATGCCAAACTGGCAGCCAGCGACACTGGCTACCGTCAAGTTGTTAAATTTGCTGACATGCCGCTGGTGCAGGTGGGTGGCGTCAGTGATGACTGGACAACCACCGTCGGTCGCGACGGTATTTGCTTTGACCCGAACAACCAAGTGCCGCCACTCAGTAGCTACAACACCAGCTGGCACGGTCAAGTCGGTAGTGGTGCCAGCCTCGAATTTGCGACCCGCTCTATCGCCAGCTCGGCCGGTGGCTATGCCATGACCGAAGAAGTATCAAACATCTTACAGTCAGGTGTCTGCATGAGAGGCTACAAGGTCATCAACGCCCCGCATTACCGTGTCGGCTCCGCCGCGTTTTATCGTGATTTCGCTGAAGCCTCGGGCATTACCACGCCAGCCCTGCATGTTGCCGAGCCGAACGTGCTCTTGTCATCACAAATGCGAACAGATTTTGACGCGCTGATGGCCAGCCTGGAGGCGTACTAATATGACAAATGTTCCCTACCCGGCACCTGATTTTTCACTAGTCGGCGATGACGACGCCCGCCATGGCCTGGCCGACTATCGCGGCAACTGGTTGGTGCTGTATTTTTACCCCAAAGACGACACCCCAGGTTGTACGATTGAGGCCTGTAGTTTGCGTGATGCACATGATGACCTGCAGAGAAATGGCGTGAAAGTCGTCGGTGTTTCGATGGATACTCCAGACGAACACCGGGCTTTCAAGGCAAAATATCATCTCGATTTTACATTGCTGTCTGATCCTGACGGCGAGACCGTTCGTGCGTATGGGGCCTGGGGTAAAAAGATGTTTGGTATTGAGGGCATACAGCGCAAGACATTTGTCATCGATTCACAGGGTCAGGTGCGTAAAGTCTATGGTCGAGTAACGCCACTTGGCCATGGCGAGCAAATACGTCGTGATGTGGCGAGTTTGAAGACCACCGATTAAGGTATTTTCTATTGTGGCAGTAGTCGATGCACGTAGCGCTGAGTCGTTAAGAATCGAATTGCGACTACGGCGCCGAGTGCAATGAGTAGATTGTATGTGTGTATAGTACTAGTCGGAACAAATAATTGAACGGGTATCAGCGCAAGAGATTGCAGCGTGTAGGCAGTTAGCGAGTACGTGCCGAGTGGGGTGAGTAGCCAACGGAGATACCGTTCAATAAGTGGTTTGACAAGATGCATTAGCGACAGTAGACCGGTAAACCAGATAAATGATAGCGCGACACGGCCAACGGCAAGCGGGTCTTTGGTGAACCAAATATCCAACCAGCTTCTTACTGAGACGTAGGCATCGCGGCTAAAATACGATTGACCCGACTCGACTCGTTCCCACCCCAGTACCCAAAAATAACTAAGTATCATCGTGCTTATCATAGTACCTATACTCACAAACATGATGATTGTTTTGAGTCGTGGTCGCGCTCGTATGTAGTCAAGTATCGTTTCAAAATGCCAACCGATCGTCGCCGCCATGAAAAATAAAAATTGCCATTGCAGCGCGGCTTCAGGTTCGCTTACAGTGAGAGATAGAGCGTAGACAGACGTACTGGCTATTGGTACAAGCCACCATCTTCCACAGCGAAAGGCGAGTATAGCAAGCGGCGCGACGAGCAGCATCATCCAGTACAGCCGCAGGAAATATATCCAGTCGAATACGTACTGTTGTGTGAGTACTTGCCAGATGTAGGTAAGGCCCGACGTATCGGGCAATTTTGGCAAGAGCTGTGGGTCATAGACCGCAAATTGCATGATAATAACAGCTATAAACGTAACAATAACTGACCATAGATATAATTTTGCCGCTCTTCGTATGAGCATACGGCTGAGTGTGTGAAATGATTGTTTGAGACCTTTGCGACCACGCAGATAACCGATAAGAAGACCCGAGATAATAAAAAACCCTTCGGCTGCCGATACCCATAATCGACCTTCCCCTGTGAGGTAACTGAGGGGGTTTGGCCAACGCTGAACGTGGTCGATGATAATGACGATAATGAAAAAGCCTCGCAAGAAATCGAGTTCATGTATGCGGCGTTTGTTCGGCTGATGCGGTCGATGCTCAGGTGAAATAGTATGACTCATATCGTACGATTACCTAGACTATCGCGGTCTCGCGCTAGCGATACGTCGTGCTTCATCGGCAAAATGATCATCGATAACACCCGGTTCAAAACTACCATATCGGTGCAAGGCGGCATATTCGAGAAGTGCATCTGCGAAAACAGGATTTTTAGGCAATAGTGAACCATGCATGTAACTGCCGAAGACACGTTTATAGACCGCCCCTTCGGTCTTATCTTTGCCGTTATTGCCGTCGCCGCGAACAACTTTACCGAAGGATTGCTGCGAGTCACCGAGTACTGTCATGCCACTGTGATTTTCATAACCAATCATCTCGGCGTAGGTTGTTTGGGTAACAATATTGCCGATCATTCGCCGGTCGCCACCATAGGTTTCGATATCGAATAGTCCGATGCCACGGATTTGTTCGCCATCTTTGGTCTGGAAAAAATGCCCAAATAATTGATATAACCCGCAGATCATCAGCATGGGTACGTGCTGGTCGGCGAGGCGTTTTATGTCAGGGCCGATACGCAGCAGGTCGTCTTGAATGACGCTCTGTCCACTGTCTTGGCCACCGCCACCGATGATGATGTCGATATCACGAGGAAGTGGTTTACCGGGATATTGGCTGACGACACTCATATCGTAGCCGTGCCATTTGGCACGCTGTACGAGTGTTAAGACGTTGCCCCAGTCGCCGTAGATGTTCATTTGCTGCGGGTACAGATGAAGCAAGGTTAGCTGGCGAGGTATCGGCTTAGGCATCGATATCCTCCAATACGTATCGTGACTGTAGTTGCTTACGGATTGCCATCATAGCAGTATAGGTGCAGTAGATGCGTCGAGCCTCAGGCTTGCCAGACAATAATTGATTGACGGCTTGCGATAGCGACGTATTGACAGTACCGACATCAACATCATCGTACTGCAGACGGAGGGCCATATCGTAGGCGCGAATACCACTGACGACATCAACATGCTTGAGGGCTGTGAACGATACATCCCACAACCATGACATGTCACGGCCATCTGCATAATTGTCGTTGATCGCGATCATAGTACGAGCTGGTCGCGGAGTGTATGACTGCAGCGCTAGGCGGAAACCTGCCGGGTTTTTCACCAGTATTATTTCGAGTGGTTTGCCATCGACTTCAATTGCCTCACCTCGACCAAACGCTGGACGAGCGGTAGCGAGAGAATTGAGTAACCAAGTCACGTCAGCTGCGTCTTCACCTAGGATAGATCGTGTGAGGGCAAGAGCGGCAGCGGCATTTTGGGCGTTGTAGATACCGTCGATTTTGAGCGTTTTTTTCGGTAGTGTTTTGGTGCCAAAAGCGAAGGTTGCGCTGCGACCTGATAATTTTTCTAGCACGACATCGCTGTTAGTGATGTGCGGCAGTGACTGGCGGGCTAATGGAGTGCCATAGAGGTCTTGGTCGCTAGGGAATACTGACTTGAGCTCATCGCTCAGGCCAAAATAGCGAAGTTTGACAGTCGTCGGCAGTGTACTTCCGATAGCGCGAACCAGTGGGTCATCACGATTGAGGACTACTCCCTCGATGGTGGCATCGGCAACTTTTTGAAGCAGCTTTGCCGTGTGGTCGATCTCGCCGAAGCGGTCAAGTTGGTCGCGCATGACATTGAGTAACAGGCTGAATCGTGGTCGAATCAATGTGACGAAGTGAGCTGCGTAGGCCTCGTCGAGTTCGAGTACAGCAATATCAGCATCAAGCATACCGTGGTCATTGGTTTCGGAGAGTATGCTGGCGATGATACCCCTGGTAAAATTGCTGCCGGTGCGGTTAGTAAAGACACGATAGCCATGATCGTGGAGTAGTTTACAAACAATTTTGGTCGTCGTGGTCTTGCCGTTGGTGCCAGTAATCATGACAACACCCTGTGGCAGCTCACTGAGTACGCGGGCGGCAAACTTGGGGTCGAGTTTTTCAACCACGAGCCCAGGGAGCGCTGAACCAGTTCCGCCACGTAAGCGACTAGCATGACGCACGGCTTTGCCGATAGTGACGATATGTTTATGCGGAATCACCATACTATTATACCGCGATATTCTTTCGACAAAATATACATATTACACCATATTCCAATTCCCTAGGAGCCAGGCTCCTAGGGAATTTGGCTCGTGGGTGCCTCGGCTTAACCGATATTTAGTACCCACTATCTCCTACCCCCTCTCCCCCATTTACCATTTACTATCTACTATCTACCATTTACCATTTACCATCTCCTCTTTACCGACTACAATAACAACATGCTTATGGCGTTTTTTTCGTGGTGGTACGGAGAGGGGTGGGGGCGTCAGATGGCTCGCTCATCTGATCGGATGGTAGGGTTATTGGATATGTTTTCGTTTGATCTGCTGCTGCGAACGCTGTTTCAGCCTTTTCGTCAGATATCATCTGGCGCGGTACAGGGTTCTCTCAGCGTGCAGATGCAAGCCATCGTCGACAAACTTATCTCGCGGTTTATCGGTGCTATGATTCGTATCGTTATGCTATTTGTTGGCTTACTCAGTATGATCGTTGTTGGGGTGTTTAGTCTGGCACAGGTCCTTATCTGGCCGCTATTGCCGGCGGCACCACTAATTGGCTTATTGCTGATGACGAGTGGGTGGTTACCATGGCGATGACATTTGATTATCACGCAACGAGGGCTCGTCATGCACGGCTGGGGAGATTGTTTACTCACTCGATCGTCGTGGTCTTGATCGTGGCTGGCATTGGGCTTAGCGTATTTGGTGTCATATTGTTACTAATAGCTAGCTCGGTAGGTTGGTTTATGCTCGGCGTGGCGGTTGTACCGTTGGCGGTTGCCGAATGGGCACGCTATGGATTGACAAATCTTCCCTTGACACCCGGGTCAGGATTTCACGATATTGCCGAGTCAGAGATGCTAGCTCATGTACCGGTTTCCCCAACCGCTCAACAACTTGCTGATGCTGCTATGCGTGCGCGCAGCGCTCAGTTTTTTGCTGTTCGTTTTGGTCTTGCGCCGACATTTCTGCACGACATGGTTTCATCAGAGGCCGGCTCAGGACAAGTAGTAATAGACCGTGCCGATGCAATGCGTATTGCAATTGGTGAAAAGCCGCTAACCGGCGGTTTGATTGTCGCAGCACTTTGTGAAACACAACCGCAATTGGCACAACTATTGCCGCATATGCAAGTCGATGAGCAAGACCTGGCGAGTGGTGTGCGCTGGTACCAGCGACTGAATCAGTTGATAGAAGACGGCAAGAAACCACGTCGTACAGGTGGCATTGCTCGCGACTGGAGTTTTGGCTATGCTAATACGCTCAATCACTTTGGTGTCAATATAAGTGATCGTGTAGCCCACGGTGGTTTGCTTCACGTGCGGCTTGATTCGCACGGTACAGCACTCAAATACATGATTGATACATTTGGTAGCAACGGCCGTCAAAACGTTACGCTTATCGGTCCGCTTGGCGCAGGCAAAAGTACAGTCGTTCATGCTTTTGCCGAGAGTTTACTTGCCGCCGATAGTACAGTGCCGAGCACGTTAAAGTTTCGGCAAGTGATCAGTCTCGATGCGAGCTCGATTATTAGTAGCGCTCGGTCGCGCAGCGAACTCGAAAAGTTGGTCAATCAGTTACTGGTCGAAGCGTATAAAGCCAAGAATATTATCTTATGCCTCGACGACGCCCAGCTCTTTCTCGAAGATCGGCCTGGTTCGGTCGATCTCAGCTCTATCCTCATGCCGGTGATCGAGGGTGGTGGTATACGCATGATACTGACCATGGACGAGCAGCGCTATTTGCAGATTGCACAACGTAGCCCAAGCCTCGGGTCACTGCTCAATCGCGTCAGTATACCACCCGCCACAGAGGCCGAGAGTTTGATGGTCATGCAAGACCAATTGATCATGGCTGAATTTAACCGCAGGGTGACCTACATGTATCAGTCGCTGCGCGAGGCGTATCGACTGAGTGAACGTTATATGCATGATGTGTCGCAGCCGGGTAAATCGGTTCGTTTGCTCGAACAAGCAGCGGCCTATGCGGAGAACGGGCTGGTCACCGCCGCCTCTGTTGTACGAGCAGTTGAAGAGACGAATGGGGTGAAAGTTGGTCGAGTCGATACCGGTGAAGAGCGTGATAAGTTGCTCAATCTTGAGAAGCTTATTCATGAGCGTATGATCAATCAAACTAGGGCAGTGAGCGTGGTTAGTGATGCACTGAGACGAGCGCGTGCCGGAGTACGCAACGAGTCGCGACCGATCGGAACATTTCTCTTCTTGGGCCCGACCGGTGTAGGGAAGACGGAGCTGAGCAAGGCCCTGGCTGATGTGTATTTTGGCGGTGAGGATCGCTTGGTGCGTCTCGATCTCAACGAGTATGTTCGAAGTGAAGATGTGGCGCGATTGATCGCTGACGGTGCGGTTGATCCGCACAGTCTGACGGCCAGTATCATGAAGCAGCCATTTTCGGTGGTACTACTCGATGAGATAGAGAAGGCTCATCCGCAGGTACTGACGACGCTACTACAGCTGCTCGACGAAGGCATACTCCGCGACATCAACAACCGCGAGGTCAGTTTCCGCGATGCTATCGTGATTGCCACTAGCAATGCCGGTGCCAATACCATCCGCGAGCTCATCGACAAAGGTTATGAGCTCGAGCAAATCGAACAAGAGTTTATCAATAAGCTTATCGATACCCAGCAATTTCGGCCCGAGTTTCTCAACCGGTTCGACGAGATCGTGCTGTTTCGCCCGCTCAAACCTGACGAACTCGCTCAGGTAGTCAAGCTCATGATCGCAGGTGTCAATAAAACACTCGAACCGCAAAAGATAACTGTGCAACTAGAAGACGCCGCTGCCGAGAAACTGGCTACCGTGGGCTACGATCCGCGCCTCGGTGCCCGCCCGATGCGCCGTGTCGTCCAGCGCAGCGTCGAAAACTTGATCGCAAAGCGTCTTCTCGAAGGCTCTGCGCAGCCAGGCGACACGATTACAATTACCGAAGCTGATATCCAGACGAGTTGATCTGTTATAATAATCTCATTGCGGGATTCGTATAACGGTTAATATGGAAGTTTTCCAAACTTCAGACAGGGTTTCGACTACCCTATCCCGCACCACGTAAAGAATCTATGATCACATTTATTACTGGCAACCCTGGGAAACTTGAAGAGCTGAGACGGATATTTCCAGCCCATATGGAGCTGACACACCAAGCGTTGGAGCTCGACGAGATACAGAGTCTTGATATGCATGAGATCGTTGCGCATAAACTACGACAGGCATATGCACGTGTGGGCGGACCTGTCATGGTTGAGGATGTATCGGCCGAACTTGATTCTCTCAATGGCTTGCCTGGGCCATTTGTAAAATTTTTTATGAAACGTATGGGTGATGACGCGTTGTATAAAATCGGTGCAGTTGATGACTCAGTGCGGATCGTTTGTACGATGGGATATTATAACGGTCGACAGGAAATTATCGTCGACGGCATCATGACTGGTACGGTGGTTGCCCCACGGGGCGAAGATGGCTTTGGGTTTGATCCGACGATTGTGCCCGATGGCTACACACAAACAATTGCCGAACTTGGTACTGACGTAAAGGACACTATATCGCATCGGCGCAAAGCATGTGACGCGATGGGTAAGAGTTTACGGCAGATACTTTAATCCATCATCATCGTGATGATGGTCTCGTATACGTCAAAGGTTTTCTGATAATATTCCTTCGATTGTCGGGCGAAGTGTTCCATTGCAAAGCCCGTGTTGATTTCAAGTACGCGGTCCTCGCCGCTGTTGAGCGTGACAATATCAACCGCGCAGAGGCGAAGATTACAGGCTTGTTGGGCACGTTTTGCAAGGTCTAGTAGCTTAGTGATAGGCTCCATGAAGGTTGCAGTAGCGCCGTGACCTAGGTTAAACATTTTTAGGTTGTCATGGATGGTAGGATTTGATTTTTGGTAACAACACAACAATGTCTGATCGAGTAGAATCACGCGCGTCTCGCAGACAACATCGTAATACGGTGAAACTGACCACTCGTCATCAGCCGTATCTAGTAAAAATTTTCGTGCCGCTTCGATAGTCGGTAGCATTGTTACATATCTACCGCCGCCACCGCTCACTGGTTTGGCGATGACTTGAGAGGTTGAGGGAATTTTGGCGATATTGCTTTCGAGCAAATGAGGTGATGTGCGTGTTATGGCGAGATAATGCTCTACTGCGGGTACGCTAGCCGCGTAGAGCGCTTCATAGGTCGCTACTTTATCATTGGCGACACCGGCACTGCCTGATGTGTTGATATCAAACGTATAGCCGATGATCCATTTCGTCACGTCGCCTTTGCGCAGGCGAAGTACCCAGTCGTCAGAAAACGCGCTGAACTCAATACCATGCGCTGTGCAAATCCCGCGCGCTATGCGTGGTAATAGTCGATCGACGATGTACTCACCGTGCATTACATTTATTGATTATTTGGAGATCCCGATGATGCTTGCTCAGCCTGTTCGCTAAGAGCTTCTTCTTTACTGGCGTGTATTGTGTCGCGTAAATATTTTACTGGTCCATGCAAGGAGATCATCTTTAAATCGTCTAGCCCGTTGTTAATGATATTGTGACAGGTACCCGCTGGTATAACAAAGGCATAACCGTCTGCGACGAGCCATTCTTGAAGATTATCAGCGTCCTTGCCCATCACAAGACGAGCCGAACCCGACTCGACTCGAATATACTGATCATGTTCTTTCTGTATCGTTAACCCTGTGTCACCTTCCGGCGGCACCGCCATTACGGTCACTTGTAGGTGCGAACCTGTCCATAACGTCGAACAAAAATATATATTTTGGTTAGCCGCAGCTACAGCATCGATAACATAGGGGTTTGGTCCATGATCTTGCATAAAATTCTCGTTTTATATCTCTTAGAAAGATTATAACACTTCTTAGTTAATAGGTGTAGGGCTACTGAATCTGTTAGAATAGCTTTGTAGCATGTAGTATGGGTATGCCCTGATAGCTCAGACGGATAGAGCAGAGGACTTCTAAGCCTAAGGTCGTTGGTTCGAATCCAACTCGGGGCACCAAAGTATAATATGAGCAAGACAACTGAAGCTGTAGAATGGCTAGAGCAGCCCCATGAGGGCTATATGCTTAATACGGTGTTTTCTGATGAGAATGCGAGGATTATTACCGACATTACTCATATGCTATCGACAGCGTTGGGTAATGCGTTTTATGCGACGCCGCATAGCGGACTACATATCACGTTACTAGATTGGATCGCACCGCTCGTTGATTATGATGGTGCCGATAAAGCAGAATTGTTTAAAAGCGTCTATGAAACATACGATGTGGCGATGCAGGCATCATGTCGCAATATAGGTTCGATACAGGTGCGATTCGATGAAGTGCGCGTCTCACCAACTACGGTGTTTATAGTTGGCAAAGATAATGGGCAATTTCAGGCGATACGAGATACATTTGTAGCGAGTGTTGATCTCCTACCTGGCACAAAACTGCCGTCAACTATCGTTCACTGTTCACTGGGGAGGTTTAGGGCGGAGTTACCGATAGAGTTTGTTGAGTCATGCGCTGCGGAGTGCAAGATTGACATCGTGCAGCACGTCAATTGGTTTAGGCTTATCAATAGTCATCGCGAGCCTATGCTGGATTTTGATGAAATAAAGAGATATTATTTGTAGACTTACGCGTTTTTGCGTTTTTCGGCTTTGAGTTTTTTCTTGCGGGCAACTTACCTCTTTATTGATAATTTTTGCTAAGATAACTACATGAAGATCACAAAACTTGTTCATTCTTGCTTGGTTATCGAGAAGGATTCCAAAAAGATAGTATCAGACCCAGGATCGTATAGCTGGGGTGATGAAGTGGTGAGAGGCTACGACTTTTCAGGCATAGACGCAGTTGTCATCACGCATATTCACCCCGACCATTTCCACGAGGAATTCGCGAATCATATTCAGCAACTGTCGCCACAGGCCGTGTGGTATGGAACACCTGAGGTCGTCGAGGCTTTAGGCGCAATAGGCATTGAAGCGAAATCATCAAGTAGGGATGAAGATATTGTGTTCGTCCCGTCGGATCATGCAGATTTGTCACCATGGTTTGACGTCCAGCCACAGCATACAAGCTATGTAGTGTTTGGTGAAATTTTTATAAGTGGAGACTGTCAGACTATCACCGACGCAAAAGGCGCACGTATACTAGCGGGCGCGATCAATGGCGGTCCGTGGGGAGCGGTCGTTGGTTTTGCAAAGATGATCGAGAGTATGGAGAACCGTCCCGAAATCGTGATACCAATTCACGACTGGCACTGGAACGAGCAAGCACGAGATGGCATCTACACTCATCTTCCGGACGTGATGGGTAAATTTGGTGTCAGATTTGAGCCATTGCAAACTGGCGTGACGAAGGATATATGATGGTAAAAGATATTGAGAACGATTGGTCGACGGCTTGGCGCCAAATCATCTAGATATTACAACCTAGCGCAATAACAGTTCCGAAAAATACCCCGAAATATACAGTTTGCTGCACGAGGGCGAAACGATAGCGGTATAGGGCAGCAAATATCCAACTGGAGAACATGATGAGACAGCCCAGCAGCGCAATTTGCTGGAGGTGACTCGGGAGATTTGGTGCACTCGACAGCGTGAATAGTGCAAATGGCAACAATACTGCGGATAACCCGGATAATATTCGGTGCGCACGCAGTGAGGCACCAGATGTCTCTGGGAAAAGTGTGCATGATATTTGCAAGAAACTAGCCGCGATGACGAGGAGATTGGTCGTCACCGATACACCGTATTTTGGAGTCAAATCGTACAAAAACATCAGGCTGATACACGGTAGCGTGAGGGCAAAGAGTACGAAATAATAGACGCTGAGTCCGCGCGACTGCGCCGCGTGCTGGCTAAACGTACGATGTATGCCAAGCGGCCATTTGACTCCTAACAATGCAAGACCGATCGCCAACACGACGATCGATGCGATGCCGAGTACGTGATAGGTGCCGTCCATCAGCGCGCCGTCCTACGCGCGCTTGATCTTCTCAGCTTTTTCTTTGGCTTTGCGCTTGCGTTTGATATCGGCGCCGTGCCAGCTCTTGTGCTTTGCCATGGGTAGTTCCTTATAATTTTATGAAATAGTCACCCAATAGAATACCATATCTTTCAGGGGTGGTATAATGCGAGGTGAAATAAGGGAGGTGATATGCAAGAAAATTCTGTCATGAGAGTTGTCTATATGTTCTTTCTCGGGTTATTGATCGCAGTATTTGTCGGGGTGGGCATCAATACGTTTTATGAGCAGCCGACCGAACCAACGTTTCCGATGTACGCGACCGAGAAAACAAAAACAGAGGCTGAATTACAGAAAGAACAAGCGGACTATGATGCTCGGTCACGTGCCTACTGGGAACAACAAAAAATCTATAGCCGGAACGTATCGATCATGGTGCTAGTGGCCGCGGTGATTTTGGTTGGCGCCAGCCTCGCGTATGAGCGGCGCTCCTCAGTCATCGCAAACAGTATGATGCTAGGCGGATTATTTACATTGCTGTATGGCATCGTTCGCAGCTTTATATCAGGCGACAACAAGTATATTTTTGTCGCGGTCAGCGTTGGGCTCGCCGTGGTGATATATCTAGGGTATAGACGGTTTACGCACGAAGCAACTTCTGAAAAACCCGTCAAGAAAAGATAATATGCTTGTGCTTATGACGGACACGGTGTATCGTATAAAGAGACACGCTCGGTGACGAACACCTCGTAGCGAATCTCGCCCATGGGTCTCCCCCTGCCGCGTATGAGACGGCAGGGGGCAAACTTTTTGTGAATAGTATTGACTGTATGTGTTGGCAGAAACCGCCTTTCATCCTAAACTGAAGTATATGCCGAATGTACCATGCGTTATTTGCGGAAAAGAAAGACATGTAAAGCCTAGTCATATCGTAAAATGATGGGGTAAATTTTGTTCTAAAAGATGCCAGTATATATCGCAGAAAACGGGAACCGAAACAAAATGCGGCGAGTGTGGTACGTCGTTCTATCGCAATCAAACTGCGATGCTAAGGACTAAAAGCGGTAAGCTTTTCTGTTCAAAATCATGCACGATCTCTTGGCGAAATCGTCAGTATACTCGTGAGAGGCACGCGAATTGGACAACTGGCGAGTCATCGTATCGAGCCATGCTTATACGGGAGGATAGACGGCTGCAGTGTCAAAAGTGCCTGACGGAGGATCCACGTGTTTTAGCCGTTCATCATCGAGATAAAAACCGTAAGAATAATACATCTGACAACCTCGTGTGGTTGTGCCATAATTGCCATTATCTCGTACATCATTTCGTAGATGAAGCAGTTGGATATTTGGCTTGAAAAATTAATTCATAACAGATATACTTGTGTAGTTTTATGGCGGATGTAGCTCAGTTGCTGTCCGAGCCGAATGGCGAGTTATGAAATAACTAGCGCCAGCGCTCTTATCAACTGATATTCGCAGCACATTTGTACTCATAATATTTTATGGCGGATGTAGCTCAGTTGATTAGAGCGCTGGTCTGTGGATCCGGAGGTCGTGGGTTTGAGCCCCATCATTCGCCCCATGTAAAAATGATCATAGAAAGCTATGATTATTTTTATTTTCATTATAGATATCGAAAGATTCTAATGATTAGTATGCTACATTGAAAATATATGATAAAATGGCCAGAGTATGAGCGGTGAGTAAATAAAAACCATGAGATATAATTATAAAACTGGTGTAAGTAATACAAAAAAGAAACGACCATTTCTTGTTATTATGCCCGGATTATTGTTTATCGGCGGGTCGTATTTGCTATTTAACTCGTTATCACCAGCTCTACCGACCACACTTGATTCTGAAGTCGCTGCGGTGACGAAAACGTTGGTTCAGCGCCAGCCATCGCTCGATAGCAACCGACTGTATGTACCAAAGATAGGCGTCGACGTTGCAATTGTTGTAGGGGCGACAGATAAGACATTGGAGGGCGGTGCATGGCATCGCGTGCCACAAAATGGTGATCCAGTAAAAGGGGGCAATTTCGTACTGGCTGCTCATCGGTTTAATCTGGGGCTAACCCCTGATCAAACGCGAGCAAAATCACCGTTTTATCACATCGATAAATTACAAAATGGCGATGAAATATATGTTGACTATGGCGGTGTACGATACGCCTATACAGTGTCAAAGAAGTATAAAGTAGGCGAGAACGAAGTATCTATCGAAGAGGCGTCGCTTGACGCAAAGCTAACCATGTATTCGTGTGATTTACGTGGCCCAGAGGCGGGGCGTGAAGTCGTAGAAGCGTTGCCAGTAGGTACGGTAGCCTGGACAGAGTCCGGCCCGAAACTAAAGACTAATTAATGGCTGTATATCGGCGCCTACCGTATTGAGTCGGGCTGCCAGCTGTTCATAGCCACGGTCCATCTGGTAGACATTACGCAGGATTGACGTGCCAGGCGTAGCAAGCATAGCGAGCAGCACAACCACAGTCGGTCTGAGCGCGGGGGGTGCTACCATCTCGGCCGGCTTCCACTTTGTTGGCCCCGTGATATATACGCGATGTGGATCAAGCAGCTCTACCTGGGCATTGAGTGCATTGAGATCCATGAAGTAAATAGCACGGTTTTCGTAACTCCAATCATGCACCAGTGTGCGACCTTCTGCCATCGTGGCTATGAGGCCGAGAAATGGTAAATTGTCCATATTGATGCCAGGAAACGGCAGGGCATGGATCTTATCCTTGGGCGCGACCAATGTCGATGGCTTAATGGTGATATCGACGAGTCGGGTCTTGCCGTTGCGCGCTGGGTATTCGTCGCCAACGCTATAATTGAGATGCATGCCTTCGAGCGTGGCTAGTTCTAGCTCGAGAAATTCTATAGGTGCGCGCTTGATGGTCAGTTTTGAACATGTCACGATGGCGGCAGCAATAAAGCTCATCGCCTCAATCGGGTCTTCGCTAGGGTAATACTCGATATTTTTCTTGATGGTCTTCAGCCCATGGACTTTTAATATGGTCGTGCCGATACCATGTATTGTGACGCCGAGTTTTTGGAGGTAAAAACATAGGTCTTGCACCATGTAGTTTGGACTGGCATTTCGTATAGTGATCTCACCATCATACAGGGCCGCTGCCATGAGGACGTTTTCGGTGACGGTGTCGCCCCGCTCGGTCAAGATAATTGTTTTTCTCGGTACGACTTTTTTTACCGTTGCTTGATAGTACTCTGATTCTGCCTCGACATGTAATCCAAAATGTTTGAGGCCATCCATATGTGGCTCGACAGTTCGTGTGCCGAGGCTACAACCGCCCGCATAGGGTAAACGGAAACTACGATACTGGTGGAGGAGTGGTCCGAGAAACATGATGACAGTGCGGGTTTTTTTGGCGGCTTCGATGTCCATATTTTCGAGACGAAGACGAGTTGGGGGGGTGATGACGAGGTCATTGGTCGTCTCGATCCATTTAGTTTTGACACCGATACTGTTGAGGACTTCGATAATGCGATTGACCTCTTCGATGCGTGCTACCCGACGAAGCGTCGTCGTACCTTTGTTGAGGAGGGCGGCACACAGCAGGGCTACTGCGGCATTTTTACTGGTTTTGACTTCTATCTCACCGTGAAGTTTGCGGCCGCCATGGATCTCGAGATTGTTCCCGGTCGTGTTGAGCGACACAATGTCGCTACTCAGTACTTCACCGATGCGTGCCAGCATCTCGAGGGAGACGTTTTGCCCGCCATTTTCCATACGGTTGACAGCACTTTGACTCGTGTTGAGGGCGATAGCGAATTCACTTTGAGTGAGGCCGCGTTCGATACGGGTTTGACGAATAAGTGTGCCAATTCGTTTCTTATAATCACTCATACAGTGACTTTATATCACTTATGATATAAAGTCAAGATGAGCTGTCGTATATGTGGTCAGCAAACTTCGCGAGTGATATACTTAGCCTATGATCTAATTGACGTAACAACTTGAGTGGGACAACGTATATATAAGGAGGGTATCCATGAAAGATGTTGCGATTGAAAAACTAATACAGCTTGAAACTGCTCGTCAACGTGACGGCCTAGAGATGATCCCGAGTGAAAACCACACGTCGCAAGATGTACTGGCGGCGCTCGGCTCACGTTTGACCGACAAATATTCTGAAGGCTATCCAGGCATTCGTTATTACGGCGGTTGTCAGTATGTCGATGAGGTAGAGAATCTTGCGCGCGACCGAGCCAAGCAACTGTTTGGCGTCGACCATGCTAACGTGCAGGCGTATTCGGGCTCGCCTGCCAACCAAGCAGTCTACTTTGCACTGTGTGACCCTGGTGACACGGTGATGGGGCTGGCGTTGTACTATGGTGGGCACATGACGCACGGGCTCAAAGTCAATTTCTCTGGCACACTCTACAATTCGGTACAGTACCAGACCGGTAAGGACGGGTATCTCGACTACGAGGCGATAGGGGCTATGGTGATGGAGCACAAACCGAAGTTACTCGTGGTTGGAGCTACGGCGTATCCGCGCATCTATGATTGGCAAAAGCTGCGTGACATCGCAGATAGTTGTGGCGCATTTTTGCTCGCCGATATTTCACACATCGCTGGTCTCGTCGTGGGTGGGCAGCACCCGAGTCCGGTCGGTATTGCCGACGTGGTGACAACGACGACACACAAGACGCTGCGTGGCCCGCGTGGAGCATTGATCATGGCCGACGGCAAGCCATCGACGCCGCTTAAAAAAGTGGAGCGAACTCGCGACAATTTGCCAACGCTGATTGATCGTGCAATCATACCGGGTTTGCAGGGCGGCCCGCACAATCATCAGACGGCAGCGATTGCTGTTGCTCTCGGTGAGGCATTACAACCAGAGTTCAAGGACTACGCTGCGCAGATCGTCAAAAATGCACAGCGACTTGCCTCACGTCTCGATGCCAAAGGCTACCAGTTGGTCACGGGCGGGACGGACAATCATTTATTGTTGATAGACATGACGAGCAAGGGTGTAACTGGCAAAGAGGCCGAAAATGCCCTAAGTGCGGCCGGTATCACGGTCAACAAGAACACCGTGCCATATGATCCACGACCACCATTTGATCCCAGTGGTATTCGTCTCGGTACGCCGGCGCTCACGACGCGCGGACTGAAAGAAGCCGAGATGGACCAAGTGGCCGAGTGGATCGATGCCGCCGTGTCAGCCCGCAATGACGCAAAGAAGTTAGCTGCAATTCACAAAGAGATCACGAAATTTACGAAAGACTTTCCGTTGCCATCATAGGTAATATGCAAAAACCAGCCGTTGACATGCTATTTTCTCCTGTTGCGCTTTGCTGGAAATAGTCGTAAATATCGCGTCAGCGGCTGGTTTTTGTCACTAATCTTTCGCGACGTAGGTTAATCAGAATTCCCCAAGGAATTTGACTTCGGGTTCGAGGTCGACGCCAAGTTTGTCTTTGACTGTGCGGACGATTTCCTGCGTCACGTCGTATACTTCCTGGGCAGTTGCACCTTCGAGTGTGGCGAGTTTGAGAACGTGACTGGGGTGAAGCTCTACGTGACCCCAGCGTTGTCCGCGGTGAAATCCGGCGGCCAGTAGTACGTGTGCAGCACTAGCGCGTTGGGCATTGCCGCCATGCACGACCGATTGGTTGATGATACGCTCTAAGGTCTTGCCGCTTTCATCGAAACCAGCCAGCTCTTTGGCTTGTTCGACACTGACCATGGGGTTCTTGAAAAATGACCCAGCCGAATGTATATCCGTGGGCTCGTCAGGATGGTATATCGAACCAGCCCTCCGTCTCGTCTCAATGATAATCTCTCGGCAATGTTCGAGCGTGCGATGGTCGAGGTTGAGCTCTTCACCAACAGCCAGTGCCGCATCGTATTTGAGTTCATGTAGAGGTGTAGGGGACAATCGAAATGTCGCACCTAAGACAACATAGGGTTCGTTAAATTGTAGAGAGCTTGATCGATACGAAAAGGCAAGTTTGTCTGTGTCCTCGATGTTAATTTCTTCTATGTTGCCAGAATGCTGATTGAACACCCGAATAGACTCAAGTGTGTCAGATACCTGTTGGCCATAGGCTGCGATATTGCCATACACAGCCCCACCGACGCTGCTAGGGATCTCACTCATCAGTTCAAGTCCCCAGAGTTGGTGGTCGATCGCTGTCTTCACAACATCGTCCCACCAAACGCCCGCATCGGCGATGATACGTGCGTCTTCAACCCTGATGTCTCCGCCGCGCCACATGACGGTCATGCCCGGCAATCCGTGATTACTGATGAGGGCATTACAACCATAGCCGATGAACCAGACAGGCCCTGTTGCGTCATGAAGCGCAGCCAGTGCCTCGTCATAATTATCAACCAGTATCAGCGTCTCAGCCGGTCCGCCAACGCGGAGTGAGGTGTAGGGAGCAAGCGATTCATTGTGTAAGATTTTCATACAATCATGGTACACCCGGCAAGATTCGAACTTGCGACTTTCTGTTCCGAAGACAGACGCTCTAATCCACTGAGCTACGGGTGCTCAAGATAGATTATAGATTATAGATTATAGATTATGGAAGCCTAACATTTTTTTCACGCAAGGTTTGAGCATGTCATGACCTGTCATACGCCCCGTTAGCCCCGCCTGTCTGGCCGACAGGACGGGCAGGTCAATCTGGGGAGCCTTCAGCCAAATAATCGCGAGCACTCTATCCAATTGAGCCCAAAAACAACAATAGTTTACAATAATAGGTACGCCCCGTTAGCTCAATTGCCCAGGCGAAGCCGGTAGAAAATATGAAGCGTTAACGCTCTATCCAATTGAGCCCAAAAACAACAATAGTTTACAATAATAGGTACGCCCCGTTAGCTCAATTGGATAGAGCGTTGGTTTCCGGTACCAAAGGTTGCAGGTTCGATTCCTGTGCGGGGTACCACGATAAAATAGTTATTTGTGATTTAGCTTACATCTTCGACCCGAGTTGAGACATATACTTGCTTCATAATTAAATAAGGAGATACATTATGTCAGATCAACCAGTTGTCGTCGAGAAGAGTGGTTCGGGACCGATTGTGGGTATCGTAGCAGTCGTTGTGCTGCTCGTGCTTGCCTACTTTGCTTATCATTTTTGCTAGCGGTCAAACTAATACGACCAATGTGAATGTACCGACTCCAGAAGTCAACATTCAAACCCCGACGACTAGTCAGTAATCACCTTCTCCCATATTTGCAGCTCTCAACGAGCTGCATTTTGGTTGCAAAAACAGAGGTAATCCGCTAAAATATGTTTCTGTCGCAATGATAAAATTGCGATTGACCGTTCAAAATCTGTTGATTTTGAACGAGAGGAGTGTCCGACGGTAAGGTGAAGTTTTAAGGTAATGTCTTAAAACGAACTACGGCGTCGAGTCGCGACGAAGGCCAGTAGCTCAGCTGCCTGTCCGAGGCGCTTGTCGCCGAGTAAAAGTATGAAGCACCAGGTGCTCTAACCAGCTCATACACGTATACTTTCTGATATAGTGAGTCGTACATTTCACAATTAAATTCGGGCCAGTAGCTCAGCTGGTTAGAGCACCTGCCTCTTAAGCAGGGTGTCCGGGGTTCAAGTCCCCGCTGGCCCTCCAAGTAAAAATGATCTATCCGAAAGGTAGGTCATTTTTACTTGGTAGTGATTGGTGAGGGGACTTGAATCCCGGACACGCCAGGGTGTCAGGGGTGAGACCCGCCTGTGGCGGGTCGCAAGGAAATAAACTCTTGAAAACTTGTTTTCAAAGATGTTTTTTCGGGGTCGCCAGAGGTGACCAAGTCCCCGCTGGCCCTCCAATTATATAACCCCACTTCCGGTGGGGTTATATAATTGGAATGTTAGTGCGACCTGAATCCCGGACACGCCAAAAAGGGTGTCTGGGGTGAGAACTGCCAGTGGCAGTTCGCAAGGGAGTCCACTCTTGCAAACTTGTTTGGAAAGATGTGGTGACGGGGTCGCAGAATGTGACCAAGTCCCCGCTGGCCCTCCAATTTACTCATGCATAGATACCCTCTCTTAAGGTAGCTCTGCTTAAAAATACTTGACATAATAATCTATTGTATATACAATAGATTATATGAAAACAGCAGTAATAAATTTCAAGACCGATGATGCCACCAAGATTAAGGCTCAAGCTGTAGCTAAGCAGATTGGCATTCCTTTGAGCAATTTACTTAATGCTTATCTATATGAACTTGCATCTACAGGGAGGGTATACTTTACTGCTTCAGAACCTATGACGGAAAAAATGGAACAAATTATACAAGAAACCGAAAAAGAAATTGCGGCTGGTAAGGTAAGCGCGTCTTTCGAAACATTGGAGGAAATGTTCTCTCACTTGGATAGTTTGTAATGGTTATTAAAACTACTAAATCTTTTGATAAGCAGTACGCAAAACTAAACGATAAAGTGCAGACGGCTTTTAAATACCGACTTACAATATTTATAAGTAACCCTTTTGACACAAGGCTACGCAACCATGCCCTGAAGGGCAAGTACCTCGGCTATAGAAGCATAGATGTAAATGGAGATATTAGGGCTTTATATACGATCAAAGGCGATACCGTCATTATCTTTGGTTTTATTGGTTCGCACAGCCAACTGTATTAATAGCACTACGCTTTCAAATTTTTCCCGGTAGGGTTTAATGGTGCGACCTGAATCCCAGACACGCCAGGGTGTCTGGGGTGAGACCCGCCAGTCGCGGGTCGCAAGGAAATAAACTCTTGAAAACTTGTTCTCAAAGATGTTTTTTCGGGTCGCGGAACGTGACCAAGTCCCCGCTGGCCCTCAATATAAAATACCGGCCTACGTGGCCGGTATTTTATGTAGCATGGAAAAAAGGCTCGCTAGAAACTGGCGTCGTTCTCTAGCTGGTTGAGCTCGGCGTCGCTCATGACGTCAGGTGTGGCGTCGAGTACGCTAGAGGCTTTGTCGAGATCGCTTGGTTGCGCAATTGCTGGAGCTGATAGGCTTGTTTGTGCATTGGGTTGGTTAGCGACCTCGTCTTTGGCAGATTGCATAGTGTAGAGGTTGTAGCCGACTAGGCCGAGCAGGGCAACGATGACGACAATTAAGACTGCTTCAACGAGCGTAAAGCCATCGGATGATTTGTTCATCGCTGACCTCCCGTTGACTCTGATTCGGTTGTCTTAGACTCACTGTTGGCTGATTTGACAGCAACAATGAGATTTTTGACAGCTGTCTTGTAGTCTTTGAGCGCCGTTTGTTGCGCGCGCAGCTGAGCTTTTAACTCGTCCTTGAAGGTGCCGGCATTGTCACTGGTACAGCTAAACGTTTGGCTAAAGGTCGTCACGTCTTTGACCATCATCTCAGCTGCGGCCCGTTTGTCGTCGACGGCTTGGACGAGTTCGTCGTAGTTAGCGACTGAGTATTGCTTGTCGACGTAGAATTGTTTGACACGGTCGACGATCTTGCCGAAGACATCGAGCTGGCGCGAGGCACGTTCTTGAATGTTGTTCGTGTTTTTCTTGATGCCGGCTTCGCGGTTTTTGCAGACCTTTTGCTTGGTGTCGTCGAGTTTTTGTGCGACACGTTCTTTGGTGGCGGTACGTTTATCGTCAGGTGTTTCAGGTGAGTCATCTGAAGTCGTTGTAGTTCTTGCGGTACGTTTGTCATCGATTGGCTGCTGCTCGACTTCACCGCGAGCGCTGACAGATACGACGGGTGCCGCAACGATAGCAAGCATAATCACGCTGAAACCGATTGTAAGACGGCGAGCGATTGTTGTCATATATTCTCCTGATTATGATTTGATGGCGTACATATTAGTACAAGCATAATCATAATGATTTTAGGCACGTGAGTCAATCAGCGGAGTAGGCAATGTAATATTTACATCTCGGGCCAATAGGCGTACTATCAAAGTACTGATAATAAGGGAGAAACGTATGGACACTGAACAGAACCAGGCCCCAAAACCAACAGCGCAGCATGAAACAGCGATTGCTTATAACACACAACCGGCCGGTCTCGAAAAATGGATGGACACGACGTTTAACAAACAATCACCTGTGCAACTACCAGCTGGTGTGAAAAAATGGTTCGGTAATAATTTGTGGTGGCTGGCTATCGTCGGCGGTGTTCTCTCGCTTCTGGGTGCATTGAGCGTTTGGAACGCTGCCAATATGGCAAATACTGTTCTCGATGCCTACGGAGACCTAGCAACACCATATCGCCAGCAAATTGGCAGTGCGGTGTATGTCTCTATGGCGACATCGGTTGTCGGTGCAGCTCTGTTGTTACTTGCTCAGGGCAAACTCAAAGAGCATCGTAAAGAAGGCTGGAATTTGTTGTTTTATAACTTCTTGTTGTCACTGGTGCTCAGCGTGGTCTCGGTTGTCATGAGTGGATCATACGCACTTGTCGGCGGGATCGTCGGGCTCGCGATTGGCTTCGTTATCGGTGGCTGGCTCCTCTTCCAGTTTCGCTCGCAATTTTCTCGCTAACCAGGCGAGTACCTCGTCGGTCACAAAACCACAACAGTTTTTAGTTGTGGTTTGTGTGGTCATGGTGCTATGCTGGGGGCGATAAATTAAAAAAGGGGAGAGGTGTATGAAGTTATGGACCTTGCGCCGGACAGTGCCCGCAGGGGGTGTTGTCTTGCCGAGCGAGCGCCTACCGTGGCCACAGTCAATCGGCATCGGTATGCAACACGTCGTCGCCATGTTTGGGGCGACGTTTTTAGTACCACTATTAACGGGGTTTCCGCCGACGACCACGATATTCTTTTCGGGTGTTGGCACGCTCTTGTTCCTACTGATTACGCGCAATCGCATACCGAGTTATCTCGGCTCAAGCTTCGCGTTTATTAGCCCTGTCATTGCATCTATGGGGGTACCGGGCGGAAATATACCGCTGGCACTCGGCGGCATCGTTGCGGCTGGTTTTATGCTCTTTCTGGTCGGTCTGGTGGTCAACCAAGTCGGTCACGCCTGGATAAACAAGCTTATGCCGCCAGTCGTGACAGGAGCAATCGTGGCACTCATCGGCCTGAATCTGGCCAGTGTCGCAGGAGCGAATTTCTTCAAACAACCAGTCTATGCACTCATAACGGTTCTCGCGATCTTGTTGATATCGGTCGTGTTCCGAGGGTTTATCGGACGGGTCTCGATCTTCCTCGGAGTTGTGGTGGGCTGGGTTGTGGCTGCACTGAGCGGTGGCCTCGATACAGCGGCGGTCAAAAATCTCAACGACGCGGCATGGTTTGGTCTGCCGCAATTCATCACGCCTGAGTGGAGCTGGGCACCAGTGCTGCTCATGCTGCCGGTTGTTTTGGTGTTGATCGCGGAAAACACTGGGCACATCAAGGCGGTAGCTGAGATGACTGGCGAAGAACTCGATACGTCGCTTGGCAAAGGCTATATGGGTGATGGGGCTGCGACCATGTTGGCTGGTTTTTTTGGTGGGTCTGGTGCAACGACGTATGCGGAAAATATCGGTGTTATGGCGGCAACGCGGGTCTACTCGACGGCTGCCTATGCCGTCGCCGGTGGGTTTGCGATTGCGCTGGGGCTGATGCCAAAATTTGGCGCACTGATACTGACTATGCCGCTCAGCGTACTTGGCGGTGTTACGACCGTGCTATATGGCTTGATCGCTGTACTAGGGGTACGCATATGGGTAGAGAACAAAGTGAATTTTCACCTCAATGAAAATCTCATGCCAGCAGCAATTGCACTTGTCGTTGGTGCAGGTAACTTCACCTGGTTAGTCACCAATGATTTCAAGTTTGAGGGCATCGCCCTCGGTACGATCGCAGCTCTCGGATCATACCACTTGATGCATGCTATTAATCACCGAGCTGGAGCAGGGTTGTATGGGGATCACGTCACCGCCCGGACGTCGCGGCCAGCAAACACGGTTGTCAAAAAAACCGTGCGGCGCTCACGATAGACTAAAGGCTTCGGCGTGCACGGGTAATTTGGAATATTCTTTGCTGAGATACGTCCGTAGTGTGTCAACGAATTGTCGCGAGCCACACAGCAATACTGCGTCAACATCGGCGCAGTATTGCCGTATATCGGCTTGAGTCAGTCGAGGCGACTGGTCGGTCAATCGAACATGAATCGTTTCTTCGGGTTGAGCTGTTAATTCGCGTGTAAAGCAGCGACTATCGATTCGTGTTGAGTAGAGTAGAATTGTCTGCGGCGAGTGGTTGAGCCGCCGTTCACGCAGATGGCTCATGAGTGGGGCAATACCGCTCCCCCCAGCGATCAAACATATTTTTTTACGTACCATATCTTGCACTAGTGGACCAGTGAAAGCTTGTGATATCTCGAGAGTATCACCAACGCGAGCATGGTGCGTTAACCACGTCGAGACCTCGCCACCCGGTGTTTGTACAATACATAGCCAAATAGACTTTGAGGACGGAGCAGAAGCAAAGGAATATTGACGCATAACCTTTGTCTGATGATGAGGCAGGTCCACTCTAACGACGGTATGCTGACCCGGGGCGAATTCATACGACTGTCTGCCACAATCTAGCTCGATGCTGACAGCATTGGCTGATTCACGCACGATCGTAATGATGGTTGCGGTGTACCACGTGTATGGGTCGAGTATCATCACACCATTATATCTGTTAAAATGAAGATAATGAAACTATTATCGGGTGCCGAACTGGTCGGCTATATCAAAGAACGTCAGGCTCGCCAAGTGCGTGCCCTAAGGCAGGCTCAGCATATCTATCCACGGCTCGCAATTGTGCAGACAATCGATAATCCTGTCATTGATACCTACGTACGCCTAAAGAGCCAGTACGGTGATGACATATTAGTTGATGTGCAGACGCATAAAGTTACGCAATCTGAAGCCATGACGGCTATTGAGCAACTCAATCATGACGAAACTGTCCACGCGATTATCGTCCAGTTGCCACTTGAGGATATATCGCAGACGGATATGATCGTAAACGCTGTTATAGCCACTAAGGATGTTGATGGGTTGGGTGTCTCGCCCGCGTTTGATCCTGCAACTGCACTGGCAATCAATTGGCTATGTGCAGGCTATAATATTGAGCTGGCTAAACACAAGATACTCATCATAGGGCAAGGGCGGTTGGTTGGCGCACCACTGACAGCAATGTGGCGCAGTTCTGGCTATGACGTGACGACGGCTGATCGAAATACAACAGATTTGGTCAGTCTATGTCATGGCGCAACACTTATCGTTGCGGGCGCTGGCTCTCCTGGGCTCGTAACCAGCGACATGGTACGGCCCGACACGATACTAATCGACGCTGGCACAGCGAGTGAAGGTGGCAAGATCGTCGGTGATCTTGCGCCCGAACTCTACGAACGAAGTGACGTGACGATTACGCCGCAGCGTGGCGGCGTCGGTCCGTTGACGGTGGCAGCCCTGTTTGATAACGTTATCCAAGCAGCTAGCCGAACAATTAAGCAAGTTTAAGCGTAGCTTTCACCCGGTCGACGACCTGGCGTGGCGTGAGATCGGCTTTGACAACGTAGCTTTCGATGCCAAGACTACGCAGATGCTTCGGGGCTTCTTCCTCGCCAAGGTTGGTTAAGACGATGACGGGTATCATCTTGCCCCAGTCATGCTTGCGGATTTCGGCTAAGGCTTCGTCGCCGTTCATACCTGGCATTTGCATGTCGAGCAATATGAGATTTGGTCGCGTATTTTTCACGAGCTCGATCCCATCGGCGCCGTTCATAGCGACATGTACCTCAAAACCATCGGTCTCGAACTTCATCCGATACATCTGAGAGATTACTTGGTCGTCTTCAATAATTACGATAGTGGTCATGGTAGTATCGTATCATAATTGATAGATTGCATCCATGATGTGTCGGGCATCGGATGTATCGAGATTTGGCGGTGCTGGGGTAACAGTGATAACGCCAAATCGTCGCCATCCTTTGCGTTGCCAATCGATGCGTACCAGTATGATATGAGGGTGATATTGCTTTGTTTGCGAGATAAGTCGTATGACGCCAGACTTGGGTTCAGACTGAGATCGGGTAACGCGTTTTCCTTCTGGGAATATCATAAGGTTACAACCTCTGTCCATAAGGTTGCAGCTGTAGTCGATAATATCTATACCGTCGATTTTGTGCGGGTAACAGCCGAAGCTGGCGAGTAACGGTCGAAAAGCACTATGATAGATAGAGGATGCAGTCATGAATTTCATGGGTGCAATGTGCCATAGTGACTGGAGCGAAAAAACGCTAAATATTGCAGGACCATCAAGCTTGCTACGGTGATTACTGATAAATATATAGCGTTGTTTGGGGTCAAATCTTGGCGACTGATCGTGCAGCGTCACGTTTCCGTACACTGGGCGTAACAATCGAAACAATACTGTCGCAGCAATCTGCGATATGCTCATCAATCGTAATTTCATACAGTATCGAGACTATCAGGCATTGCAATTCTCTGCAAACCATCGACATATTTGGCGCTCGTAAAACAATGTTACAATAAGCAGTATATTACTATGAAATTAATTCGCTGGCTTAAGCATCATTCGACTGTGCTCTTGACGATTCTTGTGATCGTTTCGATTGGCTTGACGGTTATTAATTGGCAGCTCTCGGGCGATTTACGAAGCCGTATGGTAGAGATCGTATGGGTAGCTCCGGCGTTATTTGTCACTGAAGCATTATTTGTCGTAGGGGCAATTATGATGGCTGTGAGTGCAGGTGAAAACTTGGCCGAATATCGTCATCCACGTCATTGGCACCGCGGCGTTATGACGATACGTCGTCAGACGCGTCAGTTTGCAGAGAAGCTAGTCATCAGCACTCTGTTTACGGTTGGGTTCTGGTGCAACTTTGCAGGCGCAGTCGGTACGAGTTTGATACTGATTATTGGATTGGCGCTGATTGCTCCTTTGACGAGTTTGGGGGTAACGCTGATAATAGTCATTGATCTTATTGCTACCTTTGGCTGGCGTATACCACTCGAAATAGCTCGCAGAAAAATAAAGGAAAAATATGTCGAAGATCACCGTTCGTCACGCAGTACTATCTGATATAAAAAAATACGAAGACCTACAAGCGTCACGTTGGCGTGAAGAAAATATCGCCAGTCACGACAACCTCATGACGCGTTTTCGGGTATTTCCTGAGGGTATGTTGGTTGCTGAAGAGGGCGGTGAAATAGTAGGTATGGTGTATGCAATGCGTATTGCTGGTTACGATGAGAACCACCCGGCTTCATGGTATGAGATAACCAATAACGGAGCGTGTGATAATCACGTTACTGATGGACCGATCTTGTTTGGCGTAGACCTTACGACCGCACCGGGCGTTGGTGCTCGAGCCGGTGACGCGCTCTTAGTAGGTATTGGCAAAATGGCAATCCAAAAAAATATTAAGTGGTGCATGCTTGGCGGACGTATGCCGGGGTATCATGCGCATAAAGACTCTATGTCGGCTGAGGAGTATTTATGGAAAAAAGATTCACGTGGTCGCTTTTTGGATCGACAAGTACGGTTTTATGCGAGCGTACCAGGCATCCAAGTCGTACGGGTATTGCCGCATTATTTTGATGATCCGGAGTCAGATGACAATGGGGTGTTACTACGCTGGCAGAATCCATTTTACAATTGGCCAATGAGAAGAGTGCTTGGCAATATATTTCCTAGCGTTCTCAAAATTGAGGAGTTCTACGGAGCCTTAGAGGGCATTGTTCGTCGCTTGGGGCGCTAAGTGGTCGCTGTCTCTATGGTACAATCAAACTAGTTATGCTTGAAGTAATTGTATTGGGGTTGGTCTGTGCTGCGTATCTTAGCCTCGCGATGGTTGTGTATGCCAATAGTCCAAAAATTATTCTCAATCGAGTTCTTGCAGGATTAATGATCGTTACCCCTTTGTGGGTTGTGACGGTATACCTGGAAGATAGCAGTAGTGCGAGAGATTATCTCGAGATATTAGCTCATGCAGATTACGCGCTTGCATCAGTTATGGTTGGATTGTTTTACTGGTTTTGCATATTATTTACGAAACGTCGCTGGAAGACAGTCAATGGTATTGTGTGGATGCTTGCAATACTATCAGTCGTATTATCATTGTTCGGCTTCACATCGAAAGCTAATTTGTTGAGTGGCAGCGTCGTTCTACAGCCAGTCACGCCAGGATACCAGTTATTTCTCGCGTTGTTATTGTTTACATTTGGAGGTGGTGTGTTGGCGTTGCGTCAAGGACTTCGTGGCGCCTCGCGACGTGATAAGGCGCAGATTACGATCGTTAGCACAGGACTTATACTGACGGGTATATCGCTCATTGTTGCACTCATGGTGGCACCACGTTTTTATGACTTATCCGATGCTAGTTTTACGCGTATCGGCCTCTACGGCACGTTATTCTTTGCTATATTTAGTGCCTATGCATTGGTGAAACATCGCTTCTTAGATATACGCGATACAGTTGCGCGAAGTATCGCATATATCTTATTGTTGGGTGTGCTAACACTTATTTATGTGGGCGTCGCATTTGGACTGTTGCAAGTCTTTCTCGGTAATCATGCACCGGTCGATACTGTACAGCTGACGATATTTACCGCTGTTTCTATCTCGTTGGTCGTTGTTTACGCACCACTTAAGAAATTTTTTGACAGCATTACGGACAAAATATTTTATCGTCATGGTTACGACCAGCAAGTTATACTCGGAACGATTGGTGACGTAACGGCAAGTGGTATGGAGCTGGCGCATGTCGCCGAGAAATTGATGAAGATTCTCAAAAGAGCCCTGACCTCTGAGTATGTCGCGATGCATATTCTTCCGGTAGACGCAGGCAGTTCATCATATTATTTTCCTATTGGTACGTCACGGAACCACTTGCTGACAATTATTAATTCTCTGCCCGCAGTGAGAGAAGAGGTTACTATTGCCGATCAACTACCTCCTGATAGCCGATTGTTCACAGCGATGGACGACAATAATGTGAGTGTCATCGTGACGTTGCATACATCACACGATACGCTCGGTTACGTGTATCTTGGTCCCAAGCAAAACGGTGATAACTATACGAGCCGCGATGTCAATCTTCTCGATACAGTAGCCGATGAGTTATCCCTTTCTATCCAAAATAGTATTCGTTTCCAACAGATCCAAGATTTCAATGATACCCTCAAGGAAAAAATTAGCACTGCGACGCAAGAATTGCGTGATTCAAACAGGCGGCTAAAACAGATCGATGCCACCAAAGATGAATTTATCTCCATGGCGTCGCATCAGCTACGGACGCCCCTAACCAGCATCAAGGGGTACATTAGTATGTTGTTAGAAGGTGATCTCGGCAAAGTGACGCCTGAACAGCGTAAGGCGCTCGAAGAAGCATTTACCTCATCGCAGCGCATGGTCTATCTGATCGGTGACTTTTTAAATCTTTCACGCTTGCAAACTGGTCGGTTCGAGTTGGAGAGAATAGATGTCTCTTTACCAATGATTATCCGTGAAGAGATTGCTCAGTTAAGGGCGACAGCACAGTCACGAGGGATCGAATTGCGTTACGAGGAGCCAACTGATTTTCCAATGGTATCGGTTGATGAAAACAAGATCCGACAAGTTATGATGAACTTTATCGATAATGCGATATATTATTCCAAGCCTTCAGGGGGAGTGATAGAGGTGACGTTGATGCGTCGTCATGACCACGAGATAGTATTTCGCGTCAAGGACAATGGCATAGGTGTACCGACAGCAGCACGTTATCAGCTGTTCACAAAATTTTATCGCGCCGGCAATGCGCGTAAGGCACGCCCAGACGGTACGGGAATCGGGCTGTATATGGCGAAAAAAGTTATCGTGGCGCATGGAGGTGTGATTATTTTTGAAAGTAAAGAAGGCGAGGGGAGTACCTTTGGCTTCCAATTGCCAATCACAGATAACCTGCCAGACCCAAAACACCCCTAGATATCTAGGGGTGTTAATGGTGTGAGGCAAGCGGTCAAACTATGTCACATGCCTAGTTGCCACGGTGTGCACGGCGAAGTGCACTACGTGAGCGAACAAAGCTACTGACGCCAAGACCGAGCGCGCTCGACCCTAGTAGACTGCCGACAATCATCTCAGGACCCGTGCTTGGGAGTACAGGCGGAGTTGTGGTGACTGGTGGCGTGGCAGGCTTACAGTTGGCGGTGTCGTACGAGTACTTTGCGCTATCGAATGCGCTTTGTTTTATCGTCACGACTGTTTTGTCACTGAGACGACAGACATTGATATCTTTACAGTCATTCATATTGGTTGACTGTGTCTTACTGTCGAACTCAGCTCGTTTTATTGTCTTCACTTCACCGGTTGCGATCACACAAACCTTGATCTTGTCGCAATCGCTCAACGTCTTTGAGTGCTTTGCAGCGTCAAATTCAGTTTTGCGGATCGTGATTACTGTGTCAGAACTGAGCTCACACACTTGTATTTTTTCACAAGCAGCCAGGTCTTTCGAGTGTTTTGCACTGTCAAAATCTTTTTGCTTGATCTCAATTACCGTGTAGGTTGCAAGCTCACAAACCTTGATAGGTTTACAATCGTCGAGGTTCTTTGAGTGTTTTGTTGCATCGAAGTCAGTTTCCTTGATATTGATGATGTTACCAGTCGTGAGCTCGCATACTTGGATGGTAGCTGGGACCTTACAGTCATCAAGATTTTTGGAATACTTGCTGGCGTCGAAGGCGCTCTCCTTGATAGTGACAATTGTCTTGTCACTGAGGCGGCAGACTTGGATGTCTTTGTCTTCAGGTTTGACTTCAAACGGCTTTTTACAGTTTGTACTGGTAGCGGTTTTTTCAACACCATCTACTTTGACGACGACGATAGCTTCTACGGTGTAGTTGCCGACAGTCGTTTGGGTGTAGGTGCTGTCCGTCCCGCGGTATAGCTCGGTACCAGCTGCGTTGCGTACGACATAATCAATACGCACGAGGGTAGCGTTCTTGACCGTGTACGTCGTGACAAAGTTAAACTTTGTCCGCTCAATTGTGTTGACAGTGAGTAGGTCGCACGTATAGGTAGGCACGACCGGCTCTGATTTTACTTCAACGGTTGTCTGGCAGTTTACGTTTGATTTGTCACCAAGTGATGTTGTGACAGTGAGCATCACTGTGTAGACCCCAACGGTGTCAAGTGTGATTGTACCAGAGTTCACCTTCAGAGCGGTGCTATCAACAGTAACAGTCTTTACGACGGCACCGGCGCTGTTTTTCACGACAAACGTGTATTTACTAACCGTTGCGCCATTGGCAACTGTCGCTTCACCGTCAAAGCTGAACTGCGTGCGCGAGATCAGGTGAGGCGTGATTGCTTTACAATCAGCAGCGGGCTGTGGCAGACAGGTCTTAGTAACAGTGACATCTGCACTATCTTCTTTCCAACCGTAGTCGGTCGTAATCTTAGCAATGTTTTTAAGGGCGTTCAAACCACAAGCTGGCAAAGTATCGTTGGTTGCAACTTGGGCGGTGAATTTTACATATGCGACTGAGTGACCGGCATAGTTGCCGATATTGATTCCGTCGCCTGAGGCTATACCGTCACCAACTTTTACGCCGCTTGGGTTAGTCCCGTTTGCAACGTATGTAGTACCGTTGACTAGAGTGGTACCGGCAGGTAGCGTGTCTTTTAGGACGACATTATTTTGCTGAACATCACTAATATTGTCGTAGGTGATAAGGTATTCTACCTGGTCACCAGGATTGACAGTAACAGTTTCATTCCAGCCAGTCACGCCAGCCTTACGAACCTGTTTGCTGACAGTGAAATTAGCTGTTGGTGCAAATTGTGGTTTGACGACAAATGTCAGATAACCAGCGTATTGGAAACAGCCGGGGATATTACCATCCATCTGTGTATATCCAAGTTTTGCGCCATTGCTCGTAAAGATACTTTCTGGGATGGTGAAACCGCTCCCGTTAGCGTTGTTGTAGTATTTGATGCTACCAGGTACAACTGCAAGGTTAAAATCTTGAGTCGAGTTGAATGTAGCGTGATCATAGACTTCTACAGGATTTGCGTTGGTCGAGTTCAAGAAACCATTAACCTGGATAGATTTTCCAGTCGTTGTTGGTAGGTTAAACTTAGCAGTTACGTTTTCTGCAACTAAGTTGAGATTAGCTGCAGCGTTGTTGTGAACGTACATGCGTACGACATATTCTTTGCCTGGTACGACAGTCTGGTCGTCTTGCCACAGGCCAGTTGTACCGTTTTCACGGATACCGACGAAGTTGCGTTCGTCGCCGATGTTTGGATTGTTTGTGATAGAGTTGAACGTTATGTACGGCGCTGGGTTCTCGATCGTGAATGTAGCACGATTTGGCCCCCATGCAAACGTCAAAGCAGCGGTTGCGGTAGCTACCACGAGGGCAGCAGCAACGGCAAAGCGCTTCGGCACATAACGCAACTTGGTGAGTAGATTCTTCATATGAAGTATCTCCTTTCTATGAGCTGGTCAGCTCATAAGTGGTTATATATATGCATTTAATACATTTTCTAAAAAGTATTTCTACTAGGGTCGACTTGTGAAGGTACCTCATATCGAGGGACTATTCATCGGTAGCAGCGTGTCAAATCATGTCAGTTCATATGGGTTGTTGCCGGAGGCAACGTTTGTAGTGTCGAGAGCCTGGCTCTATCGGAAACAAACGTTGCCTCGGCTGAGACATATAGCTATGTAGTTGTGTAGTGCGGGGTTCACCCCGCCAGCGACCGAAGCCGCCGGCGGGGTGAACCGAGTAATCACCCCCACGGTTTCGTGGGGGTGCCCGTACTGGCCGGTGGTGTCGTCGCCCCAGGGGGCGACGTCGGATTCACCGATGGCTCGGCCGTTGGCGTCGGCCGAGGAGTGGTCGGGTTCGGTGCCGGGGGCGGCACCGTTCCGACCGGACCGGCCGTGGGGGCTGGGGCCGTCGGTGTCGACCGTGGGGTTGACGCCGGCTGCGTCATCTGAGTCTCGGGCACGTATGCCACGGATCCAGGGTCAGCGTTTCGGCCACCGCCATTCCCCGCGTTGCCGCGGGACGCGGGCTCCTGTGCCACGATCTTGAGCTCGAGAGGGATTTCCTCTCCAGGCTCCGGCACCACGAACCCCGGGGGGAGTGGTGCGAAGTCCTGTGGCCCACAGTTCGCCCGGTCCATCTTGACGACCTTGCCGGTGGTCGTGTCGGTGGTGACGATGACTGTCGACGGCTTGTTGGAGGCCGTTGTGTTCACCGTTGGTGCCGAACTGGGGCTGCCACCCGTCATGTTGTTGCTTGCGTAGGGCCCGTCTCGCTGCTCGATGGTGAGCTGACGGTACGGATCCTCGCTGGTGTACCACGCGAGCACCTTTCGGGCAGCGTCACGGCGAGCCGCGAAACCGCCCTTGAAGAGCTCGTCGGTACGAGCAACCTGCTGCTCGGGCGGGATCACTTCGACACCAATCGAGCGCAGCTTGGTTACCGCCAGCGACGAGTCGCGGAACAGTCGTTCGACGTAGTTCCGAGCAATCTCACACGGCTCCTTGCCCAGGTCGGGCGCAAAAGCCGTGGCCGACTCCTTCCCAGGTCGGAAGGTGTAGTACTCAGGAACCGTGAGGTCCACCGAGAACTTCGCCATCTGACACTCGGCGGGGATCGTGGTGACTCCTGCAAAGTGGCTCACCAGCCGACGGACCCATTCCTGGGCCTCAGCGGTGGCCACCGACTTCTGGTCGTCCGTCGGCTGCGCCGTGGCGGCGGTGGGGGATGTCGGTGATGTCGCGGCCATGGTGGTCTCGCCTTGGCTTGACGATGACGTCGGATTGACTGCCGCCGCCATCGCGTTCGCAGTGTTGCGTTCTTGGTTGGAGAACAGCCACACCACTCCCGAACTGACGATGATCAAGCTGGCAAACAAGACCGCCAGACCTGCCAGCGGAGCACCTTTGCCGACGAACAGCGCCGCGAGGGCGCCGCACACCAGCAGGAAGGCAAGCAGTCCGACCCAGCCCCACCCGCTGAACAGGTTCAGAGGGGTGGCAAGCAGGACGGCTGTCACCAGGACGAACAGTCCGATGGCGATCGGCTTGCGGTGTCGGCCCGTCCCCTCCACCAGAGCTGGCACAAGGCCAGCCAGGAAGAGGACGACGAACACGACCCACTCGCCGGTCGACACGTGGCTGGGCCACATGCTGACGACGGCCAGCGCCGTCAACAGGAGGCCCAGGGAGTACTTCTTGACGAACAGGGAGCCGATCGCCCCCAGGATCGCCAATATGGCTAGCACGATCATGTCGTGCTCCTTTCTTGGGGTTGTGGGGGATCAGCTGTCCATCGCGGTCTTGAGCTTTTCGACGAAGGTCGGGGTTGCCACAGTGC
>JBARSV010000022.1:0-16484 GCA_049644865.1 Saccharimonadales bacterium (SeqCode)
CCGAAGTTTTGCAAACTTCAGCGCAAACCTACTAGCGGGACTTATTGCCTACCAATTACAACCGAAAAAGCCAAGTATCCGGGTACCGAGGATGTTATTGTTGGAGGCTTAGGTCGGGTTGGGGTTAGCATAGCTTGTCATATGTGTATCACATAGATTTAGTGAACATAGCCCGAATCTTACGTAGCAATAATAGGGCTTAAAACCTACATGATCTGAATCTTGCGGGCTTGTTCTTGTTTGATCTTGGTGAAACCGATTGTCAGTACACCATCTTTGAGGACGGCATCGACTTCATCTTCTTTGACTTGAACTGGCAGCGCGAGTGTGCGGCTAAATTCACCCCAGTAGCATTCTTGGACGTGCCAATGAGTAGCTGACGAGTCGTCATTGCTGCTCAATGTACCGCTAATCGTCAATATACCATCAGATATACTGACGTCGAGGTCAGACTTGTTGACGCCTGCCGTGCGAGCTTTGACGATCAGCTTCTCGTCGGTTTCATAGACATCGACGGCTAGCTGCCCCGGCATGTCGCCTTCGTCATTTTCATCCCAGTTGTCATCGCTGGGAGCTGCTTGGCTCAGGGTATCAGTATCATCGGAAGTAATGGGGCTCTCGTCGTCAGATAGAAAGGCAGCAGCTAGCTCGTCTTCCATAAGAAGATCATCATTTTGTTTATGTCCTCGCACCATATATCCTCCAATTCGGTATATTCACAAAAATTGTCTTAGTATATTATATCTGAGAATGTCAATAATCTGCAATAATACCGCTAAGGAAACGTAAAAACTACAATGCTCGACCGTTTGTTAGACATGATTGCGCCCCATATCTGTTGCTCTTGCGGACAAAACAACGCGCTTTTGTGTGAATATTGTCGATATGACATCATATTAGAAGGATACAGCCAATGTATCGCCTGCTTGAAGCCGTCGGGAGATTCTAATCTGTGTTCATCGTGTCGGCCGGCCGTATCATATAATGATGCCTGGTGTGTCGGTGAACGCTCTGGGGCGCTCCGGGAGTTGATCGACCGCTACAAATTTGACCGAGCGCGTGCTGGTGGATCAATCCTCGCATCGTTACTTGACGCGGTGGTACCGCAACTACCACAAGGTACCGTCGTGACATATATACCTGACATCGCGCCTCACCGACGTCAACGCGGCTATGATCACATGCGTTACTGTGCACGGCTGTTTGCTAGGGGTCGCGGCCTTGATTGTCAACCGCTGTTGACGCGCCAAACTTCCCTGTCGCAGCGTGGAGCTGGCAAAATAGAACGAGCCAAACGCCAACGTGGCGCGTTTCGCGTTGACGAGACCGTCGAACACCCTACACTGTTGATCGATGATATATGCACCACTGGCGCCACCCTCAATGCTGGTGCGGCAGCTCTTCGTTCGGTCTCGCAGCAGCCTGTCTTTATCGCCGTTGTCGCTAGACAGCCATTCGACAGATGAAGCTACCTCTGGTAAAATAACTTTTGTTCTCAACCAATGAAAATCTGCTGATTTTCATCTCCAGAGCGAAGCGAATGGAGAGGTGACCGAGTGGTTGATGGTAACGGTCTTGAAAACCGTCGTGGGGAGACCCACCGCGAGTTCGAATCTCGCCCTCTCCGCCAGAAATAAAAAATGACCCTTGTGGTCGTTTTTTCGTTATGATGAAATGCGAGACAAGAACCACCCTTTCTCTCCATCGCGCTATGAACACCACAAGGCGTTTGCTATACTGTTGTTATGAATAATTACATTAAGAACTCATCACTCGTTATAGTGGCATTTTACGCGCTGTTCGCAGCGATTATTGGCGTCATGTACATCCTTAGTAGCGTAACGCAAGACACATTGGTTGACTGGCTTGTTAAGGGCGGTCTGATCGCGGGTGTTGTCTTTGTACTCAATGTTGTGCTCGGGTTTGTAACCAAGCGCGGGTAGTGGCGGAGGAGGAGAGATCAATGCTCGATGATAGACTAGCTTCGCTATTCCATCATCGGCTACATGCTGTACAAATCGAAGATTTGACAGCATTCTGAACTCTCGGCTCGAGTTCGTATCTTCTACACTATCAAGATTAAAAAACGACCACGAAGGTCATTTTTTAATCTTGGCGGAGGAGGAGAGATTCGAACTCTCGCGGGAGCTTGCGCCCCCCTACAGCTTTAGCAAAGCCGCCCCTTCAGCCACTTGGGTACCCCTCCTTGTCGCAATGGACTCCGTTGATTTCGTTTTGGAGCTAACTCCAAAAGCTTCATCACTTCATCATTGCTCCTCTCGATGAAAATCAGCAGATTTTCATCGGGTTAGAGCAACGCACTAGACTACGTCACGTAGCCCCTGTATAAAACGCTATTCCTTCACCTCTCACCTGGCTGAAGGGGCGGCTTTTGCCGCTCATAATTTGCGTTCCACGCAGCAGCCACTTGGGTACTCTTCCGTATTCGGTACTATTTGGCTACAAATAAAGATTGTAACAGATATGAGTTAAAAAATGAAACGTCCAGACTGGGTATCCTCAAACTAAACCACAAGTGCTATACTACTCTATATATGGAGTCAAAAGAACATGGCTATTGGCAACCTGATCAGCCAGCCCCAGCTGAGACTGAGCAAAATTCGCCAGCTAGTGTCGTTGAGCAACCCCAGACAACCTCGTCTCCTGAACTAATCGACCCCGTCGATGCTCCGGATGCTCCGTTACTGCCCGGTGTATCATGGGAGGCCTCTGAATTCGTGCATCGTCAGAAAGACATGATATGGTTTGTGGGTGTAGGTGCCGTTGGCCTTGTACTCGCGCTGATTGCGTTATTACTACTTCACTCTGTCACCTTTATGATACTTATCGTTGTTATGGTTGCGGCCTTAATATTTTTGGCTGTGAGGCCACCTCGGATCATGAGCTATCAGTTGTTTGATCAAGGACTACAGATTAACGATAGGCACTACTCGTTCCGAGAATTTCGGGCGTTCGGGGTAGTGCAAGAAGACGCGATGTATTACATCACCCTCTTACCTGTCAAACGGTTTGCCCCAGCAATTGATCTGTATTTCCCCCAAGAACACGGTGAACAAATCGTTGATACTATTGGCGCACACGTACCGATGCAAACCATGAAACCTGATATCATTGATCATCTGACACGATACCTGCGCTTCTAAGTTGCGGCCCAGCTAATATCTTGCTATAATTACCCCTGTTCTTTAAGTGTTCTTTGCGATTATCAAGTGTTTAACCTCGTTTGAACACTTGTTTTTCAAACGAGGTTAAACACTTAAAGGAGAAGCCACGAAACGGAGAAGATCTACGTAGTAGATCGACCTAGTGAAGTGTGCTTCGACGCGCACCCGTAGCTCAGCTGGATAGAGCGCCAGTTTGCGGTACTGGAGGTCGTACGTTCGAATCGTATCGGGTGTACCACGTAAAAAAGATTGGCTTGCCAGTCTTTTTTACGTGCTCTCGATCTCTTCGCCACTGCTATTGCTCAATCAAACATCCGCCTAATTCGTTGGAAATCTTGACGTAGTGACGGCGTGTCATCAAGCGCCTTTTTGAAGAGTTCACTCCCCTTGCCCTTGACGATACTTCGTACGATGAATACCATCATGATAGGATACGGCAGACGTTCTTGACCGATGACAGCGACTAGTTTTTGGCCAAACCTATACACGAATTTCTTCTCGGTGCGATCGAGCCGGCGGGGCAAAAGCCGGGATGATGCAAACCACAATATGGCACTGAGTGCGGTAGCCACGAGGGTGATTGGAACAAGAATGACGAGGAATATCCACCACCACGGCGTCAAGGATGTTGCAAGATAGCCGAGGAGCAGATAGACAATAACCAGTACGCAAATTGCCGAGCTGATCACAATGACCAATACTCGCTGGAAGTAGACACCTGTAATTGCTCGCACCGCATCAGCTGTTGGCTTCATAGTATCTAGCATAACAAAAACGATCAGCACAGCTATACTGTACTGATCGTTTTGACGTGGGGGCGTTACTATACGCTAAACACGCCGCGCGCTTTTTTTGTGGTAAAACTGGCGCGAAGCAACTCAGTATCAAAGGCTTTTGGCGTACGTCCACTTGTTGCGTAGTGGAAGATTGCGGCTTTTACGATCGCACCCAGTACAGATAACATGAGGAAGATAGCAAACAGACCGATGATGCCGATTGCGACAAGTGGGAGAACAATCCCCATGCCTGTGCCAAGCATTCCAATAGTAGTCAACGCTATGATTGCGGCCAGCAAGATGTAGAGCACTACCGCCACTACGCCAACTACAGCGATACCGCCACTCACAATGATATTTTCGCCCCATGTCTTCTTGATGATACCGGCTGAGTTACGTACGGCATCGAGCGCCGAAACCTTCTGTTTGCTCGTCACGATGACGGGGACGGCGAACATCGACGCAATTGCCCACGCTGTACCGACAAGCCAGGTTGCAATCTTGCCAGCAAATGGTACACGCTCCTCGATGAGCTGGAGGATATAGCCGACGGTTGAGGTTAAGAGACTAAAAGCAAAGATTTCTTTGCGATGTCGCCTGACAGCTTGCATCGATTTTTTGTAGCTTATCGAATGGCCCTCGAATCGTGCAAGCGCTGCGATAACCGTCGCACCGGCATAATAGTTGGCGATGAACGAGAGCGTCAGGTAGATGATTGCTCCATATGCGATTGCGAGTAGGCTATTCTCTGTTAGCGGGCCCCGTATCGTGTCATCAGTAATAGTCGAGGTGGCAATGACACCTGCTCCCATAAGTATCATGATGGCCAACGTCCACAAAAACGGCGTCAACGTGAGGCGCGTAAAGACTGCTCTGTTGAGCATAAGCGTCCGCCACGCACTCGTCACAAGATGATACGAGTTACTCCATCGACTTACGGGTCGACTTGTTTGGGTTAGTGTTGCTGATGTCATGATAATATTCCCTTTCTTATTCAAATAATGATCGATTACGAGATGTCAAAAACATTCCGGTGATATTACGCTCAATAAATGCTGCAAGCACGCGTGATCCCTCCGGCGTGAGCGAAAAGAATTTTCGATCAGGTCCTTTTGGATTGGCAATGCTTCGCGACTGTATAAGAGTCGCTGATTCGAGGCGGCGAAGTGAACGATACAAACTCTGTTCACTCATGTCGACGTCACCCCGTGATCGTATAAATATGCGTATGTCTTCGACGAATCCCTTCTCTTCCCGTATGGCAACCAATATCCACAGACTGACTTGGGATTTGCGATAGACATCTTCCCAGCCGCTGAGCATTGTTGTTTCAAATGGGGTTAATTTCATACTGTACGTCCAGTATACTACATGACGTATAGTAAGTCAATAGTTTTATGAAATAATGACTATTTGTCCCTGTTACGGAAGACATCGCAGATGTTAATCTTGGTATTACTCTGCACTTTTTCTCGTTGTGTTCATTACGCCGAACTATGTTTTGCTACGCAAAACCCCCAGTTCTCAGTCTCCTGCTCCGCCACGTAAAACCCGGCCGTACAGCCGGGTTTTACGTGGCGGAGAGAGAGGGATTCGAACCCTCGATGGATTGCTCCATACCGCTTTTCGAGAGCGGCCAGTTCAACCACTCCTGCATCTCTCCGTGGTGATTCTGATGGTTCGTTATGCGTGGCAACGAGCTCACGAGAGCGAACCGAGAGTACATTATACCACCACCCCTGAATGGTTTATACTATGTGTCATGAAACCGAGTATTTTTACCAAGATTATCAATGGGGATATCCCCTGCTACAAGATATATGAGGACGAGCGGACGTTTGCTTTTCTCGATATCAACCCAGTACAGCCAGGCCATACGTTAGTTGTGCCACGCCAACAGGTCGATCACTTCGAGGATCTTGAGGACGAAGATTATGAGGCGCTCATGCACACCGTCAAATTACTCGCGCAAAACATGCGGGAGGAACTACAAGTTGAACGAGTTTGTGTGAATATCGAGGGTTTTGAAGTACCACATGTGCATGTCAAACTGATACCTTGCAATACGGCCGAAGATTTTCGGTCAGAGCCATACGAAGCCGACGAAGACGAGCTGCGCGATATGGTTGAGCGACTAGCCTATTAATAACCGATTGTTGACAAAACATAAAGCTTGTGCTAATATGGTATTTATCTACCATGAAAACCAATATCAAAAAACTTCGCCATATCTGTTCTACTAGCATCTCTGCATTTCTCGTGCTGGCAGTATTTTTAACGTCAGCTCACGCGAAGGATCTCGCATCTTCTCCTATGATCAAGTCGAAGGTATCATTTCTCGACGATCAAACGACTAAGCGAGCCGATGACCCTGTCACAAAGTCAATCGGTGACTTGCACAGCCATGTCGACAAGACAATGGTCAAGGATCCTGGTTTACAGAAATCGATGGCTAAATCGTTCGCCGACACCAATTCCCTGGCTGCTCGTCGTGAGCGTGAAGAAGGAGAAGATGACCAATCCCTCTCTGTTAAATTGATCGAAATGATGTTTATGGCTCGGTTGACCCTCGCCTACGCCCTCGCGCACTAAGATTTATCCGACAATACCTCGAGCTCTTTGATGAGCTTTTTTTCGAGAGTGAGTTGGTCGGCGAGTTGGGCGCGGGTTTCTTCGACCAGATGGGCGGGAGCTGAGGCGACATAATTTTCATTGGCGAGCCGAGACTGAAGTCGATCGACATCTTCACGACACTTGACAATGCGAAGCTCAAGTTTGGTCTGGTGATCGTAGAGCTCGTCTTCGGTAACATCGAGCCAGGCTTCACGGTTGGGCACTGCCAGGCGCAAACCACGTGGTTGATCAACATGGCGGACGTCCTCGAGGCGCGCAAGATGTGCGATGAGACCCCTGTTATCTTCGATGAGCGAATCGTGTTCGTACAACATGGTTTGGCGGCCAGGTAGTTCGGATGCGACATAGCGAGTCTCTGTTATGAGTGTGCGGATAGCGTCAAATTCACCTGCCGCAATGTCATTGTAGCCAATTATGGAAGGCCATGGTGAACGAATAAGAAGCGTGTCATCGAGCTTGAGTGTGGTCCAGATTGTCTCGGTGACAAATGGAGTGAACGGGTGCGCAAGCTTGAGGCACGTCTCGAGTACCCAGCCGAGCATCCCCTGCCCTGCAGTTTGCTTGCTGGCCTCAATATACCAATCGGCAACGTCGTCCCATATAACGTGATATACGCGGTCGACAGCCTCAGCGTATTCATGGGCTTCGATGAGTTTTCCTACCTCTGTTGCGGCAGTCGTGAGTTGCCGGATCACCCAGTGGTCTGCCGGGCTGATGGGCTGTGGCGAGCGGTCGTCGAAGTTGTCGACCTTGGACTCCACGTAGCGTGCCATGTTCCATAGTTTGTTACAGAAGTTGCGTCCTGCGACGACGCTGGCGGCTGAAAAGGCTTGGTTTTGACCCGGACTACGTTTGGCAACGATACCCATCCGCAAGGCGTCTGAGCCGTATTCACCGAGCACATCCATGGGGTTGATGACATTGCCTTTGCTTTTGCTCATCTTTTGGCCCTTCTCATCGAGGACCATGCCGTGCATATAGACTGTCCTAAATGGTACAGTTCCGGTACGATAGAGTCCAAACATCAGCATACGAGCGACCCATGGCCTCAAGAGGTCAGTACCAGTTTCCATGAGATTGGATGGGTAGTAGGGACTGAGTTGAGAGGTAGTGTCGAGCGCATCAGTCACGATATATGGCCACTGTCCAGAGCTAAACCAGGTGTCAAAGGTGTCCTCATCGCGCTTGTAGGTCTTGTCGCTGCGTTTGATCGTCGTGTTCTCGACGTGTTCATCAAATATCCAATCCTCGGGGTCGGCGATATTTTGAAAGGCTGGGATCGGTATGCCCCAGGCTGGCTGACGGCTAATATTCCAGTCGCGCAACTGCTTCATATAGTCGACAAGTTCACGAGCTTTCGAAGCCGGCTTGAAGGTAACACCACCTGATTCAATTGCATCGATCACTACTTTTGCGAGTGGCTGTGTGTGCACAAACCATTGGTCTTTCATGATTGGCTGTATGACCGTACCACATTTGTAACAGTGGCCGACTTGGTGGGTATAGTCCTCGATCTTCTTTATGTACTCCCCTGCTTCAAGCTGTTTGAGGAGCAACTCTCGGGCTTCAAGGGCGGGTTTGCCCCGAAATGCTTTAGGGGCGGCTTCGGTCATCGCGCCGTCGAGGCCGATAACCTGGATTGTCTCGAGGTGATGGCGTTCGCCAATCTCAAAATCAGTTGGGTCATGGGCGGGGGTAACTTTGACGGCGCCAGTGCCAAAACTGGGGTCAATCGCCTCATCAGCCACAATTGGGATCTCACGTTCGACGATGGGCAGTTGAACCCGCGAACCGATAAGATGTTTGTAGCGCTCATCGGTGGGGTTGACGGCGACGGCGGTATCCCCGAGTAGCGTCTCGGGGCGTGTGGTTGCCACGACGATCTCACCGACATGGTCGAGTAACGGATACGAAATATACCACAGCTTGCTCTTCTCTTCTCTGTGGACTACCTCGATGTCGGCAAAACTTGTTTGGTGGGTTGTACAGTAATTGACAATGCGCTCACCTCTGTAGATCAGCTTATCATCCCACATCTTTTTGAAGGTAGTATATACGGTATCGATGACTTTTTTATCGAGCGTAAATACGCCATCATTCCAACTACAACTGATACCGAGTGCGCGTAGCTGTAGCTCCATGTCGCCGCGACGAGCCTCAACAAAGTCCCAGACCTGGTTGTAGAGTTCTTCGCGGCTAAAATCAAAGCGACTTTTGCCCTGACTCGCTAGGTATTTTTCATAGACCACCCAGGTCTCAAATCCGGCGTGGTCCGAGCCAGGGATAAACAAGGCGTCATCGCCTTTCATACGGTGATAACGGATAGAAATGTCCTTGAGATTCATGTCGAGCGAGTGCCCGATATGGAGGTTGCCATTGGCGTTGGGCGGGGGCATGACGATGCAGTATGGCGTGCCTTGACCAGTGGCGGCAAATGAGTTCGATGATTCCCACAAGCCGTAGACTGTGGGTTCGTATTGCTTCGGCTCGTAGACTTTTGGTAGGTTCATCGGATTTTGCCCAAAATAACAGAGGTAAATTGTTTCACGTGAAGACAACAAACATCAAAGGCCTTTGAATGTCAAATACCCTCGGTCTTTTGCCTGGTTGTCCTCTCGTGTTTGTTTTCACTTGTGATTATATCACAAGAAGAAATAAGAAGGAAGAAAGATGAAGGAAGATAATAACAGGGGTCTCAACAGTGATTTACGCACGAAGAGAACGGATAAGTCCTGAAAGCAGCTTTTGGACCTCGATGACAGCAGCAAGCGCGTCTTCGACGGGTAGCACGTAAATGTCTTTTGCAAGGAGCAACTGAGTTTCAAGTTCGGCGGCAGATCCGAGCGCAATACCAGTAAACTGAATTGTTTCAGCACGGTTGAGGCGCTTTTGTCTTTCTGCGATATTGGAAGGTATGGAGATAGCCGATCGACGAATTTGGTCTGACATGACAAATTGCTCAGATTTTGGAAGCTGTCTGCAAAGAGGATAGATCATCGCTACCAACTTCATAGACTTTTGCCATACAACCAAATCCTTGTAGTTTTGGACTGAGTCTTCCTTCATCTTTCTTCCTTCTTCCATCTTGTACGCGTCATCGAAAGCGCTGGCACAGCCTCGAGCGATAACGGATCGGCTGGTTCAACCGACTGCGCCATGAAATAGGCAAGGGAAGCGATCATGGCGGCGTTGTCGGTACAGAGACTCATTGGGGCGTACTCGATAGGCACGGGGAGAGCCTCCGATAATTGGCGGCGTAACTCCTGGTTGGCGGCAACGCCACCGGCGATGACGACCGAGGCAGGGGAGTAGTCGTGGTAGGCCAGCAATGTCTTGTCGACGAGGGTTTCGACTGCCACGCGCTGAAAACTAGCCGCGACATCGGCCCTCAGACGCTCTGAGACGCGTTCTGGTAGGTCTTTGCTAGCAAAGGTGTGATCTACACCGCATGCGGTCTGAACGGCCCTTAAAACGGCTGTCTTCACGCCGGAAAATGAGAAATCGTAGCGGTGACAACGGTCGCGAGCGAAGATTTCACCTCTGCCACCCCTGATGGTAGCTGATGATTCGGTCGTGACAGGAGTGTTTATCTCGTGGCGACAGTGTGGCGGGCAGGGCAGGGTGGCTTTGGGGAAAGCAAATGCCTGTGCGTTACCGTCGGGAGCGAGTTTGCTGATGCTGACGCCACCAGGGTAGGGGAGTCCGATGATCTTGGCTACTTTGTCGAAGGCTTCACCGACCGCATCATCTTGGGCTTGCCCGAGCAGGACGTAGTCACCGTGGCCGTAAAATAGTGCCAATTGGGTATGTCCGCCCGAGACGATCAGCGCGAGGAGGGGGAATTTGGGCTGGTGGGTTGGCAGCTGTAGCCCCTCAAGTCTAGATGGATTCTCTCCGGAACGGTTGGTTTCACGCCTAGAAATTTCAGGCAAACTCACGTTGTCGGCTGCAGAATCGGCTGTCGCCTTGGGCTTCGCCGAGTCAAGTGAGCTCGCCTGAAATTTCGGGTTCACCAAATGTTCCGTCAAAAATCCATCCTGACTTTCGGCTGGCGCTAATTGTGAGCTTCTTCCCTCTTCCTTCTTCCCTCTTCTCTCGCAAACTTCCGTGAGGAAGTTCGCATACACATGCCCCTCGACATGATGTACCGCGTACAGGGGTTTGTGTTTGAGGTGGGCGAGGGTGCGCGCCGTGAGAGTGCCGATCATGAGACTACCAATTAGCCCAGGGGCATAGGTGACGCCGATCGCATCGATGTCATTCCATGTACAATCGGCTTCCACGAGAGCTTTCTCAACAACTGGCAGTATAACCTCGATATGTGAGCGGGCCGCGATCTCTGGTATGACGCCGCCGTAACGAGCAAAATCGTCCATCTGTGAACTGACGACATTGCTTAGTAGTCGCACACCATCTTCGACGACGGCAGCCGCTGTCTCATCGCAACTGGTTTCAATACCTAAAATCTTCATGTTGACGTAAGTATAACAGATGAAGTGCCCGTAATTCACCCCATATCTCATTTTTCATATTTCTTATTTCATGCGATTATAGAATCATGAAAGACAAACTTGTCCGAGGAGTGCGGCGGGTGATGCCGAGGCGAGCAGTGCGGGCGCTGGAGAACAGTTATCGCAAGGCGCGTGTCCATGCGGTGAGTGCACGGTATGGGTATCCGGCACGTGACCTCAAGGTGATTGCTGTCACGGGTACGAATGGCAAGACGACCACGGCGTGCTACATCAACGAAATTCTGAGGAGCGCCGGCATGACCACGGCGATGTTCACAACGGCAGTCATAGAGGTGGCCGGACAGCGCAAGCTCAACGACCTCAACGCGACGGTGGCATTGACGGGGCAAATGCAGCGGTTCTTCCGCGATGCTAAGAAGGCCGATGTTGACTATGTGGTTCTCGAGGTGACGAGTCATGCGCTCGACCAGCACAAACTCGCTACGGTGCCTATCGAATGTGCTGTCATGACCAATCTTACCCAAGATCACCTCGATTATCACACAACGATGGAGGCCTACGCAGCAGCCAAGGGCAAACTATTTGCTGGCAACCCCCGATTTATTGTCCTCAACGCTGATGATGAGTGGTATGGGTATTTTAACCAGTTCGAGGCAGGGGAGCACAAGATCAGTTATGGTACGAGCGAGTCGGCAGATTGTCGCATACGGCAAGTGAAACTGTACAAAAAAGGCTCAGAGATGCATTTGCTTATCGACCACCACACGTCGCTTGAGCTTGCCACAGCGTTGCCAGGTAAATACAACGTGTATAACGCGACGGCCGCTGCGATGGCAGCCTATCTGATGTACATCAAAATTGAAGCTATCCAAGAAGGAATTGCGAACCTCGAGTCTATCCCCGGACGGTTTGAGCGGGTTGCTGTCGACAAGCCCTACGAAGTCGTCGTCGACTATGCTCACACTCCCGATGCTCTTGAGAAATTGCTCGAAGCAGCACGGAGTATGACAAAAAATCGCCTCATCTTGGTCTTCGGGGCCTGTGGCGATCGTGATAAGGGTAAGCGGCCCATCATGGGTGAGATCGCCGCGCGTATGGCGGATAGGATATTTTTGACCGATGAAGAAAGTTACAACGAAGACCCCGAGACGATTCGCCGCATGCTGATGGAGGGCATCGAGGTGGCTGGTGGCCAGCCAAAAGTCGAGGAAATCGCCGATCGCCGCGACGCGATCAGCAAAGCCATGTCCATCGCCCGCACCGGTGATATCATCCTTGTCACCGGCATGGGCCACGAACAATATCGCATCGTCAACGGTGAGCGTTTGCCGTGGAATGACAGCGACGTCGTGCGCGACATTGCTAGTCCGGTCAAAAAAGAATCGACCGACACGGCCGTAATGGCCGAAACGAGCTCAGAGTCATAGCGTCAGAAATTGAACGCGGCCCGGCGCGCACTCCTCGGGTGAGGGGTGCGGCCGGGCCGTCATGGTGTTCAGCGCCTGATGGGTGCGGTGCGCTGCTGGAGCAGCTGGCGCAGGGCCAGCGACGTGCCAGAGACGCGCCAGCAGCCGACACGGTCGTCCCAGTAGGCGGCCGCCCACTGGCCGTGATCGACGTCGATCATCAGGTGGTCGCGCATGTGCGCCACCCGGGCCGAGCCGGTGCCGACGAAGTCGGTGGTCGCGAAGACCTTCTCGCCCTCGCTCCACACGATGGTGTAGCGGTGCGGGGACTGGTTGAGCACCCGCCCGAGGGCCTCTGCGGTGAAGCGCTGGGTTGCGATGTCCGCCAGGTCGATCTGATGTGACATGTCATGCTCCTTCGGGGGTGAGGTCGTGCTCGGATGGAAGGTAAAACATTCGCAGCGAACCTGCGGTGGCGCCGTCTCGGACGACGTCAAGATCGATGGTGAGCGCGAAGCTCACGTAGACGTGCGTCGGCTGGCCATCCTGGTCGAGGATGCAGCTGGCACCGTGGTCGAAAGAGATCGTAGCGTCGTTGAGCGCTACCGTCTCAAGGTCGATAAAGACCCTCAGCAGGACATAGCTAGAGGCCTCGGTGCCTCGATGGACAGCGAGGACGTCAAGGAATGGCAAATTTTCTGCCAAGACATCGTTCACGAACTCCCCGTATCCGCCCTCAGGGGCCAGTACGCGAAAATCAACACCCACCAGCTCTGCTGGCAGGCTTTCAATGAACGTTCGCACGGTCGCCTCCTCTCAAGGCTGATGGTAAGGTGCTGAACACTTGTATAAATGATAGCATATTATCTTATAAAAGTCAAATAGCGGTACAATTGTTAAAAGGGAGGACATATGCAGGTAAATCCGCAAATATTTCGGGGTTATGATCTGAGGGGGCTAGTTGGTGAGGATTTGAGCGAGGAGGTGGCAGAGCATCTCGGACGAGCATTTGGCACTATGATGAACCGTCAGGGTGTGCGTGAGCTAGTGGTTGGACGTGATTGCAGAGAGACCAGCCCGGCGTATGCAGCGGCATTGATACGTGGGTTGATCTGGACTGGCGCAGATGTGATTGACATCGGCATGCACATGGTCGGCACATTTTATTGGTCGCAGTACCATCTGAACCGCAAGGCGGGGGTGTACGTGAGCGCTAGCCATAACCCACCAGAATACAACGGATTCAAATTTGCCAATGATTTTTCGGAAACACTAGTCAGTGACGGCATGGCTGAGATGCTGCGGCTTGTCCAAGAGGAAGACTATGAGAAGGCTGAGCAGCCGGGCCAGTCACGTGAGCAAGATATCCGCGAGGCGTATTTTGCCGATGTACTCGGGCGCCTGCCGAGTGAGCGTCGTCTTAAAGTGGTGGTTGATCCGGGTTGTACGACGGCAGGCGCCATTGCGCCCGATTTGCTTCGTGCAGCAGGACATGAGGTGGTCGAATACAATACGACGATCGACCCGACATTTCCGCTCGGCGTGGCTGACCCAACTGAGACAAGCGTGATGCAGCGAGTCCGCAGCGAAGTACTCGAGTCGGGGGCTGATATCGGTTTCACCTATGACTCAGACGGTGATCGTATCGGGATCGTCGATGAAAAGGGGGGTATCATCTGGAACGATGTGCTAGTAGCGATCTTTGCGACCGATGTGCTGGCCGACCATCCTGGGGCAACGATCATGTTTAATACGCTCTGCTCGAAAGTAGTGCCCGAGACGATTATGGCTAACGGCGGCACACCGTTTATGTGGCGCACGGGGCATTCGTTCCTCAAGAAGAAGAATCAAGAGGTCGGGGCGGCATTTATCGGTGAGTTGTCGGGGCACTTCTTCTTCTCGAAAGATTTTCACAACCATGATGACGGCCTGTACTCGTCACTCCGCTTGCTGCGGTTCTTGTCGCGGTCAAATACTCCGTTGTCTGAGGTCGTAGCAGCCTTGCCGCGCTACATCTCGAGCCCTGAGATCAAAGTTTTTTGCCCAGATGACCAAAAAGTTGCTGTGGTCGCCAAGATAACACCGATTTTGCGCCAGGATTACCCTGACGCTGAGGTGATCGATGATGAGCGCGCTGGCGATGGCCTACGCCTCGAGACACCCGACAGCATGTTTGTGGTGCGCTATTCGCAAAACGGGCCGTATTTGACGGTCAAGTTTGAGTCACGAACCCAGGAGGGTTACGACGCGCTAAAACTCGCCATCCGTGATCTACTGCACCGCTTCCCTGAGATTGACTGGCACGCCAAAATCGCTGCCAATGTCGAGGCGCTGGAATAACAAATAAACACTACCGAACTAGCACTCGGGCTTGACGAGTGCTAGTTTGATCAACTATGATAGAGTCATTGAAACATTTAGGAGGTTATACGTATGAGTCAACCACTCACACCACTGGCTGACCGCGTGATTGCGACGCGCGAGGAAGCAGCTACCCGTACGGCAAGCGGATTGTATTTGCCAGATAGCGCCAAAGAAAAAGCTATCGTCGCTGTCGTGGAGGCCGTCGGCCCAGAGGTCAAGAGCCTTAAAAAAGGCGACCGAATCGTCTACAAAGAATACACGACGACCGAGATCAAAGTCGGGGGCGTAGAGTATATCGTTATAAAAGAAGAAGACATCTTGGCGAAGGTTTCTAAGCAATGATGAATGTTGTTGGTGGCGCTGGCCTATCTGATGCAGCACAAGAGTATCCATTCGTTGCTTGGTTATATAACTTTTTTACAGCAGGAGGCCTACTCCCTATACTTTTGCCCATAACGGTAGTCCTCGTGGTAGTAGTGATAATCTGGTTGTTCAAACCAGGGAAAAATAAGGAGAAATAATATGGCAAAGAAAGTTTTTTATGACGACGATGCGCGGGCGCGCGTGCTGGGGGGTGCTAAGGCGCTCTACGACGCCGTCAAGGTCACAATGGGCCCCAAGGGCCGCAATGTGGTCATACAGAAGTCCTATGGGGCTCCTACCATCTCTCACGATGGTGTGACGGTGGCTGAGGGCATAGAATTGCCCGAAGTCGATGACGAGACACTCGGTTACAAAGTCGGGGCTGACCTCATCAAACAAGCTGCCAGCAAGATGAACAAAGTCGCTGGCGACGGCACCACAACCGTAACGGTGCTGACCTACAACATCTTGAACGAAGCTAACCGACTGATCGCCGCTGGCCATAACCCAATGGAACTGCGCAAAGGCGTCGAAGAGGCAGGTGCTGAGGTACTCAAGGCACTTGAGAAGATGAGCGAACCGGTGACTGGCAAAAAAGGCCGTGTCGCTGAAGTTGCCGCTATCTCGGCCGGTGATGTATCAATCGGTGAGCTGATCGCCGATGTCATCGACAAAGTCGGTGCTAGTGGTGTTGTGACCGTTGAAGAAGGCCAAGGTCTCAAGATGGAATCAGAAGTTGTCGAAGGCTTCACGTTTGACCGTGGCTACAGCTCGGCACTCATGGTGACCGATGTAAACCGCCAAGAAGCCGAGTACAAAAACCCAGCTATCGTCATCACCGACAAGAAGATCAGCTCGGTCGCCGAGATATCACCTCTGATCGAACGCATTGCCCAATCTGGCAAAAAAGACCTCGTGCTCATCGCCGAAGATGTCGAGGGTGAAGCGCTGGCTATGCTGGTGCTCAACAAACTGCGTGGAGCGTTTAACACCGTCGCTGTCAAAGCGCCGGCCTTCGGTGATCGCCGCAAAGAGACATTGCAAGACATAGCCGTCCTGACGGGTGCGACGGTCATCTCAGAAGACCTTGGTTTGACGTTTGAAAACGCCGACCTCGGGGTTATCGGCAAAGCCCGTAAAGTATTGGTCAGCAAAGACGCCACGACCATCATCGAAGGCGGCGGCAGTGTGGCTGATGTTGCCAACCGCGTCGCGCAGGTACGCGAACAAGCCGCTCATGCCTCAAGCGAATATGACAAAGAACAATACGAGAAGCGTGCTGCT
>JBARSV010000023.1:0-33300 GCA_049644865.1 Saccharimonadales bacterium (SeqCode)
GCAAGCAGACAATCCGTCGTCGCCACCCCAAGAAGCAGACTTCCTGGCTGCGCAGAGGCTATGAGCAATTACAGCAAGCCACAGGTCCGATGATGTGGGGTGAAGGTTGGAAGTGAGGGTGGTTCAGGGGGTAGCAATTGTAATAATTTATATATTATGCTATAATATATGTAGATGGCTATCGTATCCTGTGAACGCTCCCCAGCATACTCCTCGGCGGAGTTTTTCGGTGATTTCAATGAAGGACTACGCCCCACTATGACCCCTGCACTAGCAATCCAGACCTATGAGAGTTTTGAGAGCGATAAGACTAAACGAGAAGCAGCTGAAGCGTTGTTGATTGCGGGTGAAGTTGATGATATTGCGTATGAATACACGAAGCTGTTTGATGAACAGGGCCGCCCTGTGTCATATGAAAATGAAAAGAAATCGCTTGAAGACATGATGACTCGGCTACGCGATCCGCAGGAACAATGTGATGACGAGGTTGCGGCGGCAACGTTCATGACGGTACTATTTCGTTACAAGGAGATAGAATTTCTCGAAACAGTTCAACAATTAAATCGTTGCGATATCTCTAACGAAGAACAGATATTTTTTATGGAAAAATATCGCCGACTCAATGAGCAATTATATGGTGCGCCTGATCCTGATATATATGATATGCTCCGCGGTGAAGTTTGGTCAGCAATCGATAGTCATGTGGACTCGAGTGATACCGTAGTCATGCAGATAAAATCTGAGCTTGAAAATGGCTTTAGCGCCCGAGGTCGTGATATGGCAGGTTTGGAACGAGGTCATAAAGGTATAGTGCGCTTGACTCCCGAAGCGGCGCAGTGGATCAGGGAAATTATCTATGAAGAATATGGCGCGTATTTTGATCTCGCGAAGAATTATTGGGAAAAGGTCGTTGTGCCACGCGCGGAGTGGCAGGGCGTAGAACCAGAGTTCACCGGCGAAGAACTGGTTGATTTGTTTGAGCTAGCCTTGCAACTACTTGACCCAGAAGGTACGTCAGGCATCACTATTCGCACAAAGCCAAATAACTCAAATCTGAGCTGGAATACGCCGACGATGTCTGTCGATGTCGGCATGGCTTCGCGAGCAACGCCAGTCGATAGCGCCGAAAAAGCATTCGGTAAGCTACTCCATGAGTTACTCGGTCATGGCCGTAGAACCAGCGCGGGCGCGATATCGCATTTGCCTGTAACGGGGTTCGGTGTATTTAGCAAGTTCTTGCCCGGTGGAAATCCAGACTATTTGACTGTAGAGGAAGGTATACTGACGCTCCTTGAATCAATCGTCTGTGGTGAGATTGATTCTGGCGTAGCCTCCCAATGGAAGTCCGAAAATGTTCGTCATTATCTGGGCATTGCTATGGCAGAGCTTGATGCGCGAGATACCGCTGAGCGCTATGAATTGACGTGGCGGTATAGTGTGCTTGTCGACCTCAAGCCTGGTCAAAACGTAACCGACAAAGCAATCCAAAAATCCAAATTGACGGCTGCTCGCTCAAATGTACGCTATAAACGCAGCTTACCAGCCGATATGCCCGAAGGCTATGAATATCTCACATGGCACAAAGACTTGGCATATGCACTAGGTCGTATAAAAGCTACACCACTTTTCCAGGACATCTATGAGCGGCGTGACAAAGAGAGTCTCCTCAACCTTTTCAAGACGCACACCGATCCTACGAACCCGTATCAAAACCGCCTCGCTCGATTAGCGGGTTATCCAGTGACATATAGTAAATTACAGGTGATACCGGATGCGGCTTAGAATTACTGCGCAAGCAATCTATGACGAGCTAACGGCGCGGGGGATGGATGTGCAGATTGTGCCGCTTCAGTCGACGCAAGCATTGATCTTTGATTACAAAGGTGCAATGCGAGTTATTATCGGAGCAAATCCTGATATCGCGTCGGCGTCGGCTAGAACGACGGCTCAGGCTAAGGATATGACATATGCAATTGTAAAGCGAGACGGTATTACGACGATTCCGGCAACACAGTCATATGCCGACAACAAGGCAGCAAAAAAATTTTTGCAGGCACACCGTCAGATCGTTATTAAGCCAGTCGATGGCGCTCACGGCAACGGCGTAACAACAAATATCACACAATTCAGCCAGATCGGTGATGCAGTATCAGTTGCTTTGACTCATAGCAAAAGCAAGCAGGTAATTATGCAGCAGCAAATATCTGGCATCGATCTGCGGGTACTTATCATCGATCGAGAATGTGTGGGTGTTGTGTGTCGTGAGCCAGCAAGTGTTGTCGGTAATGGCAGTGATACTGTTGCAGCGTTGATACAACAAGAAAATACACATAATCGTGATCGCGGTACAGAACCCTATACCAAAAAGATGAATAAAATCGAACTTGATGTAGTCAATCGGTATCTGAACTCAGAGCAATTATTGTCTGTTCCCGATCAAGGCGAAGTATTTCAAGTAGTCGGTACGGCAAATATCGGTACTGGTGGCAGGTCGTTAGAATGCCGAGCCGATATTCCCCAGGTGATTATTGACCAGGCAATCGGGCTTACCACGACAATAGGCACATTTATCTGTGGTGTTGATTTTCTGTACGACAAACAAAAGAATATATGGCACTTGCTTGAGATCAATACCTCACCTAGTTTTGGCCTACACATGATGCCGTCTGAAGGTGAAGCTATACCAGATTTGCCAAAAATATATGTCGACAAACTTTTAAAGAAGTATAATGAAGGTATATATGAATTCAAAGCTTGATCTAACTACTATTGGACGCACGTCAAAAATTAATTTCTCCGTTGATGGGATAAAAAATGTCCCCGCAAAGATAGATACTGGTGCCGATTCTTCATCCGTTTGGGCATCTCACCTGCGCGTTGACGATGATAACCGTTTACACTTTGTGTTATTCGATGAGGGATCACAATATTATACGGGTATCGAACATCATGCAAAATCGTTTACGGTACGATTGGTGCGAAGCTCCAACGGCACAACGCAAATAAGGTATGCGGTCGGCCTCGTTGTCATCCTGGGGGGCAAAAGAATTCGTGGGACATTTACACTTGCGGATCGCTCTAAAAACACGTATCCTGTGCTGGTAGGCTGTAAGTTACTCAACAAAAAATTTCTTGTTGACGTCAGTCGAGGGTATACACGTCCTGATGATCTAAAAATTAAAACAGGTTCGCTTAACCGTGAACTAAGTAAAAATCCTAAGGCATTTTTTGAAAAATACCACGCGGATAATCAACGAGGAGACGTACTACTATGAGAATTGCTATCTTATCGAACGGTTCAGCAAATTACACCACAAAGCGACTCAAAGAAGTCGCAGTCAATCGTGGTCACGATATCAAAGTTATCAGCTACACCAAATGTTATGTCTCGGTTGAAAAAGACAACCCAGTTATACGTTACAAAGGTGAGACACTTGAGAAGTTTGATGCTATCATCCCGCGTATCGCCCAGAAATACACCAAATACGGTACGGCAATGGTGCGTCAGTTTGAAGCTCAAGGTAGTTTCACAACAGCAAGCTCGATTGCGATTAATCGCTCGCGCGACAAGTTACGTGCCTATCAGGTCTTGGCGAAGGCCGGTGTCGCCATACCAAAGACGGTGTTTGCACGCGAGACGGCAAGTTTTGAGGATGTGATCGAACTGGCCGGCGGTGCGCCGTTGATTATTAAGGTTGCCAGTGGCACGCATGGCAACGGTGTCGTGCTGGCGGAAACTGCTAAGGCCGCCAAAGCGGTGATGCAAGCATTTTATGTCGAGGGTGTAAACTTTCTGGTGCAGGAATTTGTCAAAGAATCAGCCGGAACTGACATACGTGCACTTGTGGTTGGTGGTCGAGTTGTGGCAGGTATTAAGCGCCAAAGTCTTGATGGTGATTTTCGTAGCAACACCCATCAAGGTGGCGAGGGTGTAGTCGTACAGTTGACAGACGACGAGAAGAAAACTGCTCTTAAGGCAGCGAAGGCGATGGGCCTGAGCATGTGCGGTGTCGATATGATGCGGAGTGATCGTGGCCCACTCGTGCTTGAGGTCAACTCATCAGCCAGTATCAAGACCCCGGAGCTCATCACAGGACGGGACGTCGCGACTAAAATTATTGAATACGTAGAGATGAACGCTGGTCGTCGTCACAAAAAAGACAAAATTGGGGCATAATCTCCGTACCTGACGCCATGGTATGATAGTACTATGGTACTTGTGGTTATATCTGTCATTACTATTGTCTTATTTTCGATTGCGTACATCACACGGCGTCGATTTGGCGTATTGGGGCTATCATTGGCGGCCGGGGCTGTCTTGGCGCAGTATGCCAGTGGGTATGTTGGCGACCTGCTGAAAGCATATGACATATCAATTCCGGGCATGTCATACAACGTGTTTGCAAGCGTACTCTTAATCATGATACCGCCGCTGGTACTGCTGGCTGGCGGTCCGACGTATCACGACAAAAGAGCAGCAGTTTTAGGGGCGACGGGGTTTGCGATGCTAGGCTTATTTTTTGTATTGGCACCATTATCGAGTGTCTTGCCAACGGATAATCCACTCGTGCGTGATGCCTTGATCGTAATGTCGCGATTGCAAAACTTCGTCATCATTGCCGCTCTTGTCTTCGCGCTTATCGACACCTTCATGATCCATGGCACTATCGGACGACGGTATCACAAAGATAAGAAGCGCTAAGATCATTTGCCGCAGCCACGAAAAAAGTCTCATCCTATTCGGACAAGACTTTTTTCGTGGAGGGTCCGATGGGGCTTGCCTCATCGCTTCGCTCGACTCCTAAAGTGAAGCAGTTCACTTTAGGAGCAAGGGTGCCGGGGATTGCCACTGGCAATCCCGTTCAAGCCCATTCGGAATCGCAGCCACGAAAAAAGTCCTATCCAATTATGGACAGAACTTTGTTCGTGGAGGGTCCGATGGGGCTTGAACCCATGACACCCTGCTTAAAAGGCAGGTGCTCTAACCGGCTGAGCTACGGACCCGGATTGTAAATGAAACATACAAGCTCATAATGTAATCGACATGTTGTGATGACCTCTCGGTTAGAGCACAGTGCTCGATTAATAACTTTGTCCAGATGCTTTGCATCTGTTCGGGCTGAGCTACGGACCCGGATTGTGATGAAACGTACAGGCTCTATGCTATCGATACTGGGTGGTAACCTGTCGGTTAGAGCACAGTGCTCGATATACTATTTTGTCCAGATGCCAAGGCATCTGTCCGGGCTGAGCTACGGACCCGCGTCATAATCGATTGCGAGCGCTAGTTTTTGTATTGTGACACAAAAAGCTGCTTACTCTTCGTCGCTTATTCCTTTCAAATTAAAATTCATGCAAGCATGTAATTTTAATTCGGGCTAGCCGCATGAGCAACACTAGCCGCAATAATATAGCATTTTATATCTGTTAATGTCAATGACCGAGAGTAATCTAACGCGTTCGATGCATAGCAATGAAATTTCTGATGATTGGAAAAACTCTCGATCTACCACTGATAAAGTTTGGGCTACTCATAAAGCCATGCCAAACACCACGAATTTCTTCGTATTGGCAAGCTTTGCCGAGATTACGCATTTGGGCATAAAAATCACGAGCTTCGTCACGCAGCACATCGTACTCGGCTGTAATGATGAGGGTGGGAGGCAACATGTCGACAGTATGCGGTGTCAATGGTGTGATCAGCTCGCCTTTCAGGTATTGTTTCCAGAATGCACGTATGTTGGATAGTGTCAAAAAGTGCCGTGTTGCAAATTGTTTCATCGATGCAGTATCGGCCTCAGGATCGATTGATGGGTAGATGAGCACGAGTGAGCTAATCGGTGTGTTGGCGCGGAGAGCGGTATGGAGGGCTATGAATCCGCCAGCGCTGTCACCTGCCAAGGTAATTTCACGGGGGTTAAAGTCATATTTTTTAGCAAGATCAGGTAACACTTCGATGACACGAAGGGCCTCGAGTATTGGTGTCGGATGAGTATGCTCAGGCGCGAGGCTGTAACCGACTGAAATGATTGTCATCTGTGTTCGTTTGCATAATTGTCTTGCGAGTGTGTCGTGTGTTGCGATACTGCCGAGTGAAAAACCGCCACCATGAAAAAATATCATAACTGGCTGGCTGGCGTCGTGATTGTGTTGGTAGATACGAATCGAGATTGAGTCGATAGTATCATCAACGACTCGGCGTATGCGCGTTTTGACACGCGTTGTTGTAATAGTTTCAAAATACTGACGAGCCTCACGGAGACTCATAGTAAGCATCTTGTTCATATGACGATTGAGAAATGGAAGTGCAATCGACGCACGCACTGACTTCATGGAACTATCTTACAATATTCTGATTGTAATAAAAAGCACAACAATTTTACAGGGGTAGCGTTACGTATTCGAAGTGTTATAGTGGGCGTATGAATGTTGATAGATGGTTGCGCAAACGATTTCATCCAGCCTATATCGTGGGCTGGATGTGCGCTGGTATGCTTGTCGGTATAGGACTTGCACAAGTAGTACATGTACCGGTAGGCATCACTGTCGTTATGATTGTATCTCTCGCAGCAGTGATAGCATTTTGGAACCGTCGATGGTATATGATCATGATGATAAGCGCCGTGGGATTAGTTGTAGGCATAATTCGCGGTAGTGAGGGTCTGGATAGTCTTCGCTATATACAAACTATGGCAGACAAAAATATTGTTACTGAGGGAATAGTAGCAGAAGACCCTGAATTATCGGCTCGAGGTGATACGAGAGTAAGCATATCGTCGGTTGCCATAAATGGTGTTCTGACCAATGGTCAGATATGGCTAACATTGCGTGGCGAACAATCACATATCAAGCGTGGCGATATGATTCGAGTCAGCGGCAAGACGAAAAATGGTTTTGGCCCGTATCAATTGACTATGTCGTATCCAACTATTGTTGGGTATCGTTCTTCGCATGACCCTATGATTGCATTTCGTGACAACTTTGTTAGCGCACTTCGGAAATCAGTTATTGAACCTGCGGCTAGCCTTGGCGTTGGTTTTGTTGTCGGACAGAAAACCGCATTGCCCTCCAGCCTTGAAGAACAACTACGCATTGTTGGATTGACACACTTAGTAGTAGCAAGTGGGTATAATCTGACTATTTTGGTACGAGCTGCCAAACGGTTGTTTGAAAAACATTCCAAATTTTTAGTAGCGTTTAGCTCATCATCCATGATCATAGGTTTCATGGCAGTTTCTGGAGCTAGTCCGTCGATGACGCGGGCAGGAATTGTGGCAGGTCTTAGTATGTTAGCGTGGTACTATGGTCGAGCATTCCATCCATTTTTATTGTTGGTATATGTTGCAGCTCTGACGGCGATGATGAATCCGATGTATTTGTGGTCGGATATTGGTTGGTGGTTATCATTTCTGGCCTTCGCAGGTGTGATGATTGTTGCGCCGCTTATGACTCGACTTTTTGTCGGCGAGAAGAAGTTGCCGACTATTGTGCAGATAATTATCGAAACAACTGCGGCTCAGCTTATGACACTTCCGCTAATATTGTTGATATTTGGCAACCTGCCCATCTTGTCTATCATCGCAAACCTCGTGACTGCACCGTTGATACCTATGGCGATGCTGTTGACGAGTATCGCCGGTCTTGTGACGATGCTTGTGCCGTCATTTGGCGCCGTGATTGGCTTGCCAGCTGAGATACTGCTAAGTTATTTTGTTGCTGTAGTTCGGTGGTTGTCTGCACCGCCATGGGCACAGCAGTCAATAGCGATTTCTGTTGAAGCTATGGTAGTGGTCTATAGTATCTTAGTAATAATTGGTGTAATCGTATGGCGTCGAACCGGTATAAACTTTCGTTCACAAACTATCATCGAATAGGTATAATAGCTTTCGTATGTCAGGACACAGTAAATGGTCAACAATTAAACGCGAAAAGGGCGCTAAAGACGCGAAGCGTGGTGCTGTTTTCACAAAGCTTGGAAATCAAATCGCCATAGCAGCCCGTGGTGGGACCGATTCCACGCTCAACTCATCGTTAGCGCTCGCAATCGAAAAAGCGAAGGCGTCAAATATGCCCATGAATAATATTCAGCGGGCAATTGATCGCGTTTCGGATAAATCAGTAGCTCAGTTAGAAGAAATTATCTATGAGGGTTACGGCCCGGGTGGCGTCGCGATCATTGTTGAGGCAGCAACCGATAACAAAAACCGTACATACCCTGAAGTAAGACATGCGTTTAGCAAGTGCGGTGGGGCAGTCGCCGAACCAGGTAGCGTCTTGTTTCAATTTGCGCGGCGTGGTGTCATCACAATCGCACTATCGGGAGATAGTGATGAACTTTTACTCCAGGTGCTTGATGCCGGTGCTGAAGATGCAATTATCGATAATGATGAAATGATAATCTATGTCGACATGAAAGATTTGCATACCCTTCGTAGGTCGCTCGCTGATGTCGGCCTGACAATTCGTGATGCTGGCTTGCAGTATGTTGCGAATACGACCGTACCACTCACTGATAGCGATACGGAAGACAAGTTATTTCGACTTCTGGACACACTGGACGATCTCGATGATGTAACAAACGTGTATAATAACGCAACATTTTCTCACGAATAATTATTGACTCGGGCATATTTTGACGCTATTCTCAGGTAAGAATGAAAACCACAGACAGGGTAGTTCTGTGGGTGGGTATAGCGGTTGCGTCAGTCATGACAGCGGCGAAGGTGTCGGCTATTACGACGATTGAAACGCAATTTTTAACCGACCCGCCGATCATCGTCTCGGCGTTTCAACGCGCGACGAACACTACTACTCGATCGTTTGTACAGGTATACAATACGAGCTCAGAACCTATTAATTTGAATGACTGGACAATCGCGACATCGTCAAATCCCGCGTCGCTATTTGTGCAAGTGGATGGTCTGCTTGAAGCCAAACAGCATGCACTCGCTAGTTATAATGATGCCGTTGTGGCTGGCATAGGCATGCCGCCCGTCATCACCATGTCGCGGGCTATCATGAATGGCGAAAGTATAAAAATCATTCCGCCAGCTGATAGCTCATATAAGGCGATCGAAGTAGTGCAACTAGCCAAATCAACAAATCCTCAAGATATCTGGTTGCGACGTATGACGACGACTGGTTATAGCACTGCGGCTGCAGCATTTGACGAGATTGGCTCAACATCACTTTCGCAACTGTCCCTCATGAATGACTGGTTGTACCAATCACCTGGTGTACCGACTATTGTTATCGATGAGGTGTATTCGTATGCTAGCGATTGCTCCCCGATCGACAAGAGCATACTGTGTGGTGATTATATAAAGCTCCACAATGTGAGCGACACAATTCAGTACCTTGATGATCTGGTGCTTCGTACTGATAGCAATTCATCGAGTGCGACGTCTTCCAATGCATTTCATTTATCAGGTGAGATTGTGCCTGGAGGTTACATGACAGTCCATCGTACTGATGACGGTGATCGCATCGCACTGACAAATTCTGGCGGCTATGTATGGTTGGCGGACAAATACGATTTCATCTATGAATCAATGATGACAAAGTATGAGGCTGCGACCAGCGATTATCAAGGGTGGTCATGGGCGATGAATAGTGACAAGAAATGGCAATGGACGATGACGCCTCAGCCAAACTTGCCCAATAAGTTTACTCTTCCCGAACCTGTGATCGAAGCGCCTAAGCCATGTGCAACTGGACAATATCGCAATCCCGATACCAATCGCTGTCGGACCATCGAAGAGGCTGTCAATGCTTTGGCGTCATGTCCCGAAGGTCAAGAGCGCAACCCCGCGACAAATCGCTGTCGTACAGTCGTACTTGCCGCATCGACAAGCCTTGTGCCATGCGGGGAGGGTCAGGAGCGCAATCCTGCTACTAATCGTTGTCGAAGTATTGCGAGTGCTGTCGTTGAACTCATCCCGTGCGATGAAGGCTACGAACGTAATCCTGCTACCAATCGTTGCAAAAAAGTCGTTGGTGCCTCAACTATTACATCAACCATCGCCCAGCCAGCCGAGGTTGAGTCTAGCCAGGCGTCGATCGTGACGAATCCGTATATGCTTGCTGCTGTGATCGTTGTCGGCGGGGTTAGCTACGCATTATATGAGTGGCGCAGCGAGGTGCGTGACGGTTATAAGCGGCTGGCTGCCAAACTCGGTAAGAAACATTCCTAAAGGCTTCGCTCTCGCTTGCAAATCGTCGGTGGCTCTATGCAGTGATGTTATGTTAGATTGAGGGTATACTAGATCATATGAGAATCATCGGGATTGATCCGGGAACTGGCATCCTTGGCTTTGGGGTGATCGATATTGAGAAGGGCAAAGCGCGGCTGATAACAGCAGGCGTTATTCGTACCCCAGCTCATACGCCACTCGACGAGCGGCTAGTGGAGATTTACGATGGTCTACTTGAGATCATTGATGAAACGAAGCCGTCGTGCATGTCGATTGAAAAGTTATTTTTTGCGCGTAATGTTACGACAGCCATGAGCGTGTCGCACGCACGTGGTGTCGCTATGCTGGCTGGTAAGAAATTTGGACTGATGATACATGAATACACACCACTGCAAATTAAACAGACACTCACTGGTTACGGCAAGGCAGATAAAAAACAGATGCAAGAGATGGTGCGACTCCATCTCGACTTGAAGGCCGTGCCCAAACCTGATGATGCCGCCGACGCACTGGCAACTGCAATTACCCATAGTATGATGAGCAGGGTATAATAGTTGTATGATAGCGCATGTTATCGGCACGGTAGCCGAGAAATTTAATGGGGCGGTGATCGTCGATGTAGCGGGAGTCGGCTATGAGATACTGACACCGCTTGGTGATTTTGAGGCGGCGCTGCTCGAAAAGTCTGTGAAGTTTTACACGTATCATCATGTTCGTGAGCAGGCACAGGAGCTATACGGTTTTTCATCGCTTGCAGCAAAGAAATTGTTTGAGATGTTGATAACAGTACAGGGTGTCGGTCCCAAGGCGGCGCTTGCTATATTGAGTCTCGGTAGTGCCGAGCAGGTCCGCAATTCGATCGCTCATAGTGACTCAGCCTATATTACCGGTGCGAGCGGTGTCGGTAAGAAAACTGCCGAGCGTGTGGTGGTCGACCTGCATGACAAAGTCGGCATCGCAACGGCCTATGGTACATCGCTACCTGTCCAGACCGAGCTTGATACATCAGATGAAGCCCTCGAGGCCCTGATGGCACTGGGCTATACTCTGGCAGATGCGACAGAAGCGCTAAAAAATATTGATATAGCACTCCCGACGAGTAGTCGTGTCACTCAGGCATTGAGGTCACAATCGTGATTCTCATTGCAAAAGACATCGATGGGAATGAACACGAAGTTGACGAAAGTGAGATTAGCTGGCGGGTCCATGCGTATGCGGTGATCATAGACGGCGATAAGATACTCCTGTCGCCGCAACATGGCGATAAGTATGATTTGCCTGGCGGTAAGATCGAGCTGGCCGAGTCGGTTGAAGAGGGCTTGGTTCGTGAAGTCAAAGAAGAATCAGGTATCGACGTGTCTGTCCATAAACTGCTCGGCATCGAGGACATAGTGTTCAAAGTAACCTTTCGTGAGCCACAGGAAGTGTGGCATTCGATTATGCTCTACTATGCCTGCGAAAAAACTGGTGGAGAGATATCAATCGATGGTTTTGACAAATATGAACTCGAATACGCCCGACCCGCTGAATGGGTCGAGTTGAGTCGCCTCTCGGACATTGTCCCTGCAAGCTCAGTTGATTTTCGCAAATATATCACTCAGGCACATAGTTCATAACAACTATGAGATAATATTTCTGTGACTCACCATACTACATACTACATACTACATACTACTATGCCGGAGACATCTTATGGCAATTGAACGAATTATTGATACGACAACCCACCAGGCTGACGATGATGAGCAAATTATTGAGGTGACACTCCGGCCGCAGCGATTTGATGAATACATCGGCCAAGAACGACTCAAGAAAAACTTGAAGCTGGCGATTGCCGCTGCCAAAAAACGTAGTGAACCGATCGATCATGTGTTGTTATATGGTCCGCCAGGGCTTGGCAAGACGACGATGGCAACGGTGATTGCCAATGAAATGGGGGTAAATTTACGCGTGACGGCCGGTCCGGCGATCGAGCGAGCTGGTGATCTAGCGAGCATACTGACCAATCTTGCTGATGGCGATATACTTTTTATTGATGAAATCCATAGACTTAGTCGGACTGTTGAGGAGGTGTTATATAGCGCGATGGAGGATTTCAAACTCGATATAGTGATCGGCAAAGGTCCCGCGGCTCGGAGCATACGGCTTGATTTGCCGAAATTTACCGTTATCGGCGCAACGACGCGCACTGGTAGTCTCGCGGCGCCGCTGCGTGATCGGTTTGGACATATCTATCGGCTGGAATTTTATACACCTGAAGAAATTGCTCGTATCATCACGCGATCAGCAGGCATACTAGGGACGACGCTCAATGATAACTCTGCTGTTGCGCTTTCGACACGAGCACGTTTGACACCGCGTATTGCGAACCGACTACTCAAGCGAGTTCGTGATTATGCCGATGTCAACGGCGACGGCATTATCGATACTAGTATTACTACCAAGGCGCTCGATATGATGGAGATTGATGAGCTGGGGCTCGACCCGGCCGATCGACTACTGCTTAAAAGTATCGTTGATAATTACGGAGATCGAGCGGTCGGCCTCAACACTATAGCTGCTTTGACTGGTGACGAGATGAGTACTATCGAGGACTTTTATGAACCATATCTGCTGCAAATCGGCTTCATCGAACGAACGCCGCGCGGTCGTCGTGTCACGCCCAAAGCCATGAACCACCTCGCAGCACAATGATATTTATCATATAATTAGCTATATGAAAAATAACACTACAATTGGAGATCACGCGCATACTACAGTTTTTTTGTCTCAGCCTCATTTACCTGCTCGACAGCCAATTCCTGAAGTTGTTCGACAAAAGCATGATAATTCAGTAAAACAATTCCCTGAATTGAATCTGAGCGAGGGAGAATATGTTATTAGTGCCGTTCGTCGACATAATATAGGGCTAATTGCCATATGGAGTCTAGTGATTTGTGTCATTCTCACAGCTATTATTATGATGTCAGCTGTATCGAGCGGCAGTCTCTACGGCGTTGCACTCATTAGTCAAATTAACGCTCAGTCGGTGTTAATGGTTTTTTTCATGATCGCCATACTCGGAATAGTTAGCGGGGTTATTGGTTCGATGATTTACAGGCAGAACAGGTTCTACTTGACAAACGAAAGTGTCACTCAGCATATTCAAGCTGCGCTTTTTTCCCGTAAGGAACAGACAATTAGTCTTGCTAATATCGAAGACGCGAGCTTCAGTAAACGTGGTTTCATACAAAATCTATTCAACTTTGGGTCTCTTAGACTATCTACCCAGGGAGATGAAACGACATATAGATTTAGTTTTGTAGCTGATCCAGGTAAAGAGGTCGCAAAGCTTAATGATGCCATAGAAGCATTTAAAAATGGCAGGCCGATTGATCGGTCAGAATCTTAGTTGACAGAGTTACGTTTATATTCAGCTTCTTGTTCGAGTTTTGCACGAAGGACGAAACTTTTACATAGATTACCATCACAGTTTATTGGGGTATAAAAATAGTCGGAACTTTGCTTGCCGACTTCTACACCGTTGGGGTCTTTGAAAAGTGATGGATCGACGGACTTCAAATTGTTTGGCCCAATCGACACAGGATAGCTTTTATTTGCGCGGAAGTAAACCTCTTCAAGGCTATAATACATAGCATTGATTGCAATCTTACGCTCTCTATCACGGGATGCGGCTTCAAATTGTAGCTTTTGGGTCGTGAATAGCCAGGCGCTGAGTAGTATCGTTAATATGACGACAATTAGTTCGACAACAGTAAAACCAGACTGCTTCGGTGTTTTCATAGGTATAATTATAGCATTGTACGGAGTATAATAGATACTATTAACGACGGAGGAACGTATGGCTGACAAAGCAAAAAAGGCTGACGATGCGGTGGTGGCTGCAACTGACGGTAAGGCAAAGGCATTAGGGCTGGCGATGGAGCAGATCACCAAACAGTTTGGTGATGGCTCGATCATGAAACTAGGTGAATCACGTCGGGCAGATGTGGAGCTACTGCCTTCGGGTGCGCTGAGTCTTGACCTCGCACTCGGCGGCGGTTACCCCAAAGGACGCATCATCGAGATCTACGGTCCTGAGAGTTCAGGCAAGACCACATTGACGCTGCATGCGATCGCTGAGATTCAGAAGCAAGGCGGCACAGCAGCATTTATCGATGCCGAGCACGCGCTCGACCCAGCCTACGCTAAGAAACTTGGCGTCGACACGGCCAATCTACTCGTCTCACAACCAGACAATGGTGAGCAAGCCCTCGAAATTGCCGAGACACTGGTGCGTAGCAATGCCGTTGATCTCATCGTAGTCGACTCAGTCGCCGCCCTCGTGCCACAGGCCGAGATCGAAGGCGATATGGGCGATAGTCACATGGGCTTGCAAGCTCGCCTGATGAGCCAGGCACTCCGGAAGCTAACTGGTATTATCAACAAATCACACGCCACGGTCATATTTATCAACCAGATTCGTATGAAGATCGGTGTGATGTTTGGCAACCCAGAGACGACTACCGGTGGCAATGCTCTCAAGTTTTATGCCTCGGTTCGTCTCGACATTCGTCGTATCGGACAGATAAAGGTTGGCGAAGAAATCGTCGGTAACCGCACCAAAGTAAAAGTCGTGAAAAATAAGATCGCGCCGCCATTTCGTACCGCCGAGTTTGACATCATGTACAACGAAGGTATCAGCCGTACAGGTGACGTACTTGACCTGGCCGTACTCCATAGCATTGTCGGCAAAGCAGGTGCCTGGTTTGATTACAAAGACGGCAAGATCGGCCAAGGCCGCGAAGCAACCAAGGTGTATCTGAAGGACAACCCGAAAGTTTTGGATGAGATCGAGAAAGCGGTGCGGAAGAAAGTGGTCGACGAGCAAGATGACTGAAAGTAGATTTTAGATTATGGATTTTGGATTTTAGGATGGGCCATAATGAACCATGGCAGTTATTTCGGCAAAATGGCGAGCCAGACAATCATAAGTCTATTTTGCACGATGAAGCACGTCGCACACAGGCGAATGTCGGTGCGGTTCATGTGTGGGCATGGTGTCGCAATCAAGACGGAGCGATTGACGTGTTTTTGCAACGCCGATCACAGCATGTAAAGGATTACGCTGGTCTACTTGATATATCCTTTGCGGGGCATATTGATGCTGGCGAGACTCCACTTCAAGCCGCGAAACGTGAAGCCAAAGAAGAGGTTGGTTACGATATCGACGTTTCTCGGCTAGTTTATATATTTGGTTATCGTAATTTCGGTAATGGTACAAAATGGGAATATCTGTATCAAGTTGAGTCAGATGTCACGTTTGTTTTTGATGATGGTGAGGTCAGCGAGATGAAGCGAATACCTTTGGAGCAGTTTATTGCTATGACTTACGCTCCAGAATCAAATGAACTCGTACCGCATCAGCCAGAGTATTACAGCTTTTTGGTAAAGGCCTTACAGCGTTACAGTGAAAATCACTAGCATCACAGTTCAGGTGCGGAATCCGAATCGGGTGAATGTATCGGTCGATGGGAAGTATCGGCTGAGCCTCGATGTGTGGCAGGTGACGGAGCTTGGGCTGCGAAATGGGGCGGAGATGACCGAAGAGGAATTGGCCAAATGGGAAGAAGAAAGCGCGTTTGGCAAACTCTACGCGCGGGCGCTGGAGTACACGATGATCCGGCCGCACAGCGCCAAGGAGATTCGGGATTATTTGTGGCGGAAGACGCTTACCAGAAAACAGCGAGTCACGAGTCACGAGTCACGAGTCACGAAAGACGCCGCATATAATAAAAAGAGCTCAGGAGGTGATAATGCCAATCGTACCTCGTACCTCGTACCTCGTACCTCGTTGGTAGTAATCGAGAAGCCTGGCGTGAGTCAGGTGATTGCTGATCGCGTCTATGCACGGTTGGTTGACAAAGGCTACATCGATGACGAGAAATTTACACGGTATTGGCTGGAGAACCGCAGTCTCACCAAAGGTGCGAGTCAGCGCAAGCTGATCGCTGAGCTGCGGGGTAAGGGAGTGGAGCAGGGAATTATCGCTTCTCTCCTGCCCTCCTCTGCTCGAAACGACGCAGATGAATTACAAAAGATAATTGCAAAAAAAGCGAGAAATTACGACGACCCACGTAAATTTGTGCAGTATCTCATGCGTCAAGGTTTCCGCTATGATGATATTCGATCTGTTCTCAACGATGAGTCGTACGATAGCGAATCGGCAGGGAGCTAAAGAGATTAGTCCGTTTCAGATTGGTCGGGCTGAGGTTGTGTGCGCCTAAAAGGATTAGTAAAATTATTTATTGAAAGTTTATTATCGTTTGATGCGACTCTTTCATCGGGCGTGTCGATTGTAATACATTGATTATTAATGCTAACTATCTGTGTTCGATGAATAATATTTGATGTTGTCGTAATACGACGGAGTGGGCTTGGCTTGATATGTATCTGATCAATATAGTAGCTTTTATTATCAATACTATAGTCACCAACTCGACCGATTTTTCTTTTGTATCTATCGATGACCCGGATGCCGAGTAGCTCAAAATGATAATTGATTATCTGCTGTAGCCTGACGAGATTGTCAAGACGCATTATCTTAGTGCTGTCATCAACAATAAAACCAAGATTCCCGTGTTCACGAATATCTTCGATGAATAATACTGACGGATGGTTCTCAATAAGTTGCCCTTGAACGTAAAAGGCAACAATTTGCAGTTTTCTTGGATCGATAATTGCCGCGTGTGTTCGGGCAATTTCAGTTCCGGTTTGTAGGCTCATGATCGGAACACTTCGTAGTTGACCTGATAGAAGTAACATAATTCTAGTTTATCATTCTCCAACAAATGGGTTATATCGGCCCGAAGGAGTTGTGGGCGGAGTCTGATCTTTTGTAGTGCGAAGTTGCCTAATCGCATCGATAGTTGCTTTGTCGAATGATGTTGAAGAGTTTTGCTGAGTCGCCTTATCTTTGTATGACTGATCTGACGGAGTTGTGAGTATCTGCTGTATAGTCATTATTGTGTAGAGTATTACGATGGAGAAAACCAAAAACGAAACAAGTCCAAAATGTGAAAAAATTATTCGACCGTATCTCGTGAATAGTTCAATGAAATTACGAGGGGCATTCATCGTAGAAAAACCTTGACTTCTATTGTTTGACAATCAACATAGAGACTGTTACTTGAATTTGGGGAGATCGTAACATTCGTTAGCTGCATTTTAGTAATGTTTTCTTCGATTGATGTGATGAATCGATAGAATGATTCATATGGGATATTTGGTGCAATTCGCACTCGAATCGACGTCTGCTTGAGAGGGATAGGGTTATTGGTGTTTGAAGATGGCGAGTTTGCCGTGCCCGTGAAGTCAAACCCGAGGATTGGGATACCTGCCTGCGCTGCGTATGCAGTGATATCCTCAATTGCCTGATTTTGGTACTGATAGAGCTGGCTATCGGCGACGATCTCAGATGCCTTTTCAATTTCTTCACGGTTGTTCTCAAGGTAGATATGTAATTTTTGTAGCCGTGTTATTTCATCCTGTGCGACTTCTGCATCAATCTGTGCGTGATTTGTCTCTATAGTTTTGGCCTTCACAATATCACCAGCGATAATGTAAGCTGCGGCAACACCACATGTACTTAGGATACACAAAGATATAAGAACATATTGTAATGATCGAGCATTGAAACTAATCTTGATTGGTCTCATATCGTTTCACCTGCGGAAATTTTTTCCATATTTATTTTTGCAGAAAGAACGAGTACATAGCCGTACCGCAACGTTTTATCGGGCGCGATATCGATCGTTTTTATCTTTACATCTGAGAAGTAGGTTGAAGTTTCGAAAGACTCTTTTGTTGCTATGGCAGCGTAATAAGACTTTGTACTTATTGTAAAATCAATTGGTTTACTAAGCGTAACAGAACTAATAGTGATCGTGCCAAGTACTGCATCTGCTGGCAAGGTTCGCGCTATTACGGTTGTGATATCTCCAAACGCAACTTGCGAGGAAAGGACTGTTTTCGCAATCTTTAGATTTTTTGAATAGTTCCGAGCTGTCACGACGTCGTCGGCATAACGTTCTTTGATAGGATTGTATTGTGCAGTTCGGCGTTGAAATTCGTTAGTTTGTTCGTCAAGGATGAAATAAGCAGTCGTAAAACTAACGGTCATTGCGATGATAAGTAAGAAAAACATACCGACATATTTCCGTAAGATGACGTTGCGTCTAGCTGCAATACTATTGGCGAGTAGCTCTTTATCGATAAGGTTAATCATTTCCAGATATCTCCAGGCTCAATACTTGCAATTCCTGCGGCGGTCATGTATCGAGGACGGAATTGCTTGGGGGGTGGCGGTAAGAGCCCAAAGTCTAGGGCAAGCCAGGGGCTTGCTATTCGGGCCGGCATGACAAGCTCATTCGTAAAGAATTCTCCGATACCTGGCAGATTTGAACCGCTACCGATAATTACGATCTGCTGAATTTTTTGCGATGAATCGATTCGCTCATCATAATATCGAATAATTTTTCGTATCTCAGTGATCATTTGCTCAAGAGATGGACGTAATGCATCGGCTATCCTAGCCTGCTTATTGCCGTGAGCGAGTCCGTGAAGAATCTTGATCTGATGGGCTTGTTCGAGGGAGATGTTGAGTTTCTTCGAAATAACGTATGTAAAATAATTTCCGCCTATCTGGAGGCTAGCGTTCGCCCTAATACGCTCGTTGAGAATAGCGAGGTCAGTTGTTCGTGCGCCGATATCGACCATGACTGTCGGCAAAGTACCTTCCTCTGTGAGCATGATTAATCGTGAAGCGGCGTTGATACTGGGTTGGATAAGTAGTGGCCACAGGCCAGCAGATTGGCAGGCACGAATTACATTTGCGATGATCTTTTTTGGCGCCGCAGACATAAGTACCTCGATACTGTCACTTGTCTGGGACAACACCTCGTACGACACATTAAGTTCACTCAGAGGGATAGGGATGTACTGCTCAGCCTCTAATAGTATTGCGTCCTCGAGCTTTTTCACGGCTGCTTTAGGGATACGTAAGCTACGACTATAGGTTAGATTGGTTGGGATACTAATAACAGCATGGTCACTTGGCAGTTTACCGACGATATTTTCTTTAATTAGAGTAGTTATTGCTTCGCTGAGGTAATCAGAGGATTCGGTTAGGCTGCTCAGTAATTTAGTAGGGTCAGTCGTTATGGAGCCATAAGAAGTCACGGACCATTTTGTGATATCAACTGACATAGCCTTAATATAGGTATGAGTGATATCAATACCAATGACTGGCTTGTCATGAAAGAATAATCTCTGTCGCATGCCCATCCTATATGCCTATGCTTTATTATAACATCTCCATACAAAAACCCCTATACGGGGTTTTTGTATGTATCATTCTGCAATGCTTATGGGCGGTTAAGACTAAGCTTTTGCTGAACATTGTTTGCCGTCGCGTCTTCCTTCCACCAATAGAGTGTGTACGCGCCACAGACGTCTACATTGGCACTATTGACAACGATTGTTGCCGGCACTTCGCATCGATATACGTACTGTTCAGATGTACCAACGCCAAAATCCGTTGATGCAGTTGGCGCTGCGCTCATGCCTTTGAGTGAAGTTTGATTGCTCTGTGGCGGTTTCAGGGCTCCCTCGTCGATACCCTTGAAATTCGGAACGGATATGTTGCCGACAGAAGGATAGTAGCCGTTGTCGTTATATGAGACTTCAAGTTGAGTCGCCAACGCATTGACATCTGTTTGTCGCTGCGTGTCACGGGCTCGTTTCTGGACGCCCGAGAACGTGTTGAGGACCAGAGCGGCGAGGATACCGATGACCACGATAACGATCAAGAGTTCGACGATCGTGAAGCCTTTTTGTGATGATTTTTTGAGCATAAATGCCCCCCTTTTAGATTGATAGTGATCGGTCATTAGAAGTACCAGATCTTAAGCATAAGTATAATGATTGTTTTCGCGCCGTCAAGTCTCTAGAGGCTAAAGGGGAGTATAATCACGTCGATACGACTCGATGACCCAGCCGTAGATACTGGGGACGCCAGTCACCTTCACGCCAAATGTGATAGCGGTTGAGTTTCGTAAATGAACGGTTTGGCCGACGACGGCACCGATGCCGCCGCCATTTTCCAGTGAGACTTTTGTCCAGCGTGAGTAAAACTCAGTGTTGGGCCCTGACGACGTATTTTGCAGTTGAATCGTCACAATATTGCGACTATTATAGAGGTCGGTTCCGGTGACGTCGCTGCAGTCTGGCGAACAGGCGGCGGCACTCTTGTAAGCAATGAGACGAAAGCCAATCGGCGGCGTGCCGTTATTGGAGGCAAAGGTAGCTGAGTTTTGCGCGACTACGGCACCATCGATCATGATTACTGGCGGCGTGGTGAGGCCATTTTTGACCTTTATCGTGCCAGACTGTGCCATGTTGAGATTGCCGGTGATCCAGATATCACCTTCGACCGTGACCGTACATGATTTATTAACCGTGACATTGCCGGTAATCTTGGTATTGGCGAGCCATGTTTTTGTGCCGCCGTTTGTCGTACAGCTGGCGTCAGCACCGGTTCGGTTGTTGGCGGCGTTGATAGCGTTTTTTTGCGCTGTGCGGTCATGTGTCGGCAATGGCTTGGGGGTCACGCTACTATTTGCCACAAGACCGGTGTTCGACATACGGTTGCCCGTCACTTGGTTTTGGGCACGAACCTCGCCGTAAATCCAGGCAGGGTTACTGATACTGATGGGCTCACCATTGCCGCTCCCGCACTGGGTGGGGTAGCTGGCGCCGCCGCCGATTGGGCAGTTTTGATGGGCGGCAAACACGTCAACGGGCGCATTACTGAGACCAATTTGTGATGAATTGCTCATAGTGATACTGCCGTTGACAAAGACACTTCCGCCAATGATCTTTGAACTATTTTCCATAATGAGACCACCGACTCCCGTCACAACCGAGAAGTCGCCTGCTTCGATGGGCCGTAGCGTGACCTTGTAAGTTCGTGATGACAGGGGCGATGATGCGGTCTTCGGGCTGTACGTTTTGCCAGTGATTGTGAGGATTTTTCGATCTTCGCCGTTGACAGTCACGTCGTCAACATCTGAAATATAGGTTGTCTTGAAGGTAGATTGATCAGAAACGGTTTTTTCGGTACCGGTTCCTGTCCATGAAGTGTTGTTGATGAGTGCTTTATTGACTTCATAGACCGATTCGTCAGCGCCCGCGTCGACAGCAAATTGAGCATTGACCCGGTAGGTTTCGATATTTGCTGCACGTAAATTGCTTGACGCAAGTTGAGCGGTCACCGTACCGGCTGCAATGACGAAGAACGTTAGTATCATAACGGCGATCAATACAAAGCCCTCAGTTGGTTGTGTGGTTTGCCGGTCGAGATGGTAGTGGAGAGATGATTTCATAGTTGGTTGTTGCGCATGGTCATGCGAATCTTATTATTGTACGTGACGATTTGCCCAAATGTCTTGTGCTCCATATCAATATTGAGTTGGATCGAGCGTGCCTTTGTGATGTCGCCAGTTGACTGATTGATGACGACATTGTCTTGGTCATAAAAATCAAATGTCATCGTTTTGAAATGATCGCTCAAGAGTACATCGCTCGGGCAGGTGCTCGATGCAAGATTTGGTGGGCAACTCGTCTGGTAGCGGTTATTGGTGGCGAGCGGATCGACAAGGTAACGCTTGAATAATTTACCGCCAGCGGCGTAATAGACCAGTTCGTTTAGATACGGTTTACCATCATTGGTGTTAAAAAGGATCGTATTCGTATCGTCAACGGCCGGTGTAGCGATAATGAGCACTAAGTTAGCATTGCTGGTTGACCAGTTTGCCCCGCCACCAACGACATTTGAGTCCGGCATACTGGTCGCACGGATACCCGAACTAACTCGGAGTTCTTCGACTATGGAGCGTAAGATACCTTGTGATTCCACGGCCAACCGAGCCTGATAATTATTTCGGAGCGTGTTATCAAAAAATATCGTATAGAGGCTCACAAGAGTTGCAGCGAGTAAACCGATAATAAACAGCGAGATAAGTAACTCGGCTAGAGTATAGCCTGACTGTTGAGCGTGGTTAGTATTGTCCGACACCTAGTTCTCCTAAGTATGTTATGTATGTTCGCGTCTCTGTGCTGTCAAAGCTTCGAAAGCTAACCGTGATGGTGATTTTCTTGAGTGAAGGGTTCGACGCATCGACGAGAGCGACATTGTAGGTTGCGGTATGTGGTTGCGGTAGGGTTGAGGGTAGCGTCTCGGCTCCAGTAAAACTAACATCGCCTGCTGTGATAGGGACTGATTTAAAACCAGCACTACGAAATGTCTCGATACGATTCTCCACGTAAGCATTGATGGTACTAATGGTACTGGCACGACCGTTCATATTTGTAATAGCATTTAAAAACGTGACAATAGTTGGCAAGAGCAAACCGATGAGAAGTATCGTAATGATAAGTTCGACGATAGTGAAGCCAGCTTGATTTGGTGTCTTACTACGCATTAGTTATTGTTTAATCCCCCTTGAGTATATGGATTAGGGAACTCAGCGGACGGACTTTCGATCACAGTCTTTAAGATGTAGCCAACGCAGTTTTCAACGCAACCTGTCGGGTACGGCGTATACGAGTACTGTGCAGTGTTGAGGCCAGGATCAGTACTGCCGCGAGCCGCATATTCGTCGGCGACCGGCGTATCATTGCGAATCGATTGGCCATTTGGTGCGACTAATGCTTCGGGGTCAATCCGCGGGAATAGCGATACTGAAACGGTCGATGGGTAGGCGCCTTTATCTTGATAATACTCTTCAAGTCGGCCGTGAATAGTATCGATGTCGCTTTGCCGTTCTTTATCGCGTGATTGCCGACGCGCGTCGGGTATAAACACGAAAATAATACTCATGATCAACGAGATCACGACGAGCACCACGAGTATCTCTACCATAGTGAAGCCGTGTTGTTTATGAGATATATGCATAGTTGCTACTTAATATTCTGCGATAGGCTGGCGATCGGGCCCATGACACTAACTGCCACAAGGCCGACCATACCGCCCATAAAGACGATCATGACCGGCTCAATTATCGAGCTCAAACTTGCGATTGTGGCATCAACCTCCTCTTCATAAAAGTCGGCAACTTTGACAAGAATTTCCGCCGTCTTACCCGTTTCTTCTCCGACAGCGAGCATTTGCGGAACGATGCCGGGGAATAGCCCGCTTTTTGCGAGAGCTTCAGATAATTGTTGGCCAGATGTGACTGCATCGGCGCCGCGGATTAGTTCATCGCGAAACGCGTCATTACCGACAGCATTACCCGTAACACGAAGAGTTTCAAGGACGCTCACCCCGGCACCAATGAGGGCTGAAAACGTACGAGCAAAACGAGCGGTTGCAACTTTTTTGATGAGGTCGCCAATTTTTGGTAGTTTGATAATCGTGTAGTGCAACAGGCGTTTTCCTTTGGGTGTTGCGATGAACGTCTTACCACCGACAACGCTTCCGATGGTTAAGGCAATGACGACATACCAATAATCAAGCATCCATTTGCTGAGGGCTAGCATTATCTGAGTGATCATCGGCAACTGAGCGTCGGGCCCGCCGAGGTCATAGAGAATCTTGCCAATCTGTGGTATCACGAAAAACATCAGCCCAAAAAATGCGCCAATAGTAATAACAACAAGGACTACTGGATATGTCATGGCGCTTTTAATTTTCTTTTTCATGGAGTCATTTTTTTCCTGTTGGATTGCCAGACGCTTTAAGATGTCGTCAAGTATACCCCCTGCTTCTCCGGCTCGAACCATGTTGACGTAGATATCGCTAAATGCTTTGGGGTGTTTGGAGAAGGCATCGCCAAGCGATGTCCCTGCTTGGACGTCTTTGGTAATCGCCTCGAGAATACCTCGGAAAGTTTTATTTGCGGCCTGTTCGCTTAAGGTTGTCAGCGCGCGTAGCAATGGGACGCCGGCGCTGACCATGGTGCTGAGTTGACGGGTAAATATAACGAGATCAGTCGATTTAATCTTGGGTTTCAGAAATGATAATAAATCTTTGTTTTCGCTGCCGGCTGTGATCGAGATGGGTCGGTGCCCTTGCTTGACGATCGCTTCCGTCGCTGCTTCACGAGACATCGCTTCGACATGTCCATTTATGACAGCACCTTCCTTACTTGTCGCGGTAAAAGTAAATACTGGCATTATTCCCTCGTTACTCGGAGAATTTCTTCGATACTCGTGACACCACGAAATGTCTTAATAAGACCATCGAGTTGCATTGTGATCATACCTTCATCGATTGCTTTTGTCTGTATGTCATTGCTCGTTCCATTGGCGACGATCAGCTTTTGCAGTTCATTTGTATTCGCTAAGACTTCGTAAATTCCCCGCCGGCCTGTATAACCGATACCATTGCATTCATCACAGCCACCAGCGTGCTCTCGGTATAGTTTGGTAATGGCCGTCTCAGTTGTTGCGAGCGGCTGTTCCTTGATGCTGCCACCTATCTCTTCATCTGCTGCTTGCTGCTCCAGTTCATAGATATATGACATTTTCTCATCATCGATTGCGAACATGCGCTTGATACCGGCAATTTCTTGCTCGTCTGGCTTGTACTCTTCACGGCATTCGTGACACAACATACGCACTAGTCGTTGGCCGACAACAGCCCGCACGGTGCTGGCGATCAGAAATGGCTCAATATGCATATCGAGTAAGCGTGGTAGGCACGTCGCAGCGTTGTTTGTGTGCAGGGTACTAAAGACTAAATGACCGGTCAATGCTGCCTGTACGGCGAGATCAGCAGTTTCACCGTCACGGATCTCGCCAACCATAATGATATTTGGGTCCTGACGCAGCAGAGCGCGCAAGCCGTTGACAAACGTCATACCGGCGGTCGGGTTAACCTGGGTTTGGTTAGTGCCGGGTATCTTGTACTCGACAGGGTCTTCGACGGTTGATATGTTTACCTTTGGATCATTAAGCATACTAAGTATACTAAACAAACTGGTTGACTTGCCTGACCCAGTCGGTCCCGTAACCAGTATCATGCCATGCGGTTGTTTGATTGCTTCAACGATACGCTCTTTTGCCTTGCCCCAATAACCAAGCTGCTCAAGCGTCAGAGCCTTGCTGCCTTCGTTGAGGATACGCATGACAACTTTTTCGCCGGTCGTGATTGGGAGCGTGCTGACACGAAACGCATAGGCTTTATCACCGAGGTTGATCTTAAATCGACCATCTTGCGGTGCGCGTCGCTCGTCAATCTTGAGGTTGCTGAGGATTTTGATACGACTGACGAGAGCGCCATGTACATTCTTCGGTAGTTTGTTTGCCTCTCTAAGGACGCCATCGATGCGATAGCGAATGCTGACATAGTCGTCGCGCGGTTCAATATGGATATCACTAGCACCAGCACGGATGGCGAATTCGAGGATAAGATTGACAGTTTGAGCAATCGGTGAGTCTTCCGCGATATCAGACGCCTTTATGACATCATTTTGTTCCTGATCATCACCCTCAGCCTGGATAGTTTTGCTGATTTCCTCTTCAGAACCATCTCTGTATGCCTGGAGGCACGTCAAAATGTTATCTAGCGACGCAGCATAAATGAGGAGTTTGGTACCGGTATATTTTTGAATAAAGTCAATCGACTGTAGGTCCTCAGGATCGGTCATTGCCATGTGGTGTGTGCCGTCTGAGTCGATTTTAAACACTAACGCCATGTATTGGCGTGCGATCCGCTCTGGTAGAGCAGAAATGATATCTTTAGTTACCTCTCTCGGGTTAACGGAGATATATGGTATACCAATGTATTCGGCGTATAGCTTTGTTAACTCATCGTCAGATACAACGTTACGAGATGTTATAACTTCATGAAGCGACTTGCCTGTAGATTTAGCTTGCTCTTTGAGTTCATTGAGTTGTTCCGGCTTTATCCTCTGCTTTGTAGTGAGGAGCCGTTCCAGGGCATTGTCGGCAATCCTCATAAGTCTCCTCCTGAGGTGTAGTCGCTATGATACGCTGTGCGATTGAGTCGTTTTCCCACCATATTGGCTATACACTATCATACCGAGATAAGCGTGAGTTGTATAGATATAACCCAGAGTGTTTTATACTGTCATCGTATGACTATTGATTCTGACGATGCGATGAAGCGCCTTGGCGTCCGTATTGGACGGCTACTTCATGGTGGGGAGTGTCTGGAGTTGCTGGGCGATGTTGGTGCCGGTAAAACCACACTTGTCAAAGGTATTGCTGAGGGTCTAGCGGTCGATGAAGAGGTGCAGAGCCCTAGTTTTACGCTCAGTCGTGAGTACGCTGCGCGTGATGGGCTGACACTGGCGCATTATGATTTTTATCGACTACATGAAGCAGGAGTGCTAAGTTATGAACTCGCAGAATCATTAGCTGATCTGCAGACGGTAACAGTGGTTGAGTGGGGCGAGACGATCGGAGCGGTCTTGCCTGATGACCGCGTAACAATCACGATATCTTACCATGCAAATAGTGATGGTCGTGAACTGTCCGTCACCTTGCCGAATAACCGTAGGTACCTGGAGGTAACGCTATGATCCTCATGATGCGCACCGATAGCCCGACGGCTGAACTGTATTTGTATGAATCTAACCAAGAGGTTGCCCGCAACGTATGGGAAGCCCATCGTACTTTGGCTCGAGATTTGTTGCAACGATGCGGGGCGCTCTGTGAGAGTGCTAGTAGTAACCTGTCTGATGTGACCGCAATCATTATTTACAAGGGGCCGGGCAGTTTTACCGGCCTCCGTATCGGCTGTACGGTCGCCAATACGCTTGCGTACGGCCAATCTATTCCTATCGTTGGCGTTTCGGGGGATGCCTGGAAGAGTGAGGGGTTGACTCGGCTTGATGACGGTCACGATGATAAAAGTGTTATACCAGATTATGGTGCCGAGCCTCGTATCACGATTCAGCAAAAATAAAATCAACAAATCTCTTGACATAAGCATAGACGGTACTAGATAATCAGACTCATAAAGTATAAAAACAAAAAAAGGAATAATATGAAGATAAAGTTCTCAGCACTTTTGGCTGCGGCAGTTGTCGTTAGCTCATCACTTATGTCATCACTTGGGAGTCTTCCGGTAAGTGCTGTCGCGCAGACATGTACGTGGACTGGAACAGCGGGCGATAAGAAGTTTAGTACTGCTGCTAACTGGTCAAACTGTAGCAGTGCTGCACCACTTGCTGGTGACAATCTAACATTCAATAGTGATAATTTTCTTACACCAGACTCGGTATCATTAACAAATGATCTCAATCTCGCGTTTGGAGATGTACAGATAATAAAGGGTACAAATGCCATAGCAAGTGGTGTATTTGGAATATTGATTGACGCCCTAAAATTAGTCGACGGCGGAAGTGTTCGGGCAGCGAGCAGCTCATTTACACTTTCCCTACAAGCCGCAACAACGGTTTCTCCTCTAGAAAGTACCGGCTCTGTAACGGTAGCTGGTCAGGTCAATTCGACATATAACGTGGCTGGTACCATAACTTTTGAGAACCCGACAATCGGCGATTTTAGTATTTTTTCAATTTCTCCTAATGATACTGTAGGTGGTGTAAAAATAGGGAGTGATGTCAATGTGCGTTATTACGTCACGACTGACGTGACGACAAAGACTCTACCCTTTACGATTCAGTATCTATCGACATCGAGCCTATTTGGAGTTTCGGCATACTGTGCCCAGGCAACTTCAATGACATGTCTCCAGGAAGCTCCAACTTCGTATACTCTTACGAGTCCAATGCTACTCGCAGGTGATGCGACAGTCCATGTTGGATCAGGGGCGACTCTAAATCTAGCTACGGTGACGGGCGGTACTTTGACGAAGACGGCAGATAGCTCCGGCATACTTAATATTGGCGGCAACTCTGTCGTACAACCAACTAAAACTACTGAGTGTACTGACGCGAAGCCTACAGATTACGTAGGCGTTGCAGAGAATGAGACGTATATTATGAAGGATGGTTGCGAAAGAAGCGTCATCAATGTTTTTTCAGGGGGCATTCTCAAGGGTAATAATACGGTTGACACAAAGCTAGCGGGTCTGTATATCTCAAAAGGAGCATTTGTTGCACCTGGCCTCAGCCCTGGGTGTATCACATCTGATACATTAAACTTACAAGGTACGTATCAGTTTGAGATTGGTGGTACGACAGCCTGTAGCGGCTATGATCAGCTGCAAGTCACAAATACATCTATGACTACACCAACGACAGTATTTGGTGCCGAGTCAGTTTTGTCTACGTCTCTTTTCAACAAGTTTATCCCTAAAAAAGATCAAACCTACACCATCATTAGTGTTGCTGGAACACAACCAGTCCAGGGAACCTTCACGGGTCTTGTCGAAGGGGCGACCTTTACGCAAAATGGTGTGCTCTTCAAGATTACCTACAAGGGCGGGGATGGCAATGATGTCGTCTTGACCGTTCTCGGTACTCCTGGCATTCCAAACACTGGTTTTGAGCTAATCCGTTCAAACCCAATCATGACGACAGTTATCGCTGGCTTCGCTGCTGCAGTACTTGTAGCATTCGGACGAAAACTTCGAGCGCATCGACGATAAACAGCTACTGTAGCTATCTACAGATACCCTCTTCTCATCGGAGAGGGTATTTTGCTTGACTGTGTAGAGTGCATCGTTATAATGGTTACTGAGAGTAAGTAAAAATAAACAGAGACATGACAGGAAGGACTCCTTCTAGGTGGACCGTCGAGTGTATCACGACAGAGTGAACCAAAGGTATGCATCGCAGTATCGAAGACCGCGAGTGGCTGTCATTCAGCGTGTACGGCAACCTGCTCAGCTAATAGCCGACGTGGTCATCCCGAAGCAAACTCCTACCAAAACGACAGAGCCTGTCATGATGAGACGGGTGATGGATATCATACCGGCTCACCGTCACGCAATAACTACTTCCAATCCTCACCCCTTACCATCTCAGAAACTGACTGATCCAAGCGGTGCCAATATTGATGACATAATTATGGAAGGATTCATCTATCCGAAAGCTCGTCGTTCCGTAGGTGTGACGTTGATATATATGATGGCCGGCCTGATATTTTGTGTTGGATTGTCCTCGAGCATCTACAGCATAATGACAACAAAAAAGGCCGAACAGCAGGTGCTGGCTATCGCAAAAACGGTTACTGATGAGGGTGTTCCCGCTGACAGCGCGCCGCCTAGCGAGCAAAAACCGCCGGCCGATACGAGTCGTTATGTTGTTGCCCCGAATTTACCGCGAATTATTAGCATCCCATCGCTAGGAGTTTCGGCAAGGGTTACGCAGGTTGGTGTCGATAAGAACAACGCTATGCGTGTACCGGCAAATATTTATGACGCGGCATGGTACAACGGTAGCAACACACTTGGTCAACCTGGAGCAGTCGTCATAAATGGTCATGTGTCAGGCCCAACTGCGCATGGAGTTTTCTACTCATTAAAAAATATTAAAAATGATCAACAAATTATAGTTGAGCGTGGTGATGGTCAGAAGTTTATCTATGTTGTGCGTCGTGTGGAGACGGTAAAAGTAACTGATCTTGATATGAATAAGGTAATGGTACCGTATGAGGCCGGTGCACAAGGCCTTAACCTTATTACCTGCGGCGGCGGATTTGATCCAAAGACGAGCCAATATGACAGCCGCGTGTTGGTGTTTGCAGTTGCTATTTGACCATTTGATCACAGGTGATTATAGTTTTAGGTAGTACGTAGGCAGCAATACCTAGGTGCAACGTGAAATTTATTGAACAAAGACCATCTTTTGATACCGACTAGAGACCTGATAGCAATGTCGAATAATCTGCAAAAAGATCGTCGATAAACGAAAGGAACTACTATGGAAATACTCCTCGCTATTATTGGGGTAGTTGTTGGCGCCGGGGGCACCTATGCCTACAATCAAAAACGTGGCGCCAACGCTGGCGTTGAAGCTGATAAGATCATCAACCAAGCGAAAAACAAGGCTGGCGATATACTATTAAAAGCCAAAGACGAAGCCCTGAAAGTCGCCGAAGAGGCCAAAAAGGAACAAGATGAGCATCGACGCGAGCTTAAAAAAGCCGAAAATCGAGTAGCTGACCGCGAGACAAACCTCGACCGCAAACTTGAAGAGCTCGATTCGCGCAGCGAAAAATTGCGTCGCCAAGAAGACGAGGTGGAGTCGCTCAAGGGTGAGATTCGTGATATTCGGACCAAACAGCAAGACAAACTGGAGAAGATTGCCAAGCTGACCAAGAAAGACGCTGCCGACAAACTCATGGCCATGACTGAGCGCGATATCAAAGAAGATTTGCTCGGGCTGGTTAATAAATTACAAAAAGACGCCATGGCTGATGCCGAAGAGCGTGCTCAGACCATACTCGTGAGCGCAATGGAGCGCATGAGTAGTGATGTCACGGCTGAACGGACGGTCACCGCCGTCAAGTTGACGGACGACGAGATGAAGGGTCGGATTATCGGCAAGGAAGGCCGCAATATACAGGCCTTACAGCGTGCTACTGGTGTTGATATCATGGTGGACGATACACCAGGTATGATCATACTGAGTAGTTTTGACCCGATTCGCCGTCAAGTTGCCCGATTGGCCCTTGAGATGCTCATGAAAGACGGACGCATACATCCTGCTCGTATCGAAGAAGTTGTCGAAAAAGCCCAAAAAGAACTCGACAAAGAGATCAATCGTGCGGGTGAAGACGCGGCTCGCGAAGTTGGTGTGGTCGGCATACCCGCTGAGTTGCTGCGTCTGCTTGGTGAGCTGAAATTCCGTACTAGTTACGGGCAGAACGTGCTCAAACACTCGACGGAGATGGCGCACATGGCGGGTCTCATCGCCGAGGAGATCGGTGCCGATGTTCGTGTGACAAAGACGGCAACCCTGCTGCATGACATGGGTAAAGCCGTTACGCACAAGATGGAAGGCAAGCACCATCATATCGGGGCGGAGCTGGCTCGCAAATACGGTATGAGTGACGATATCGTCCATGCTATCGAGGCTCACCATGATGACATCGAAGCGACGACACCGGAAGCACTGATTGTCCGTGTCTGTGACGCGCTCAGCGCCGCTCGCCCGGGTGCTCGTAACATCTCGGCCGAAAACTTTGTCGAGCGCATGCGCGACCTCGAAAACGTCGCGACCAGTTTCGACGGTATCGACAAGGCCTACGCCATATCGGCCGGCCGTGAAGTTCGCGTCATTGTCAAACCGCAAAGTATCGACGACCTAAGTGCTATCAAACTGGCCCGCGACATCGCGACCAAGATCGAGTCAACCATGCAATACCCAGGTACGATCAAGGTCAATGTCATCCGCGAAACCCGCGCGATTGAGTTTGCCAAGTAGGAGAGTAATGAAAAATAACCACCTAGGTGGTTATTTTTCTTTGGTCGGGGAGACAGGATTCGGTCACCTTTGGCGGTCACATTCTGCGACCCCGACATCGACATACTACAAACCAGTTTGTAATCTGTCGAGTGTCCTTGCAAACTGCCGCTGGCAGTTTTCACCCGTCGCCACCTCTTTGCAGGCACAGCCTGCAAGAGTGGGCTCCCTTGCGAATTGCCACTGGCAATTCTCACCTCCTCCCCCGCTCCGCGGGGTCGCAGCTTCTCATCCTATGGCTCAAACCATAATAAAATACCTACACGAATGTAGGCATTTTATTATGGTCGGGGAGACAGGATTCGAACCTGCGACCCCGCGGTCCCAAACCGCGTGCGCTACCAACTGCGCTACTCCCCGACGATATGATTGTACTAAATGGTGATGGATCTGTCATTGCAGGGCCAGCGGGCCCCGCGGTCACGATCTCGGTGACAGCATGCTGTCAGCCGGGTCTCGACCCCGCCTCGACTTACTTGAAGCATAGCTTCAAATCAGTCTCCGGCCTTGCGACCCGCCACAGGCGACTCTCACCCAAACCGCGTGGCCACGTCCCGCGGCCCCGGAACTTCATGGCGTCGAACGCAGTTCGACCCAGAAGATTCCCTTGCGAGCTGCCACTGGCAGCTCTCACTACCAACTGCCCTGTCCGTCCTGTCGGCCAGACAGGCGGGGCTACTCCCCGACGAACACCCTGTATTTTATCATAGTTTTCTCGAGATATCATCTATGCAATGCATCGTAAAATGATATCATGAAATATATGGCGAAAACTCGTTCGACATGGGTAGTGCGTAGGCTTGGAGTTGCTGGGTATGTATTTTGCACATTACAGTGGATGTGGTTATTTGTCGTCATAATACCGCAGTTATTGTCGCTGGCGGTAGTGATTCCACCTCCACGCAATATTGCCGTTGATAAGCAGGCGCAGGTTTTATTAACACCATTTGACAGCAGCATTGCGCTTGTGATAGTTGCTGCGACTGTCATATTGGCAGTTTATGCTATCGCAAAACTGCCAATAGCTGTAGCCAAACGAGGTTCTGATATTATTCATGAAGCGTCTACTCAATTTGCACCGATATTTTTACGCCATAGGGGGTTAACTAAAAGAAGCCGTATGCGATTATCTCGCAATTTATTGTTTGCAGTCAAATTGTCGGCAACAATTATCCCCTTCGGCGGTTTGCTTCTTGTTAATGAGGCAGCTACGTCGATGACTGGAGCAGTGATCATCCCGTTCGGATTTTTACTATTCGTTCCAACCCTTGCCTTTTTCGTCGCTCAACGCCTACTTGCATTGTGGCAAGGAATTGATTACCGTAAGCTTCAGTAAGTGGTCGGGGTGACTGGATTTGAACCGGCGACCTCACCGTCCCGAACGGTGCGCGCTACCAAGCTGCGCCACACCCCGATATATTTCATAGTAAACTTCATATGAGGCATATGGCAATAGTTGTGCTTCCTTGCATAGTTAATGCTACATGTATGAACTCACTAGTCGAACGGTACCCGGCCGTACATACTAGATGTGATTATGATAACCCCAACCCGACATAAGCGTCTCCTCTTTGTAGTCTAGATACCAGGGCGTCAGCTCTGGTATCTTTGTTTTGTAACGAACAAAACAAAAAGGAGACACTAATATGGAGCTGGTAAAACTATTC
>JBARSV010000024.1:0-33982 GCA_049644865.1 Saccharimonadales bacterium (SeqCode)
AATCCCACGCTGCTCCGTGACAGAATACAGCTATTAACAAGTAAGCTAGAAAGGATCCAGCGAGAGCAGGGATACCACTTCTAGCCGTTACCGGGAATGGGTAACCTTTACTTATGATCTAATGCGGCGAATAATGACAGGTTACGCACGGTAGGGAGATTTCTTGTGTTTAACCGAGCGTACCCGTTGGCCAAGTACAAGTACCATGATGACTGCTACCGCAATGACTGGTGCCAGCCAACGCCAATACCCGGTGATGGCGAAAACAATCTGGCCTTTTTCACTTGATCCTACCGAAGCCTTGAGGTAGATTGGCCCAAAATAATCCCCATTTTGCCGATACTCAACCGAGCGTGTCCGCCCCGCAAACAATAGTGGGCCTTTGACCGTGGTCGTACCATACGGCTGCGTCGCGACACGGACACTTGGGAAGAAACCTGTTGCTGACTTGGGATCGGCCGGATTGTACAGCTTCATCGAAGCCGACAAACCATCACCGATCTGCAACCATGAGGTCGTAAAGCCGACAATATCTGCCTGGTGACTCGGCGGTGTGCCGTTTTGGATGACCAGCAGCGTACCGACACTAACCGACTGCGCCGCAGCCGCCGCACCATCTGGTATGGTCGAAGCCAAGACGGCCGCAAACACGTCACCCTGCGGCAATTTCGCCCCATCGAGCACAAAATACACTCGCATCGCCCCACGTGGCTCGAGCGTCACGCGGTCAAAATCGAGCTTCACCCCCGCCGCGACTTGTTCGCTCGCATAGAACTCAAGTCCACCCTCGTCATCGATCTGGCGAAAGGCCTTGACCTGCAGAGCAACGGTATTTTTCGTCGACTCGGGGTTTGATATGTCGACAAAGCCTTTTTTGACCTCGCCCTTGCCTAAGGTCGCATCGTCATAGATCAGCGGCGCGATCTTGAGCGACTGTGCGGATACGGTATACGTTGTATAAAACCACACACTCAGCATAAGCACTATGGCCATGCTGAGGGATTTGGAAAGCATTTTTATCTGTGTCATTGCTTATGATTATATCAGAATAGATGGACTCGAGGTGTCTCGCCTTGAGCATACGCTCTTCTTACCTCGTCGCTTTGTGCAGTATCGACGCCGCATATGTCTGGTATGGCAGACCTTCCTCGATAGCTTTGGCTTTCAGCCGAAGATAGTCAAGCTCAGTGATTCGCAAATTGATGTTACGTGTTTTCTTGAGTGTATAACGAGCTGATTCTTGCACCTCACGTTTTCGTTCGGGAAAGTTTGGCACACTGACAAACTCACCGCGATCGTAGGCGTCCAATATCTCTTGCTCTTCTGGATCTAGGTCGTAGTCATACATCATGCTTCTCCTTTCAAATATTTCTTGGTTGCTTTACGGCTTGGGATAATAGTCTTTAAAAATATTTTTTCATTATCTTCTACATATGGCACAGCATACGCATAGCTATCAATTTCGACAACGAAAATCTTTTGGTGTGGATATTTCGCGCTCGGATGACGGATATCATCCAATAGATTGCCCGACTCGATTGCGGCTACTATTTCCGTAAAACCAATCATTCGTTCCTGCCTCAAACGGGCATTTTTATCCGAGTTCCAATCAAAAGGCTTCACCCTATCAATGTATGACAAATGATATGATTTGTCAATATTAGGTGGCGTTTACGGCGTCACCGTCCCGACGGTTGTGATGACATTTGTGTACGTCCCTGCAGGGTTAAGCATGGTGGTGTCGAGTCGAAGTCGCATATTGAGCACGTCTTTGGCACTTTGCCGACCGGTGCGGGTATAGTAGCTGGTGCTGGTACCTGGAAATGCCGCGTAGGCTGCGCCGCTGCTCCACTTGCCCGGAATGGACGTAGCATTCGTACCGTACAGCGTAAAGCCAAGCCCCTTGGTCGTACCCTCGACCCACGTCACTGGGCTCGCAATGGTACCACTGACACCGCTGATGGTATCAGCGCCTTTGGTGAGGTCGTTGTTTTGACTGACGGCCAAGGTATAGCCCTTCACCGAATCAGTCAGGACTGCAGCGTCATAATTACTCGTCTGTGAGACACCGGGTATGATGCCCGATGCAAATCCCAGCCCGGCCGTGTTGCCCGCCACACCGGCGTCATATTCGGCTTTGATCTCATTCAACGTGAGCGTGCGGTTGAATAATTTTACTTCATCTAACACTCCATTAAATTGACGATTGAGACCATGAAAATCACCGATAGATAGATAGTCCGAACTATTTTGTAAGCTAGTAGAAATAGTTCCTCCACAGGATGACATTGTCCTCGCTACACCATCGATATATACTTTTGCCCTGTCCAGTGATGCGGCCTGAGTGCCATCGTAGGCGAACGCAACGTGATGCCATGTGCCAGCCGTCCATGAACTGTCAGTGTCCACGCAATTACCTCCAGTATCAGTCGGAGCATTTGCAACAAAAACTCGTAATGTTGTACTCGAAGAACCAGTCTGTAAAACCCACGAGCTGTCCGTAGGATATTGGGACTGTGCCACCAGCGCTTTATTAGCCGTAAGGGCAGATTGTTTTGCCCACAAGGAAACCGTCATATGCTGTCCAAAATTAAGCTGCGCGTTATCGGCAACACGTACATCAGATGTGCCGCCTGTGTCAACTGCATTTCCCACCTTCCCGGTTGCCCAGCTCACACCCGTTTGCAAATTACCATTATTGGTATATAGACTTTCATCTCTTGTAAATGTACCTGAATTTTCTTCGAGCGGGTAATACCCAACTAGCCCGCCCGGCTGCACCGTCAGTTGCAAACTATTTTGCAACTGTGCGACGTAGCCGCTATCAAGTTTGTAGCTGCCGCCGCTGCCCTCTCCGATAATGCTCTCGCCGCCACTACTGGTCAGTTTGTAGCTACCGCCGGTCGTATCACCGCCGAAGCTGTTACCAACGACACTGGCATCGATGATATAACTACCGCCTGTAAATCGTTCGGCGCTGGCTGTCGAGAAAAACCCAACCACAATAACCGCCAAGATAGCAAACAGGCTAACGAGATGAAATTTACCCCTCATACTGCTTTTGATTATAGCAGAGACGCTCTAGCGACGAAACCGACGATATAGCATGTAGAGAATAGCGAGAAATACCAGCGCCGCGATCAGCACAAACCAGAGTGGCGCGATGAAGACCAATTGGTCGTGTGTGACCTTCTTACCCAATATGTCGCTCTCGGTCTGCACATTGTACCAACCAAGCCATGGGCCTTGTTCCCAGGCGAGCGGGATGTCGCGGGTGGTTTTTGGGAGCAGTACGTATTCGGTCGTCTTGTTGTACATGTTGCCACCCAAGATGTTGTTGATGCGCAGGGTACTCTTCATGACAAAGTCGGTATTACCGGTATTTTCCACCGTCATGCGACCTCGCAGCGGATAACCGATCTGTATTGGGTCAATCAGGACTTCTATCTGACGCCCCGCCTGTATATAGTCGCCGTTGACAGTCGCATAGATGATCGACCCGACGCGCTTTTGACGGCCAATCTGTGATGTCTGGCTCGGATCAACTTCCGTCTCGGCGAAGAGAACACCGTAGTGGCCGCCTGGCGCGGCGTCGGCCGGCACCGTGATAGTATATGGCACATCAACTTTCTCGCCTGGTTTTAGTTCATAACGATTTTGTTCAAATTTGATCCACTGGTAGGCGTCGGCATTTGGCAACTTCGTCTCAAGATCAGCCTCATACTGACTGTTTTTCACGCTGTATGGTACGGCATATACCTTGAACGTGTAGCGTGATGTGCCATCGTTGATAATCGTAAAGCTGTCTGACTTGGTCTGACCAGCATCGAGCTTGTAGGGCTTTGATGTCGGTGACATGACAATACTCTCACCCTCGATTGCGCGCACGGTGGCCGATTGCATGACGAGTCCAGCAAGTATTGATACAGCGACTGCCCCACCGACGAAGATCCGAGAAATTTTTATCATAGCAATGATTATACATGCCCTGCACGAGATTTTCTGTTGCAGCCTATACAACACAAGCAAACAGGACTAACCTTGATAAAGAGATAGCCCTGTTATACGTGACGAATGAATTGACTAGTTTGTCAACGCGGTATATGTCACGGTATCGGTGTACGTGCCGGTCGGGTTGGTCGTGTCAGCCTTGGCTGAATACCACACCGTCGTTACTTCACCGCTTCCTGCAGCTGAGGATGTCGTGCGAAGCAACTGATCGGTTGTTTTCACGCCTAAGAATAGGTGTGAATCAGTTGTCTGATCAGTTTGTGCCGTATATGACGCACTAAAGTTGCTACCAGCGGTCAAGTTGGCTGTACCAGATGCGATGCCGTAACCCCACGTGTTGTTCGACAATGCAGCGGGTGAACCCCACGTCGTACTTGACGATGTCGGGATGTTGTTACCGACATTGACAAGGTTGGTGTTGGCATCAGCGTCCTTGAGACTGAGGTTGTAGCCCGTCCCATGGTTGGTTGTCACCGTCACAGTGTCGCTCGCGGTACTTTGGGCACCACCAGAGACTGGTATGATGTTGAGCGTTACTGTACCACTGGTCGTCACACTGATAGACGACGCCAGCACGGCATTGATCGTCGTGTTGGCGGTCGCCGCTGAAGCAGCAACTGGAGCCAAAACGAGACCGACAACCGCAGCAACACTTGCCACAACCGCAGCACGTGACTTAAGTTGTTGTTTCATTCCTTATTCCTTTTTGTTTTAAAGTTGGTTTGGTTAGATTATCTCCTAACCATAGGCATTATGTCAATAGAGTTTGTCGTGCAGTTATCCACAATCAGTACCCCAGGATTATCTTTTCCTCAACTAAACGTTTAGTTGAGGCATTCGTAAGAAAATGGAGGGTCTGCAAACCTGCGGCGTCGGCACCAGCGCAAAATTCCTCACGATCATCAACCATGAGACAATCTGCCGCGTCAAGGCAAAGTTTCTCAACTGTTGCCCGATAAATGTTTGGGTCAGGCTTAACCATACCTACCTCGTATGACAACGTCACCACGTCAAATAATTCATTGAGTTCCCCGAACGTAAATATCCGTTCCATCACACCTCTCCCAACATTACTAAGCAACGCCGTTTTAATACCTCTACTGCGCAAATCGCGTACGTAAGAGAGCATGGACTCATTGCGAGCGTGATGCTCGTTAATCATAGCATCGGCCTCATACGTAGTTGCCCCAATCAGCCGAGCGACCTGGGACACGTATTCTTGCCTATCGATGTAGCCGTAGTCGGCAGTTTTACGTACATCTGCTAATTCTTGTCGTTTATGCACTGGGCATAATTCGCTCAGTGCTAGATAACTAGTACCTATAAGAACACCGAAACAATCAAAAATTACGGCCCTTACCATCAACGAAGCTTTATCGATTTAATGACTGTCGAAAGATCAGGGATTTGCTTATCGAACAATACTTTTATTGCCGTATTACTACCGCCGAAAGTGCCTTTGGCATTTTTACAACTTGTGGTCCAAGCACTCGCTACGCTGCTATCAAATTCTAATATATCGTAGACATACTTTTTACCAGAAGGACAAACCCCGCGATCATCAGTATCCTCACCAGTCTTTAGGGTTCGCCGAGCATCAAAATTAGCTCTACTCAAGGCAAAAACAAGCTGTGTATATGCCTCAAGGCTATTACCGTAGCTGCTAGTACCAACGACGGTGGCGTCATAACCCTTACGGGCCTCGAACTGACGACTATCTTGACTCACGGTGATACTATATGACTCCCGTCCCTCATTAGACACGATCGGCCCATATACTGTCATCCGCACGCTGCGCGATGCATCAAGCTTGGTCACTTCAATCTTTTCCACCAAATTGCTATCAACTGTTTGTGGCTTAGCTTGATTGCCACGCAACAGCAAGTATGCGCCAACCACGACAAGAATGAGAATTGTCACGAAAACAATGTAGCCAAGTTGTGTAGGACGACCTCGCATGCGACATATTATATAGGACTTTTGCAAAACCCTAAAATTCTCTAGTGAAAAATGTGGTATTAGACTATTTTTTGTAAGACAGTATTGTAAACAAAATTATCAAACTAGCGTGGATAAACCGACAAGTTTCTGCCCAGCGCCACAATCGATCTCACTTATATACATTTGGTGGGTTATAGGAAATTTGTTGGAGTTTATTATGCTGTACAGCATTCTCCCCCGCTATCAGTAGATCGGCTTTCATATGCCCAAAACGGTATAATCTTGTTCTTCCCAATCGCCACAAGCACATCCACAATCTCATAAACCGGCTGATAGTCACCTTCGGTCGTCACCGCCGAGCAGGCCCAGGCATCGTTTTCGTACGTGACATCGATCCCGACATACGGATACCTGGACTTCCAAAATTCAGCCCGTATCACCTCATCACTATTGCCTCCGCCGGTGACGGGCGGTTCCTGATAGCCCAGTCTGCCTGACAACCGGACAAGTTTGTGGTAGCCAGAACGATCAGCAAGTAACTGCACAAATACGCCCTCTGGCGTCACGCCCGTAAAGACCTGTTCGCTCAACACGACATCTTGACCACCCCGTCTCTCGACGAGTGGGGGCAGTTCGCGCGAATACAAATCACCCGGTTGTGGTAGATTTCGCCTCAGCACAAACTGGTCATAGAGCCCATCTAGCCACCGCTCATCACACACCGGATCACGCGTAATTCGCCGCGCCAATCGGTCGACAGGGGAAACTTGTGGCAGTCTTTCACTTCGAGAAGCTACCGGTTGCCTGCGCTCTACGACTGCCGTCGACATGATGTTTGACCTTTTTGTGTTACAAAACTCTACTACCGTAATACGCTTATGATGTCGTCTTGTCAACAGTTAGTTACACGCGCCAGTAGATCGTACGAGGTGAGAGAAATTATCGCTCCCGTCGCACACACTGGCTTTGACATCGAGCTTTTCAGTCGTTGTCTGGCGAAATTGTTGTATGTTGTCATTGGTCGAGCGAATAAACGTCACTGCCTGCCACAAGAAAAATCCGATGGTGCCAAGCGTGAGTAGCATGAGTACGCCAAATGTCGTGATCCAAAAATTGAGTATCTTGAGCTGACGGACGAGTTGTTTTTCGAGTTGTTCGTTCATACACACTAGTATAAACCATCCCTCCCTTCTCATAACAACCGTGCTCTATTCTCCATTCTCAATTCTCCATTCTTCATTCTCTCCCTTTCGTCATCCTCAATTCTTCATCCTCCCTTCTTCATTATTAGTTCTTCATTATTCGTTCTTCATTCTCTGTTCTCTATTCTCCCTCTTTTGTCATTCTCCATCTATCATCTTTATCTTTCATACACCACCCTTGGACCCCTCACCTCATTAGTGTTTACTATTTCTGGCCATGGACACAAATAGTAAACTACTTTTCAGATGAATTTGTGACAGAAAAGAAATTAGTCGCGGGATATTTTTTGGCAAAACGTCGCAGTATGACCGATTCGTTCGCCAAATAATGCGCTTCAAAATACGTTATGTACTGAGTGCACTGCGTATGCACACCAACCGCTTCAACACTCTCTCGGCAATCAAACGGCGTTATCCAAGTGCTTTTCTGTAGCTGAAAACAGCCTATCCTCCGCAAATATGCCGCAATAAACTGACGAGCCGCTTTGCTACCTTGCGGGATGTCATAGACAATAATTCGCCAGCTACGGTCCCACACCGGCACTGGACAGATCGCTGCCTCGTTGAGCTGCATTTTAGCCAGACGACGCATTGCCTTGGCGGTCAGCTCTAGCCCATGCTCATATTCACCGACCAAATAGCCCCGAGACTTCATATAGTAGACTGTGCGCATCACTTCTCGACGCCGAGCCCGCTTATCGAGGCTGTTATCGAGCTGCTTCAGAGGCTTGTCAAGCGCCATGACAATATTGGGCGCAATAAGTGCCAAACCCAGCGTCGAATATGCTCCCGCCCTCAATATGCGATCGACAATCTCGCCCCGGCACAGCTCCCCCGACTCAGGAAACCTCTCGTCATCTGGCTGCCGCTTCACTTCCGCCCCTCACAACACAATTTCATATTGGTATCAGTATACCTCTTCTTGCCATGGCAACAAATAGTCAACAAGTTTTAAGGGGTAGTAAATTTTTGGGCGAGGTGATCGAGTATCTTTGACAAGAAGCTGCCAGGGGTGATAGAAGACGTCAATCAATCAAAGCTCATGATAGCAAGATGCATACGAACGGAATATCTGATCGATCGATGTCCGTAGCGGTTCTTGCCGCTCGAGAGCAAAATCGATGATCCGGCCATAGGTCTCTTCATCGATCCTCAGCAGTGTCGTCGTGACCGCACTACTGCCATGACCATTGACGACGGTGATATGGCCAAATTTTTCCGCCTCTTCGCGCTCGAGTTCGCTGACGCGTCCCTCGCGGTGCAGGTCGATCAACCGAAAATGAAAACTCGACCGTGTCTTGATATCGAGATTAATTGAGTGACCCTCGTCATCAGTCACCACCATATCGACACCCATCGCGTCTTCACGCCGACTGGTCATGCGTGCCTGATATCCCAGACGAAGCGCACCTCTGTAAACGGAGATCTCCCGGGATAAACCATGGGTAATCGCCTGCCACTGTTCATTGGTCAGACACGGTACGTTGACGTGCTTGCAAAATCGGTCCATCAGCCGCTTGGCCTCGTCGTTGAACGTCGCGTAATCCGCCTCGTCGAGCGCCAGTACGGTCGACACGTAGGTATCGTTGAAGTCGATCAGCTCAAATAGCCGCGCCTCACGGTTATGGAAACCGCCGGGGTGTTTGTCCATCGAACGCTGCGCATCGACGGCTCGCGGTGCTTGCAGCACCAGAGCTGCCAACCAGTCCGCCGAGTCACCGCTGCTACCAGCCCGTGCTCGCAGGCTGTCAATCATACCGTCAAACGCATGGGCATCATGATGCCGCCACAATCGCCCCCGGCCAATCCCCTGCTGGTCAATCACCGCATGCGCGCGGCTATAGACCGACTCCTTGCCCGACACATCATCCCGCGAGGGATAAACCCTCGGAGGTGTTATTGTATTCTGGGCGTTTTTTTGTGGTCGAAATCGCCGCCAGATTGGTTTCATCTTTCTATTCTACAACGCGCTGACGCTAATTGGACGTTTGACATGATCGACATCGTTCATCCACGCGGTTTGAAGCGTTGCTCGATAGCGCGCGTACTCGCCGCGTTGCTCGACAATTTCAGCAGTGCCGTCGCCGTAGACGACAATTTCTTCCCCTTCGTCCGAGGATGCGCGGTAGAGACATATCGCCACGCGCGGATCACGAGCGATAGCCAGCGAGTGCACCGCGTCGAGCCGTGAATCCCACTCAAATACTTTACCATCGCGCTGTTGTATCACCACTGGCACGGCCCACGGTCGGCCATCGTCACATGTCACCGCGACGATCATATGCGTCTGGCCCTCGAGAAATACAGCGGCTTTTTGTTCTGGGGTCATAGTTTTACTACAGTCCCCTTGTCGGCATCAACTAGTACTCGGTCTCCAGTCTTAAAACTCATCGTCGCATTACCCGTGCCGACAATACACGGCTTGCCAAGTTCCCTTGCCACAATCGCTGCGTGCGACAATATACCGCCGTTATCAGTCACAATGGCACAGGCTTTTTGCATGAGTGGTACAAAGTCTGGGGTTGTCACTGAACAAATCAGTACTGCATCGACCGGAAAGTCATCGTCTTGCCCGCCCGGTTCAATGATTCGTACCCTTCCCTCCGCTCTGCCCATGCACCCGATTTGACCAGAAATAACAGCGTCATCGTTGCGGACAGGTCTAACCGCTACTGAAAGTCGTTCTCCCAAAGTCGGCGCATAGTCAACGAACCATAATCCAAACTCATCACACTCGGTCGTTTCAAAATAGCCTTTCAGGTAACCGTGTGCGAATGTTGCGCCAATCTTCTCTGATAGCACAGTTTGTTGGTCAGAACCAACCTGAAGATGAGTGATAATCTCCCGAATCTTCACTAGTGACTCATCGTCACGCGGTTCCATCTGCCATTTGGCGAAGTCATACCGAAATGTACATGGTCGGTGATCACCATCGTAAAACCCTTGCGTCAGCTGGCTATGACGCCCCCGAATAATCTCACCAAATATCGCTTCATCGCTTACGACAAATATTGTCGACCACAGCTGGTCATCAGAGTGAGCAATATACTCCGCACGATACTGCGCAGGGTCGATCTGTTGCTCGCGGAACCATAGCTGTACTTCTTTTACGCTGCGGCCACGATTGCGTAATTTCGGCAACTTCTTATCGCGCGGGATCAGGCGAAGCGCGCAAAGCTCGTTGCCATGATGGGCAAGATACTTTTGGTGTTCAGGTGAATTCTCAGCGACATCCACCGCATCAAATTGCACTGGTTTGTCAAATGGCAACCCGATCACATCATTGAGTACCCGTAACCGCTCGCGCTTTTCGTTATCTTCATCACGCAGTTCTGCCACATCTCCATGGCCAATGTCCTCGAGCCACTCTGTTAGTGATTTCTGCGTCAAATATAACTTCCCCAGATCGTGTTTGGCCATAATTCTTCCTGCTTTCTGGGATTATTATAGCGTAGTAATCGGCCTTGCCTGTAGTAAATATAGTTCGTCATCATGGTACGCCCACTCAATATCAACCGGATAACCAAGAAATCGTTCGACTTGCCGTGTTAGTGTAGTGACCTCTGCGATTTCTGAGTCAGATAGTATCTGCTCACTACCAGCCAAATGCGGCTCGCCGCCCTCGATATAGGTATCTGGGGTAACAGCGCCGCTGACCAGTTGCTCGCCAAGCCCCGTAACAGCTTCGATAACAATCCGTTTCTCCCTAGTCACCGGATGGCACGAAAATGCTACGCCACTGACACTGGGTCTGAGCATAGTCTGGATGATCACCGCCACGCCACCTGCTGACACACTATGCGCCTCGGCATACGCCTCAGCACGCGGAGTGTGTACTGACAGACGGCACGATTTCACCGCATCAAGCAGTTTTTCTCGAGGTACATTTAGTTTGGTTTCAAGCTGCCCCGCCCAGGCTGCCTGGGAACTATCCTCATTCATCGCACTCGAACGTACAGCAACCGTATCAGAACCAAGCCGATCAAACCATATATAGAGCATGCTATCGGTCACAATTTCATCGGCAGTGATGACAAAGCCTCTTGGGACTTGAAAATGATCGCTGAGTCGCATCAGATTGGCCGCTTTGGACCCAACGGCCTCTACGTTCCTAGCATTAGTTAAGCTATAGAGAGCCATGCCGTGTGATCGCTTGTTTAACGATCTCCTTGCGCAGCCACAGCCGCGAGGTGTGAGCCAGGCCGTCTATAAATTCCGTGTCGAGCAACTGCATCAAGAAGACTTCAAGGCGCTTATCATCAGCTATCAGATAATTTTTGCCCTCGGCGATACTAATCAGATTGACGAGCCATGGCCGATGATGCTGAGCGAGCGCCGCACTTAGCGCAGCGCGCTGTCCGAGCATGCGACTCGCGTCCCACAGTACCAGTTGACCGATAGTCATTTCGGCCGCAAATCCTGGTAATTGGAGGTACTTGGTATCACGATTCATTGACGACACCGGGTCGCTGGTCACAGCCGTCTGGCAATCGGTGAAATACTGCTCAGCAAAAGTATCATCAAGTGTAGCAATACCCTGCAACGTACGATAAGCGACGCGGTCGCGGTCATTGGTGACGTTGGCGTTAAAATTAAGCGTGTTATCGAGTATGCCACAGGCTAATAGTTTTACGGTTGTGATCGACATGGTCGCATCGTAGCCGACATGCTGCCAGCGCTCAAACACCTGCGTACAGGCTGCTCCGACGTGCTCAATTTGTAGCTTTGCACCGTGCTGCAACCAAAAGTCGGTATGACCCATGTGATGATCTATCACCTCGCGCACTTGCTCCGGTACCACGAAGCGCGCCACAAACTGCGGATCAGATATGTCGATCAGTACAAATTGGTCAAACTGACCGACGTGGCAGCTCGTCTGGTATTCGTCTGGCCAGGTACGCATAGTGGGTGTAATGCTATCGTTAAGTGGACCAGGCAGCACCGCCACCGCTTCCTCGCCCTGCCGACGAAGTAACTCCGCATAGGCGATACAGCCAGCATAGGCATCGACATCAGTAAACGCATAGCCGCAAGTAACAATTATCATGTTCGTAGTGTAGCAAGGGTGTGGTAATTCACGCCAGAGGTGGTATCATAATCATCTGATGGAACATGTTACTTCTTTACAAGACCCGGCTGTCGTAACGGCACTGATGGCTGGTGGCGTGGCGGTGATCCCGACCGACACGGTCTATGGACTAGTGGCGCGGGCGGCTGATGAGCACGCCATCGCTAGTCTCTACGCCCTCAAATCACGCGCTCGCCAGCCCGGCACTATTGTGGCAGCGAATATCGAGCAGCTCCATGCGCTCGGGTTTTCGTACGCCACGCTGCACCACGCCGACAGTTACTGGCCCGCTGCGCTCAGTATTGTACTCGACGCTGGGGGGGTGGCGGATTATCTCAAATCAAGCTTGCCTGACCTCGCCGTACGCATACCCAACCATCATGATTTACTCGAACTACTCCGCCGCACTGGCCCGCTCATGACAACCAGTGCCAACGCGCCGCGCCAGCCGACCGCTACAACCATCGAAGAAGCCATCGCCTATTTCGGCGACAGCGTCGACTGCTACGTCGATGCCGGCGTCATCGCCGATCACCAGCCATCAACCATCATCCGCCTCGACGACGGTCAGCTCACCGTACTGCGCCACGGCGCGGTCGATATTCGCTCGCTCAGATTTCCTTGACCATTAGCATGGCCTCAACCGTCACCCGTTTGGTACCTCCCTGTTCGTCGGTTTCGTCCCAACTGGCCTGGTAGGTATCGTGGCCGAGTGCCTTGTGGTAGGCATAGCCGAGTGATTCGTAGAGTTTGCGGGCTGCTTGGTTGCCTGGCTCGACACCAAGTGCCAGCTGGTGTCGGCCGCGGGCCCGCGCTGCGTCTTCGGCAGCCAGCATGAGCTGCCGTGCGATGCCCTGCAAACGCGCCCGCTCGTTGACCTGCAATTTCGTCACCATGGCAGCTTGTGGTACGCTACGGCGCACCTCAGACTCTTCAGCTGGTGCCAACCACAGGCTGACTCGCCCGATGTAGTTGTCGATATAGCCCCCCGCATCACGCCGGGCCGCCAGCAGCACGATCTCATCACGGCTCATCATATCGGTCAATTTCTTCACATACGCCGGGTCCATGGCTGTCTGCCGTGCCACAATCGGCACCATCATCGCTGGTATTACCTCAACTTTGATCTCGTCCATAGTACCTCCGCCGTTAGACTACTGCTCAGTATTGTACCGCACCGCCACGCAGCTTGTCACAATCGGTCTGAAACGATGAAAACGTATCATAGACGATCGTCTGCATACCGAGCGCTCGTGCGGGCTCACAGTAGCGAGCCTTGTCATCGACAAATAGGCATTCTTCTGGTTGACAGCCAAGTGCTTCCGCACACTTCAGGTACATCTGGGGATCGGGCTTGACCATGCCGACATCGCACGACAGTATTATGATGTCAAATAATTTTCTATTCTCTGCGCCGATGAGTTCGTCCACACTATCGTGCGCCATGTTCGAGAGCATTGCTAGCTTATACTGTGGCGCCAGTGTGCGAACATAAGCTAGTAGGCGTTGATTTGGCGAATTTGTGCCAAATACCTGCCGTGTTTCATCTCGCGATAACCCCACTAGTGAGCCGACATACTCTACGTATTCGTCAAACGATATCTCACCTTGGTTCACTTGGTCATCACGGCGCCACAATTCCTGCCAATCCGCCTCATCATGCACACGCTCTCTCAGTAGTTCGAGTAGTGTATCACTCGTGAGCACACCAAAACAATCAAAGATAATCGCTTTAATCATCGGTACACTTCCCGCCTATGCTGCACATGCAAGATGACAATCATATCGCCCTCGACATCAAACAGTACACGATAATTACCAATACGAAAACGATACTGCGCATCAAATGGTTGCGTTAGCGGCTCGGCAAACACCAGAGGATCACGTTGCGCGAGGAAAAAGTTTAGTTTGTCATAAATCCGCTTTTGGAGCTGCGGTGGACATTTTTTAATGTCTTTGCTCGCCGTCTTCGCCAAGGCGATTCGCATAATCACATCTCCCCGAAGACATCTTCCATACTAAAGAGTTCGCCGCGCCTTGCTTCGGCGCGCGCCTGAGCAATTTTCTTTAGATACTGTGGATCACTCGCCGCTAGTAAGTCCTCGAGCTTATCTATATCGATAATCGCCCGCTCCGTCTTACCACGCCGCGTCACAATGACGATAGTGTCATCATTGACCGCTTCGAGCACATCCGCAAGATTATTACGCAGATCACTAGTTGAAACTGTGTATGTACCCATACTATCTATTCCTTTCGTACGTTTTAATCGTACACTTTAAGCGTACGTTTTGTCAAGATAGCAAAATTACCCGTTGTTACAGATCAAAAGCTGACGGCTTTTAGTGGTGTAATGGCACATGCTCGACCGACACATTTCTTCGGGTGAATTTCTTGGCAAGATCCTGCAAATTTACCCCGTCAAATTCATACGAAAAGTTTTGTTCATTCGCTGTATGCGCGTAGACGATGCGATCGATGTTTGCCCACCCAGCACAACTAAAACACATCAAACAGGGTTCATGACTGCCGTACATGGTACAGCCACTCAAATCTTTGGTCCCTAAATTTTGCGCCGCCGCGCGGATAGCCGCTATCTCGGCATGGGCAGAGGGGTCATTGTCTTCATACACGTGGTTATGTCCCTGACCAAGTATCTCGCCATCCTTCATGATCACCGCGCCAAAATTGCGTGGTGGCAACTGTTTGTTACCTTCATCAATCGCAATCTGCAAAAAGTCTTGGTCAGTCATAGGCCTTCTTTATATGTATCCTCAGGAAACAAGTTTCTCACACCGCCCCTTGGGTTTTCCATGTCGCCCTCCCACCGCGGCATCAGATGGAGGTGGAGATGCGGCACACTTTGTCCAGCAATCGGGCCGTCATTGATTCCAAGGTTGAATGCATCAGGAGGGCTACTGTGCAGCGCAAGACTCGTCATGGCTTTTTGCTGCAAGACTCGCATATGATCATCCGAGCGCTCAGCCAACATTCGATACATACCAGTCAGATCAGATCGTCTTATAACACTCATTGCTTCGCGCGCAAACCGCATCATTTCGTCAATTTCATGCTCATTTAGTTCCTCGAGTAGCGCTACATGTCGCCGCGGTACAATTCCAGCATGTCCAGGAGTCGCTGGGTACAAGTCCCATCGTGCCCTCCACAATTCTCCCTCAGCAAAGGTGTTGTCCTGCCCGTCACAAAATACGCAGTCAACGCTCATTTACACCTCTCCCCATTCGTGCAAAATTTCACTTGCTAATCTCTTCCTCTCATCTGAACTGCTAGTCCTTACTAACACAGAGTATTCGTGCGCCATGACACACGTGCGAACATAGTCTCTTTTGATAGTCCCGAATGCCTGTCCCAAGTGTTTTATACAATGCTCAACGACTTCTGGCCCAAGACGTGCCAATACTTTTAGCTCATTGTAGATCGTATCGTAGACACAATCTCCAAAATCGATCACGCCTACCAAGTTATCCTGTTTATCAAATATGAGATTGCCTCCGTGCAGATCACCGTGCAAGATTGCCAGATGACTCTGCGAATAGACTTCGTCGCGAATCGACTTTAGACTTTCATACCATCTCAAGTATTGCCCAGACTTATCAGAGCGATGCGCCTCAGTATACCCCGCTATGACTTCATAGTACTCAAAAGAGTCGATTCTGGCCGACATACTACGATCAGGAAATGATGTCAGCCATGCTGGATCGACAACACCATTGAGTTCGTTGATAAATTGCGTTAGAGCTACAGCAAGTTCCGCTTTCTTATGAGAGTCGAACCTACAAATTTCACTGTTTTTACGGACATTACCAGGGATATATCGGCACACACCATACACCCCAGTTTTGTCATAGTCGACGACTATTGGAATGCGTAGCGTCACCTTGCCTTTTAGCTTCTCCAATAACTCGCATTCAAACAACAAAGCTTTTTTGGCGGCTTCGTCTTTGGGAAATCGAAAGACCAGTTCATCATCAACAATATATACCTCATTTTCCTCACCAGTATCAGAAAACCGAATAGTCTTTGCGTTTGGCATAAATGTACGAACTACGCCACGTTGTTCCTGAGCTGTCATACCCTACGCCTCTCCCCAATTCTCCCCTGCATACGCGTCGGCAGAGTTGTGAATATTAGGTATAGCATGAGACATACTGTTAACTTTCCTCCATATAATCAGCCACAATATTGATAATAGTTTTAATGACTTCGTTGCAATTGACAAATATAAGCAGATCATACACGTCATCACCGTATGTGCGAATTGCATCACTGATAAGCGCGTGAACAAATGATTGCGTTGCGCCAGACACACCGGCAAAATCCAGTTTGACAAGGCGACCTTTTTCGAGCGCGGGCATAATGGTCTGCACACGAATATCACGAGCAACGTCTTTGTTTTCCCCGAACTCTCCAACGTACTTTTTTATCACAATTGTCATACTCATCACCTCCTAATAAAACTGTGGTCGTTTATAGCGAGCCTTGCGTCGTTCTTTGACAGCGTCGCTATAAGTTTTACGAATAATAGCAAGTAGATCTTGAAATTGTTCTGTCTGGTCCAGTGATATATCGACCGCGACCAGCGTACCTCCGAGACAGGGTGCTGTATTCATCTCTGCATGATTATCTTTCGATGGATCAGCGTTGAGCCGTGGTAGTTTTTTTGTAGGACGCCTTAGATGAAGCTTGTACAAGCCTTGCCCGCTATAGATCAAGAAGTAATTACGACTCACGCTGGCCATCGATTTGATAAAGAACAGCCCAGCGCCGGCGTTAAGTTCAGTCCCGCCTTCACGCCTAGTTGTCCCAGTAATACCTGGTACCAAGGCGAGCTTTAATGCTTCGATATCATTTTTTGTCGGCCATGATGCACCAAGCGATTGGCGCACGCCAATGCCGCCGTCGCAAATACCAATCCTGACGGTGCGAGATTTTTGGTAATATTGTGCGGCAACTACCGCTCCAATCGGTGAGACAGCATGCTCAAGAACGTTACGGAGTAGCTCGCCCACGACATATTTGATCGCATCTGCTTGCTCAGGAGCAAGATGAAGCAATGGAATCATGTCGGTAATAAATGCACTTTGCTCGGTCTGCGTTTTGATAACTGTTAGTGGCACAAACCGCCCTGCCGGTTCGTGTTCGGTAATGATGAACGGTGAGCGCTGATCTAGTACTTTAAACAACCCCATACGCTCAAGATAATGCCCCGAACTAGCGACGATATTATCAAATCTCACATTTTCTCGACCAACCTTAAGCCCTAGCGCAGCAACAAAAGAAAGTACGGCAGGGTGCACGCTTATCCAGCGATCATGCGTAGTAATCTCCAGCGTATCGGGGTGAGACATATCAACCGATCGCAAAAAACCATTAAAGTTACCGATATAAGCCGAGTTTGGCAAATGAACTCTCATGTTTGTATCTTACCTGTATACGACGTTTTTGTAAATATGTAGTATACAGGTAATTACACCTCTCCCCAATTCTCCCCCACGTGCACATCAACCTGCAGTTTGATCGCAAGGTCGGGGTAGATGTTTTCCATCGTATCTTTTAATATCTCACCGACTTTTTCGGCATTTTCCCGCGGGCATTCGACGAGGATAGAGTCGTGGATTTGGAGGACTTGGACGCCGAGTGGATTTTGGATTTTGGATTTTGGATTTTGGAGAGCATGAACTTGTTGAGAAGATTGAGGGCGTGCGCCAGCCGCAGACGAGCGATGATCATCTGAGGATAGTGTGGCCGCCTCGGCCAGCCCAGCGCCACGGGCGGACGAAGTCCCCCGTAGAGTGTTATCCGAAGATGATTGTCGGGAGTCTGCGGGGTCGTTGAGCTGGCGCTCAACAGCCAGCATCGCGAGCTTCATCAAATCCGCTTCCGTACCTTGTATCGGCATGTTCGCTGCCTGGCGCTCAGCGCTCGCACGAACAATAAAGTTGCTCGATTTGACATCTGGTGTGGGTCGTCTGCGACCAAAATACGTCTCGACGTAGCCATCGGTTTTGGCCCGAGCAATCGTGTCGTCGATGTACTTCCTGATCGGTGCGCGCAAACGGAAATATTCATCTATAAATACCTTTGCATCATGAAAACTCATGCCCGTGGCAGCAGCGAGCCCATGTGGGCTCATACCGTAGAGTACGCCGAAATTGATCACCTTCGCATCGCGCCGCTGAGCCTTGGTGACATCGTCGAGCGGTATTTTGTAGACTTCGCTCGCCGTTTTGGCATGGATATCAGTGCCTGCATTGAAGTCGTTGATCATCTTCGCGTCGCCCGCCAACACTGCCGCGAGCCGCAGCTCAAATTGGCTGTAGTCGGCACTGACAAAGACGTTGCCAGGGCTGGGAATAAATGCCTCACGTATCCGCCGCCCCTGCTCGGTTCGTACCGGTATATTTTGCAAATTCGGATCAGCACTACTGAGCCGCCCTGTGGCCGCAACATCTTGACGAAAGGTCGTGTGCAGCCGCGACTCATCATCAACCAGTTTCGGCAACGCCTCGACATAGGTGCTCTGCAGCTTGGTTAATTCACGATATTGCTCGATCAACTCTATGATCGGATGTGAGCCACGCAGCTTGTCGAGTTCGCTCTGCCCAGTACTGTACCCCGTCTTACCTTTCTTAATCCCGATGGTGCTTAGGCCCAGTTTTTCATACAACACCTCACTTAATTGTGCAGGCGAGCTGATGTTAAATTCACTTCCTACTAGCTTGTACATCTGTTGCTGAGTGTTGTCTATTTGTTCGGATAACTCTTTTTGCATATTACCGAGCATCTCAGTGTCCAGTATGATACCACGATGCTCCATCCGCGCCAAAAGCGGTATGAGTGGAAAATCGATGTCGCGAGCGACACGTTCAAGCATAGGTAATTTGGCGAGTTGGTTAGACTGTTCAGCATGGAGCGCCCAGATAGCCGCAATTGCCTCAAGGGCGTTCGATTGATCTATCCCTGCAAGGTCACAGAGTTCGCGAGACTTACGTAATGGATCCATCAGAAACGCAGCATGGCGGGTATCGAACGTAGTTGAGGGTAGATTTTGGATTTTGGATTTTAGAAGGAAACGCAAAAGTGTATCGGCATCGTAGGTAATCACATTGGCATTGGCGAGATGCGTGTCGATGTCTTTAACCGACACTTTGCAGGCAGTTTCCTTATCCGCCGAGGCATAGAGCTGGTCGCCGTCGAGATAGAGCACGATGTGGTCAGTCATGGTTAGTTTGACCGACTCCGCTTCGCTCCATTTCGCCTCATTGGCTGGTTTTATCTCTTGAAATTCCGGCTGGTCGCTCGCCACCACGGCGTCACTACGCATGCCACTCGGCAAATTGCGTAGCAGCGAACGGAACTCTAGCCGAGTCAGCACGGTTTTGAGTTTCAGGGTATCGAGGTCGGTGATATCCATCGCCTCCAGATCGAGGTCAAATGGTGCATCGCGGTACAGGGTACAGATCTCATGGCTGAGGTACGCTGAATCGCGGCCAGCCTCGAGTTTGCGTGCCACCGCTCCCTTGACCTGCCACAAGTTCTCATAGACACCATCAAGTGTCTCGTAGCTCTGTAGTAGACTAATCGCCGTCTTCTCACCGATACCGGGCACGCCAGGGATATTATCTGAGCTATCTCCCTTGAGTGACTTTAGGTCTAAGAATTGGTCGACACGCAGGCCGTATTTTTCGGTAAAACTCTCAGGGTGAAACAGCTCGATGTTACTAAAGCCTTTTTTGAGTGCATAGACATGGGTTAGTGGCCCAACACACTGCAGCGCATCGAGGTCGCTCGTGATCAGGCAGGTTTCGATGCCGACGGCAGCGGCTTTCTCTGCCAGCGTACACATGATGTCATCGGCCTCATAGTCATCGGCCTCATAGAGCGGCCACGAAAACGCCTCAAGCAGCTCATATAGCAGCGGTATTTGCGCGTAAAAATCCGGCGGCGCGGGCTTGCGACCAGCTTTATACTCCGGATAGAGCGCTTTGCGCCTACGGATATTGGTATGTGGCTTGTCCCACGCTACGCACACGTAGTCGGGTTTGAGCTTCTTGATGAGTTCGAGCGACAGCGCCGCAAAACCATACACCCCGCCCGTCGGCGTGCCATCGCGCGTGCTGAGATTTGGCATGGCGTAATACCCGCGGTAAAACACACTCTTGCCATCGATAATTGCTAGCCTCTTAGTCATATGTCTAGTATACGCTACCCTGCTCGTCGAGCTCCCCTGCGTTTACGACGCTCCTTAAGAGTTAAACCTCCCCACACAACGTCATCCTTACTATCGACAAGGCCCGAATTCATCGCATAGTCGAGACACGCTAACCTCACAGCGCATTGACCACACACCTCTTTCGCCTGGCGCTCTCTTTCAGTTTTCTCCTTTGGTGTCTCTCCGTTCAACTGCACAAAAAGATGCTCAGTCCGCGGACCACATGCCGAACGCTCCATCCAGCTTATATCTCTTACTGAGGTACTCATACTAGGATTGTACCCATAGTGCGCCAAAATCAAAAGCACAGGCGTTTTTATGAACGGAGGCTGAGCCGCTGGTAGACGTCTACCATAAACTCCTCGAGCGAGCCGGCGTTTTCTACCACGATATCGGCCATATCTCTATACCGCGGATGTTAAAATATTCGTCGTTAGGCCTAGCGTACATTTCTTTTTCTTCATTAGCGATAAATTGGTCGAGGGTTAGCTCGGTCTCAGTATCACGAGCCCGTGAATGGGTACCTTGTAGTGAGATAAGAAGCTTCTAGGCAGCACTGTCGTTGTTACGAGCACGTTTTCTTTCGTCTGAAGTCATCCCGGCACGAATATAAGGCGCTGTATCATCTACTGCTGATCGGCTACAGGATACTTGGACTACGCACATGTGGCACGCAGCCCTTGCAATATCAGCTACCCACGCCTCCCCTCGCTTGGGACTAAATATTTCAGGCATTTCTTGACATGCAGGCGCTCCAATAAGAACGAGGTCAGTTCTATAATGCTTGAGATAGCCCTCTGCCCGTTCCATCACAATCTTTCGCAATCTTCGCCGATCTTTTTCAGGAAGCGGAAGGCTTTTGTCGCGCAGCATCTCAAGTGCACAACCGCCAATCGCCTCACCTGGAATATAGGGCGTGTTACTCATGGCTGCACTCGCATCCTCAAACAATAAAATTGTGGATTATCTGCACGCACGACAGCGAGCCTTCCTATAGCCTTCATTGCTGTCTTGCGACACAATGCCAGATTTCTCTGAGTTTGCAGCCACCAGCCAGCGCATACTAAACTATCATCCACGTATTGACTCCTTATTTACGAACATCATACTATGACAGATATGAAATAAAAAGCTCGAGCATCTCAGATCACAAAAAATCATTTATACTAGTTGATATGCAATCACCCACCATCATCGCTATCCTCGGCATGGCAGGCAGCGGCAAAGGTACCGTCGTCGATTATCTCACCGAAAACTACCACGCACCGAAAGTGTATTTTGGTGGCATGGTATATGAAGAAGTTGAGAAGCGCGGGCTCGACATCGTCCGTGACGAAAAGATGGTCCGCGAAGACATGCGCATGACTGAAGGCCCCGCTGTCATGGCTAAACGCGCCGCCACACGGGCGAGAGAACTATTGGACGGAGATGCCAAATTTGTCGTTCTCGACGGTGTGTACTCATGGAGTGAGGATACCTATCTACGTGAGACTTTTGGCGAAAAGTATGTCTCCTTTGCCGTCGTCGCCCCAAAGAACCTTCGCTACCAGCGCGTCGTCGCCCGACAAGATGCCCACCGTCAGTACACTCAAGAAGATATCATGCGCCGTGACGTTGAGGAAATAAAAAACATCGAAAAAGGCGGCCCAATCGCGTTCGCCGATTACTACCTCATGAACGACCACAATATCGATAATCTACGACGACAAACCGACGTACTGATGCACCAGCTTGGTTACTAGCATTACGCGACCATGCGTTGTTCGAAAGTGAGAGTCTCACCATGAGCTGGCGAGACCACCCATACACCAAATGGAGCCTTGCCCACATATAATTGTCCTCGACCATTAAGATGTGTCGCCGATGCCGACAGCCCACGACGACCTAATCGTCGAGGTGTGCCATTGAAAAACACTACTTCGCCATCCGCCTGCAGTGTCTGTTGGTCATCAATCCGGTGACTGTCACGACTAATCCTTTTAACCGGCAACCGCCGTGTCGTCAGTCCCGCAATCACATCCCGCGCCATAACAAGTGGGTTACCGAGCTCATGGTCATAATGCCATATGAACCCAGGGTCAGTTATAGTTGGGTCAGTTAACTGTACCCTCGTTATCTCAGGGCCATTGAGATAGACGTCGTGTTCCTTGCCAGACATGATATGTCCGCCAACAAGACTGGTACCATAATACCTCAGTGCCATTCCCAGCCCATGAGCTAGTTTCAGCGAAGGATGCATCTGTTCGCGCTGATGACGAATATCTGGCGCATCAGCTATTGAACCTATCTCGGCCGTCAGATTACGACCGGCATAGAGCAATGCCCACCGACGCCACACCACACCATCTGGTTTATCAGGCTCAAATCGTAATTCTATCGGGTATGCTTTCACGTATCGTGAAGACGTGATGACCTCATCGGGCGAAGCTGACCCATTAGCCCACCTGTCAGCATTGTTCATAAAACCATTGCGCAAAAAGCCAACCGATATATCAGCAGCGTGTCGTGTGCCATCATGGATACACCGCGCCACTGAATTGACCGCGATACTCGCCATGCCATCACCACCATATGAGAATACTCTGTTCCCTGGTTTCAGTTCCTCGCTGACGACCGCAACATTTTCCTCAAAAACCGGGGACACTGTCTCAATGGTACTACCCGCACCATGACGTTTTCGCCATTCCCCCGCCTTATGCTGTCCCGCCTCGTTTGGCTTGTAGAGCAGGACATTGGTCATATCACACTCAAGCATAGTCTACCTACTGCAAATATTCGTATAACTTCTTGGCATCTTTGTGCTTGCGCAGTTTCGCCAGTGCCTTGGCTTCAATTTGCCGTATACGCTCACGGGTGACACTAAATTCTTGCCCGACTTCCTCAAGCGTATGACTCTTGCCGTCGTCGAGACCAAAGCGCATCTTGAGTATCTTTTGCTCGCGCTCTGTCAGTACGTCGAGTATGCTCTGCACCTGCTCTTTGAGCAGCTGATTAGCCGCGCTGTCTTCCGGACTGGCGGCGTCTTCGTCTTCGATAAAATCACCGAGCACCGTGTCATCTTCGCCATCATCACGGCCGACGCCAGCGTCGAGACTGGTGATGTCTTGCTTGATCTTGATGACATATTCGACTTTGTCGGGCTCCATCTCAAGTTCTTTTGCTAGCTCGTCGATAGTTGGCTCTCGGTTGAGGTCTTGGGTCATACGGCGCTGGGTACGCAGCAGCTTGTTGATCGTCTCTACCATGTGCACCGGTATACGAATCGTCCGGGCCTGGTCAGCGATGGCACGGGTAATAGCTTGGCGGATCCACCACGTCGCGTAGGTCGAAAATTTGAAGCCTTTATCGGGGTCGAATTTTTCAACAGCGCGCAACAGACCAGTATTGCCCTCTTGTATCAGGTCGAGAAAATCCAAGCCTCGGCCGCTGTAACGCTTTGCGATACTCACCACCAGGCGCATATTGGCCTCGGCCATCTGATCTTTGGCTTTTTTGTCGCCCGCCACCACGCGTTGAGCAAGCGCTAGTTCTTCTTCGCTGTTGAGTAGTGGGATTTTACCTATCTCGCGCAAGTACAGTCTCACCGAGTCATCGGATATATCGTCAAAATACACCGCACCGGGGTCAACTTCGAGTTCTTCCTCGTCTTCTATCTCATCGATCACTGGCTCATCGATCACATCGATATCGCTGAGACTCGCCAGATCGTCATCATCGCTATCGGCCAGAACTGGGTCAATAAAATCATCGTCTTTGTTATCGTCGGGCACGTTTACTCTCCTTGATTAGCTCGGCCAACTGTGTCCGCAGTGTTTGCACCCGCGACTCATCATGAGCCGCTTCAGCGTCACGGAGCGCTTGGTCGAGAAGTGATTTGGTTTGTCTTCGGTGTTCGTCTTTTATCCGTCTCACGAGATTCGCGGCTTCGATCAGTCTGGCTGATGAGTCGACTGTACCGTATCGAGTCTCGGCTTTGAATAGAACAATCTTGACATACGTGTCGAGTTTTTGCAAGGGCTCCGGCAACGGCTCGGGAAACTTTTGCCCGAGATGTTCGAGCAGATACCCCAGTAGCCCGCGCCGCACCTCACCGCTGACCGACTCTGGTGTCAGATGTCTCAGTGCATCATGCGTCGTCTCGTCGAGTACCGCAAGTCCCAGCAAATAATCCTGATGTACATCTGGGTCATGTCCGTCCGAGGGTGTTACCAGCATCGGTTTGAGCCGTCGCGTGACCGTTCGTGGCGCGATGTTGAGTTTGCCCTCAAGTGCCCGCCGACTTGCTCCTGTCACCTCAGCCACCCTCCCCAAATAATGCTCTTGTTCGACAGGGTCTTTAATACTACGGATAATCTGCAGCGCCTGCGTACTGAGTTCACGCTTGCCTGTCGCTGTCGTCAGGTCGTAGCGTTCAGAATAGTGATCAATCACCCACTCGATCGCCGGCTGGTGACTATTGATGACGCTTTGCCACAGCTTTTCGTCTTTTTTGATGAGTTCATCGGGGTCTTTAAAATCACTCGGTAGCGTGATAACACTCAGATCAACCCCGACCGCCTCAGCAATCGGTATCGCCCGCTCGGTCGCAGCGATTCCCGCCTTGTCACCGTCAAAACACAGCCGTATATTGCGCGTCAGTCGACTGAGCGCCTTGAGATGGTGCTCGGTCATAGCAGTTCCAGCGGTTGCCACTACCTGTTTCACCCCGGATTGATGACTGCTGATCACGTCGAGATTGCCCTCGACCAGCACCACATAATCGTTCTGCCGAATCGCTTCCTTGGCCTGCGCCAGCCCAAACACTTGTCGACCTTTGTCGTACAGTAGCGTTTGTGGGGTATTGAGGTATTTGGGCGCGTCTTTGATATCGGCCAGTAGCCGTCCAGTAAAACCAACTATCTGCCCCTGCCCGTCGCTGAGCGGTATCGCTAAGCGCCCCCGTAGCAAGTCGGTTCCGCGGCTATTGACGAGTCCGGCATCGCGAAGTTCACTCGGTGTAAATTTCTTATCCAACATAAACCGCGACAAACTCGACCCCTGTTCTGGCGCATATCCCAGGCGAAAATCGAGTACAACTTGTCGGTTCAGCCCCCGGACGTTACTGACATAATGGATCGCACTCGAGTCTTTGATCAGCTGCCGCTGATAGTAGGTCGCAGCCAATTCATTGGCAGCATAGAGACGCTTTTTCTTATCGCCAAGTCCTCGATCGGACTTTGTCTCATACATGCTCAGGTCAACACCCGCCTTGCGCGCCAGGAGTTCGAGCGTCTGACGAAAATCCAACCCCTCGACTTCCATGACAAAACTAAATATATCGCCGCCTTTGTTGCTGCTAAAATCATGCCAAATCTGCTTGTCGGGTGACACAAAAAAACTAGCCGTCTTCTCTTGGCTAAAAGGGCTCAATCCTTTCCAGCTCCGTCCAGCCCGCTTGAGCGGCACGTATTCTCCTATGACATCCTCAATCGCCAGCCGCCCGCGGATCTCCTCTTTGGCATCGTCTGAAATCATGGTCTTAGTATAGGGTATTTGGCGAATGGTATATAGTCGCCACCCAAGAAAACCTATTACACCATATTTCAATTTCCTAGGAGCCAGGCTCCTAGCCATAGAATGGTGCTATTCTACCTCCTAACTCCCAACTGCGAACCCCTATTTACTATCTTCCCCCGACCATTTACCATAGACAGTATGGTAAATGGATTTATCGAACCACACGTGGCACCTAGAAACAAACCTGCATTTTCACCCAAGCTTGTAGTGATCGGTATCGTCATAACCATAATACTGGTAGGCAGTTTTCTCTTCTCAATACTCGGGTCTTCCTCAAGTCCAACTGCCGACATGGATAGGCTCAACGCCCGCATTGATGCATTGTTGGAATACCTCGACAGTGGTGACAAGCAAGCAGAATCAGCTACAATGCGTCGTTTTAATCGTGATGCGATTACCTTGATAACTGGTAACGCCCGCACCGTCCAAAATTCACTCAAGTCTGCCGGGGCAAAGGGAAAAGACAAAACCATCGCTGCGCGTGAAACAGCAGACGAAGATATGGAAATACTGCGCACTGCCGCCGTAAACGGTCAATTTGACGATACCTATCGACAAATGCTTGATACCAAACTAACGTCTACTATGGAGCTCCTCAAAACAGTCAATGGTAAATCTTCGATAAAAGCCGTCGATGACGCTACTTCATCTTTATATGAGAGTTGTAAGGCAATTCTCGAACAATTACGTTCGCTTGTTTTGTAGCCCCCAGCTCTAAGCTGCTACCTCACCACGAGCTCATAACTATGCCGCACCAAGTCGCATAGTTCGTCATCGGGGACCTGACCGGAGCAGATGATGGTATTCCAATGCTTCTTATTGAGATGATAGCCTGGCAGCACCGTCTCGTATTTGTCGCGCAATAGCTCCGCCAGCTGCGGGTCGCATTTGAGGCTCAGACGCACGGGTATACTCTTCTCATCGATCAGCGCAAACATTTTATCAGTGGATTTTGGATTTTGGATTTTAGATTTTAGAAGAGTCACTTTGTAAACTGCGATGTGCTCGCCAAATGGGTAATCACGATACGCGCCTGGCAGCGCCATCACCATCGATTCAACTTGTTTGTGCGATATCATGCAACTATTTTACCCGTATAATTGCGAATATGTACCTATGACAGCAAAAATCACAACCGTACCATCCGCCTGCTGATAATACAGTGCGCGGACGTCACCACTGATATTGATGCTCCGATACCCCTTATATTTGCCTTGCAACGCATGATCACGTAAGCGCTCGAGGTTGATACCATAGCGAAAATCATTGATACGATCACGAGCTTGTCGTTGGATTGCTACTGGTTGCTTGGCGATGAGCTTTACAAACGAGGTTGCATAGCGAACCTCGAAACGAGCAGTCATGATGCGGCATCTCGCGCATGGTCCTTATGTACTGGAAACCCACGCATAAACTCTTCGTGCGAAACCGTCTTGAGAGTGCCCCGATGTAACTGTTCATCAAATTCAGCAATCAACTGTTCCATCTGCGGCGTCATACGCTCAGGCGGATAGATATCCTCACGCGTATCGAGTTGAATACCCTGTTTGCGAATCGTCTGTTTGAGCAGTACTTTGATAAGTGTACCAAGACTCATACCCAACTCATCGGCGATTTTTGTCGCATCGTGCTTGAGTGCCGTGTCGATCTTGAGATTGATGGTTGTTGTATTCATAGGTAATAGTATACACAAAGTATGTACTTAGTCAACAGCTATTTTAATTCTGTCTGGGCATAGCACTACCATCTCCCAACTCCCAACTCCTGCTATTCACCACTATTATTACCAGACAATCCTGAAATTGTCTGCTGCCAGCGCAGGCGAAGTTTGATGTCGGCCAGTTGTTCCGCACTGGCGCGGTGGACGAGTTTGCCACTATTGTCACTACCGAGTACTGCAAAATGATACTTCAGCGGTAGTTTCGCGAGTTCTTGATCGGTCGCCATCTGTAGGCAGGTGTCTTGATACGTCGCACACCTCTCACCAAGTGCCATCCACTGAGCGAGGTCAGGCGCATCGCTCGCATCCAAACTGACTGTCATGCTCAGCACGGCGCTGCGCGTTACCTCGCGGTTGTACTGTTGATCAAAGATGAAATTGCCCAGCGAGTACATGATCAGTTTGCCTTTATACGCCTCACTCGACTGTATCCAGTGAGGATGGTCACCTATTACGACATCGGCACCACCATCGATCAGACTACGGTAAAAATCGGTTTTGATGGTGTCGGGCTCGGGCTTATACTCGGCACCACTATGTGGCATCGCCACGATATTGAACCGCTTGGCGTATTGGCTCATGACCTGCACCGATTCGGCACTTGGTGTTTTAAAGACGCCATGATACCCACACCAAACCATCGGTAGTTTGATTTGCTTTTCAGATCTATCACTCATGGTCACTCGCGCCGGCAATGCAATGACGTCACAGATATGGCTATCGTCATCGGGGTCATAGGTGCCAAAATACTGTATGCCGTGCTCATCGAGGTGTTGCCGGGTCTCGACGAGCCCCTCAGCGCCTTGATTATCGGTATGGTTGTTCGCGAGCGTCATGACTGTAAACCATTTTTTAGCCTCTGGTAAGTAGGCTGGATCACAGTCAAATTGCAGGGTGCTGTCCTCGACGGCGCTACTGACTTTGGGATTGTTCGTGATCGGACACTCCATATCGTTGATCCAAGCGTCGTATGTGTCGCGCTCAAATTCGCTGAGACGTGAAAACGGATAAGCATACGTCAGCTCACTTTTCATCGACCAGTCGTTGATATATCTCCCCCAGTAGACATCGCCCATGACCAGCATACGGCTCTCGAGCGAGGTTGGCTTGGCCGCTGGCTTCACCTGGGATGCTGATTGCACCCCTGTCGTCTCCGCCCGGAGCACTAAGTTGTCGTAACCATAGATCGCACCCGCTCCCAGTACAAGCGCGACCAGCGCTCCCATGAGCACCCCTGACCGCACCCGCCGCTTTTTCTCCTTCTCGATGCGTAACATGTAGTCAGTATAGCGTATTTCTGCCCCGTCTCCAGCCTCCAGGATCGAGGCTCTAGCCTCTCGGCTCTACACTCACCTTACCCAAATAATATTTCAATTCCTCTATACTCCCGCGTATATCCTCAAGTGCACGGTGCGCCTCGGGTTTGGCAAATTTCTTGCGATATTTGCCCTCAAACACGACTTTCCACGCACTGACGTCACACATACGGTAATGCAACCGCGCGTCGAGCCGCGGCCATTCATTCACGATAAAACGCCGGTCTTGATGGATCGAATTACCCGCCAGCAACACGGGAGTATCGGCCGCAAAATGCTGCTCTATAAACGCGAGTAGTTCGTTTTCGACCGTCCGACCGTTTTTCGCCGCGTCCGAGTTGTTTTGCGCGATGAGGGCATCGCGGACGCCCGCATTGTCTTGCCAAAACTTCCCTACCATTCGCTCTGCGACCAGTCGCGGCCCGACTTGCTTCACCGCAGTATAAACCGCTATCTCAGTAAACTCCCAATCCGTCGCAATCGCCGCCACCTCAAGTATCCGGTCTTTCTCCGGCTCCAGGCCTGTCATCTCCAGGTCCATCCACAACAGTTTCGCATTCTTCGTCACTGTCTTCCTTCTTCCTGGTGTCATTGTAACAGCTTAACTTTCGTTTGCGATATCGACGCATAGGTCGTGCTGAGATGCTTATCGAATGTATAAAACGTATGACAACTGCGTCGAACCGCAGCTGCAAGCTGCAGAGCATCTTCAAAATCATTTCCTCGCACATGTGCATATGCCCACGCAACGTCCTCTGTCGTTACTGGCAGTATCTCAAAATCATCGATAAATCGCTTCAGCTCATGCATAGTATAGGCTTTCAGCCCAAAATACATCACCAGATGCACAGTCAGCACCGATATTGCGTAATGGCCGCGCTTGCGCAGGCGACGAACAGCTGCGTCTTTTTGAGGACGATTATCAAGAATCTCCAGTAGCACATTTGCATCCAAACAGATGCATTCGGTGCTATCTGCCGCGGTATTTTTCATCAAGATGCCTGTGGTAGAGGTCTTTAAATGATACATCGGAATTGTCCGATACCGAACGACGAGGCAGGGCCAACAAGGCCTCAAGTCCGGCCATGTGTTCCGCGCTGTCAGAGTGCTGCGATCTGGCGGATAAGATAACGGCGGGCTCATCACGATACGTCACTGCCACTTCCTCACCCTGGTGAACGCGGCGAAATATCTCCCGCATATTATTTCGTAATTCAACTGCTGAAATTGTAGTCATAGTGATAGTTTAACATGAAGTTAATGTTTGAGTCAACGATATGAAGAGGCGCTAACGACGATGAAAAACGAGCCGCGCGGCTCCGAGCACGCCAACTGGCGCGCCCGGAGCCTGTGACCACTATCGGTCACTTGCGCGGCGTCTGGTTCCTACGAGTGTTCTTGCCATCCGGATGCTGTCGGCGCATCGCACGGCGTGCGTTCGCAGCCACTACGGGCATCCGATGACTTTGTGTCTGGGGTCGTCTCATGGACGGCGCACCCCACCGCGACCACCACGACCTCGCCGCCATGGGTGGAAGTCTGGGACAAGGTAAACACTCCCCCACAAACAATCACGTCTGAGCGGCCGGCCAATTCCTCGACTGCTCCCAAGACTGTACGGCATACTTGCTCCATCTCTCGTAGGAACACTGACTCTTATATAAAAGCGTGTCTTTAGACCAACGTCAAGTATCTTTCCCGCTTGCCCGTCAGCTGATCCGCAATCATCAGCTGACTTCGGCAAACGCACCACACTCGCCCTGACAGATTTGTCTTGCCCAAAGATACATCCGCTAACGTGCGGACTCGAGAGGCAAATCTGATCTATAAGACATGTCTCTCTGGCGGGTGTGATGTGCATGGTTTTCTGTTTCGTCCTTGTCATTTCGACTGGACTCATCAGCGCGAGTATCACTCGCGGACAGATTGTGCCCTGAGGGGCGGGAGTGGGAGTCTGACAGACTCGACCGATCCTCCCGCCACCTCAGTGGCAGAGCGACGTTGCTGGTGGTCAATCCACCTTACTCGGGCGAAACGTCAATTGCCCGTTCTTGATTGTTGAGCCCCTCACAAGATTTGGGGCAGATCAGCATTGTTTGAGTCTGCGCGCCGATCTATTCGCGCAGGTGGTAGTTACTTCCAGCCGCGGGGGTAATACACCCCCGCGTGCTGGTGGACCACGACCAGCGGCACGTGCCCGCAGATCTGCGGGTCGTGCCACTCCGCCAGGGGGCACTTGCCCCACCGGGGGTCGGAGGGCTGGCCCTCGACCCACTCGGGGTCGGGGCTGGCCTCCTCCCAGTGGGCGGAGGGGCCGTCGTGGGCCCAGGCGACGGCGTGGGCCTTGCCCTCCTTCGAGAGGAGGGCCAGCCAGGGCTGAACCCCCTGACCCGTCCGGGGGGAATAACCCCGGACACCGTAGTGTGCCACCGCCAACAGGCGGTGGGCGGGCACCACGTACGGGCCAAGCCCGTATGCCAGCACGTCGACATCGATGACGTTGTTCATTTCCCCTCCTGGGGATAGGGAGCCGAACCTTTTTCGAGCTCTCATGACATGCATATCATGGATATGAGAGCTCGAAGCCGATACCGTCACGCCGAGCCTGGTAATGTACTAGCTTTCCGTATATGAAAGCTCATTTGAGGCGGCGAGATCTACTCGCCTGGCCTCTATGAGATTTCAATTATTCTGGTCCAAGCAGTACCAAAATCTATACGGCTTGGCGGGCACTCAACTGCTCTATAGCTGTCGCAAGTCGAGACGTAAGCTTTTCTTCTTGCCCCAGTGCGGTCGTGTAGTTACCTCTTCCTCTGATCCCTCGGTTAAGCTCATCGAGGTACGACTGCATAAGTACGTTGATCTCATATATACTGTCATATTTTGCCGCCTCATATGCCGCGTGTCGAAACTTGTAATATTGCTCGACAATCGACCTAAATCTCTCCATCGCCTCAATATCACCGTCGTGTATATAGTACATACGTGTCTCATCAGGTCCGACCACGCCCGACACTCGGCGTTGCTTAGCAGCGGTAAGTGCTTGTAGGCCGTCGGATTGGTCGAGTATGGTCGTCAGCTCCACAAGGTTATTATCCATCTTTTCAGATTTCGACTTTCTCACCTGACACATTATCTGAGAGATGTATTTTGCATATGCCTGTTCCACGGATTCTTTCTCTGTGCTTGATAACCAACACAGTTTCGGTAGCATCTCAGCGACTCGTTCACGTATCACCGCTAGACAGCGTTCGGCTTCTTGCATATCAATCTCGTATGAAGCTACTGCATTATCTCCAGCTTTTTGCCACGTCGGGTGAATATCTTGCATGGGAACTAGTCCGTCAGTAATCATATTGCTGTTACCCCACTGAGTGATGTCATTGACCAAATAGCGGAGAATCACATCCATAGCTATCTTTTCCTGATGCGGCTGGGGGTTTCCATCTTGTATATAGACAGCCGTATACCGCCCTTCGCCGTGTGCGTGCAGACTGCTGGGCTCCACCACTCGCTCAGGCTCGTCATGTGTCTCTCCTGTCCAAACATTATCCGTCCACCCCCTCACAACAGCCTTCAGACTAGTTGGTAGCCTATCGATAGTCTGCTCAGTGACCGTATCCTCAATCTTCTTGCCCCTATGTGTCGTCTGGAACAGGAAAGCAATTGCGTTGGCATGTGTTTTGTCTTTTTTGTCCCGTGCTGCGGCAACAGCTTGAACCCATTGCGACCAAAAGGCCTTCGCCTGACTATTCCTCCCAGTGCGCTGCTTGAGACCCTCTATGATTCGCTCACGTGCAAGCCGATTTCGGAAAAGTCCTGTTAGGTGTTGGGCCTGGGGATAAGGGTCACTAAAATCAGGTAACATACTTGCAACTGGACGCGAGGTACGACGCTCACTGCCAGCCCATGCGGTATCGACAAACACTCTGCCGCCCTCACGTCGAAAGCTCACCCGCGAACCATCCTCCAAGGTAATTGGTTCATCGCACGTCAGGTCAAAAGAACCCTTAGCCTCTCTGCTAAACATGCCTCGTCGACGTGCATCCATAAAGTTAGGCATATACTCATTGGCCTCGAGAAAGTCATCGCTGGCTCCCGCAAACTCTTGCCATTTGGCACTGACATCCGGATGCTCGAGCGCCTTACTCAACCACACGGGCACTGGTGGAGTAACCTTGTCGAGATGGCTAGCATGCAATTCGTCAGGATATAGGCTGTCCTGCTCTACAACATCTTGTGGCCACATGCTGCGGTCCTGCGGTCCTTTACGATCCTGTGGACACACGCTGCCCAGCGGTGGCCCTGGCCTTTCCAAAAGTATCATACTATCTTGGAGTGGCATATGTATTCCTATTCCTTTGATTAATAATTAAGCTTCTCATGAAAGCTCATTTCCTCTGACAAGTTTTGCCAAATCCGTGAGATTTCATGGTTCATGGGTGTTGCCCGGGTTTTTGAGAGCGCACCGGGCAAGCGCTTTGAGTTCACCTCCTTTCGGTGGTGAAGAGTTGAGAAAGTATTTTTAGGTACATCGCCCTTTCTCAGGGGCGAAGGTGACAGGGTGTCAGCTGGAGAGCCGCTGGCGCTCCCACTCGGGGAGTGCGGCGAGACGCACCTCCTCGTCGGTGACGCTCGTCACTGGCTGGTCGGGCAGCTCGCCCTCGAGAAGCGGACGTTCCCACTCCTCGACCGGCAGGTCGAGCTCACGGGCGTCGGCCGCAGCCAACGCCGCGAACTCGTCCGAGCCCGGCTCAAGGGCGGCCAGCGCCGCCGCCTGGGCGAGGCTGAGGGGCACCTTGGGGTACCCCTCCGCCCACGTCTCGCTCCACATGCCCTCGCAGCCCGCGAGGGCAGCAAGCTCCCATGTCGTGAGACGGACTCTCCCGTAGGCGAAGCCCCCCTCAGCGCCGTTCAGGCGCCGTTCGACAAGGG
>JBARSV010000025.1:0-19234 GCA_049644865.1 Saccharimonadales bacterium (SeqCode)
TGTCAGTTGACGCCGCAATAGCGTGGCGATGAGATGACGATCTTCCAAGGTAAGCTGTGAATATATCTGTCCCATAATCCTCTTTCTGTAGCAGAGAAAAGCGGACAGTTCAAGTTACATTGTTGGCGAGTGGAGGTAATTATTCTTCGTTTGGCCGGTACCTTAACGTATCAGGTAGTAGATGATTTGCCAGCGTCAAGCGCATGATGAGCTCGTACGCTCGACGCTGGCAGATCCCGCGCTCCAGCACCACATATCCGCTTTGAAACGGCCCCGCGTCCATCTCCGGACTGGTCGTTTCCTGATGTATGTGAAAGGAGTGGAGTCTTTTGGGCAAGAACCGGACGGTTCGCACGACGCAGGCATACGGCGCCTGATTGGTCGGCACATACGCCAACAACCGGCGTCAATAGGTTGGAACCTGCCCTAGGACAGTCTCCTATCGCGCAATCGAGACGCGGCCCACAAAAAAGAGAGAAAACGGAGAGCGCATATGCGCAAGCTGATCCACGGGAAGATTTGAGGGCTAGCCTAGGAGAGACAACCTAGAGTAGGCCCAAAAATATTACTGTGGCCACTCCAGTTAGAGTGGGTCACTTTTACGGGCGATCGACACATGCAAAACGGCGGGCGGGAGGTATAGATGAGCACACTCGTGCGTTCGCTGGTTCATACCGCGAATCTCGGGCTCCTTCCTGGGCCCACCTATTCTCCCGCCCGCCTCGGGCAATTTACTACCTGATACGATATAACTAAGCGGTAAGCGGTAAGCGGTAAGCGGTAAGCGGTAAGCGGTAAGCGGTATGTGCACAGAAGGTGCATTTTTTATGTCTTTTTCCCAAAATCCAAAATCCAAAATCCAAAATCTACTCTATACTATTACCTATGGCTAACATATCCGCTCGGCAAACATTTTTCTTCTACGACCTTGAGACTAGTGGTTTCAGCGCGCGCGATGACCGCGTGATGCAATTTGCCGGTCAACGCACCGACATGAAGCTCAAAAAGATCGGTGAGCCAGTCAATCTGCTCGTCAAACTAACTGATGACATATTGCCTAGTCCCGACGCAATCATGGTGACAGGCATAACTCCTCAGGCAACATTGAATGATGGCTATAGTGAGAAGGAATTTTGCGACATACTCATGAGCGATGTCTTCACTGAAGACACTATCGCTGTCGGTTTTAACAATGTGCGATTTGACGATGAGTTTATCCGCCATACCCTGTGGCGGAATTTTTATGACCCGTACGAATGGTCCTGGGCAGATGGTCGTGGTCGGTGGGATATGCTTGATGTCGTGCGTATGACACGGGCGCTACGACCAAAGGGCATTGAGTGGCCGACAGACGAGACAGGCAAAGCGGTCAATAAACTAGAGCTACTCGGCAAGGCGAATAACCTGACACATACGCACGCCCACGATGCTCTGAGTGATGTCGAAGTCTTGATCGATCTTGCACGCTTACTACGCGACAAGCAACCAAAATTGTATGACTATCTTTTCTCGTTGCGTGATAAAAAAGCTGTAGCAAACCTCGTCAATCTCGATGATCCCAAGCCATTTGTTTATACGTCTGGCCGGTATGATCCGGCACATGAGAAGACGACGATTGCCTTTCCGATCGCACCTGGCACCAAACCTGGTTCGGTGCTCGTCTATGACCTGCGCCATGACCCATCACCGTTTTTGAACGCCAGTCCCCGGCAGCTCGCTAGTATTATTTTCGCTGATCGTGATACTCGAGCCGCTGAAGGGTTCGTGGCACTGCCTGTTAAAGAACTCGCCTACAATCGGTGTCCGGCTGTCGCACCAGTCGGGGTGGTCGATGATGCCGCACGTGAACGACTCGCGATTGATATGTCAGCAGTACAGCGGCATATGTCGATACTTGCGGGCAACTCAACATTTGGTGCCGCTGTGCAAGAGGCCTTCGAAATGCGCGAACCCTATACACCCTCGGCCGATGTTGAGCACCAACTCTATGATGGCTTCATGAGTGACAAAGACAAGGGCCGCTGCGCAGTGGTGCGGGGTGCTGGTACGACAGAACTAGCAGATTTTCACCCTCAATTTGTCGATGAGCGATTGCCAGAACTACTTTTCCGGTATAAGGCTCGTCAATTTCCTGAGAGCTTAAGTGAAGACGAACACACTCGTTGGGAACAGTACCGAGCAACCAAGTTGCAGCAATTATTACCTAGTTATTTTGATACACTCGAACGACTGCAGCGTTCCCGCGCCGACCAGTATCTTCTCGAAGAGCTTCATCTTTGGGCTGAGAGCATCGCACCCTGAGTTATCCGCTTGTTGCTGTCTGGTATCGCTTGCGTGTACGTCGTTTTGGGCTCGGTTTGGTAGTAGTTTTTTGATTTTGTTTGGCAGCAACACTTAGCACGTGACTGCGTGCACGCGATTTGGCGATTTTTTCTTGATGTGGTGCATCACCGATAAAAACAGGTTGTCGCAATAGCCAAAATAAGGCGATGGCTGCAACACTTCCGAGTATAAGACCCATCATCCAAAATGGTAGTACGATAGTGGTCATTGGTATCACACCAACAAACAACAAAGCAAACAATGCGTTGAGTACTTGGTGCTGGCTCAGTACTACAACAATTCCAAGAAGTATCCCAATTCTTCGCACTGTTTTTACCATAAACTGCTCCTATGCTATTATGTTTATGATAACACAGATTTATATATTAGTCAAGTATGGTATTTACCTGAATCTCAAAACCTCCCCACTCCAGACAATCAACCCGCCGCCAACTGATTAGCCTACGCCTTGGCGGGCTTTGGCCCCCTAAGGCCAACTGTCTGTCAGGGGAGGTTTCGAGATTCAGGTTGGTATTTATTTAATAAAAAGCATATACATGATTGTCGCGCTGGTCGTGAGGCTGGCGAGTAGGGCGATCGCGGCCATAAGAGGGTTACTTCGCGCCCACTGAGCGATGTCATGGATGAGTTTTAAGATGATACGGCCAAAATCATCGGCCCACTTGAACTCGCTGGCGAGTACGAATATGCCGAGTAAAAATACTGGTATGCCACCCGGTCCGGGTAGCCAGCCGATTGCACCCGATGTCAGCACAAGTGTCAAACCGACAAATAGCGTGAGTGGTCGACGGATTGAGGTCGGCACGGAGCGCCAATGGCGACGGAGGGCTTGTCTCATACCTAACAGTATAGCGTATCGTAGAGTGACATGGGCAGCAGAAATTGATATAATAGGAGGCCATGTCTGAGGTTATCAAGGTCACTGGTGCTCGCGAGCACAATCTCAAAAATATCTCTGTTGAGATACCGCGCGACAAGCTCGTGGTTATCACGGGGCTATCTGGTTCGGGTAAATCAAGCCTCGCCTTTGATACCATCTATGCTGAAGGCCAACGCCGATACGTAGAGAGTCTCAGCAGCTATGCGAGGCAGTTTTTGGGTCTTATGGAAAAACCTGACGTCGACCAGATTGATGGCCTGAGTCCGGCAATCTCGATCGACCAAAAATCAACCAGTCGCAACCCGCGCAGTACTGTCGCTACGGTCACAGAAATTTTTGATTATTTACGGTTATTGTATGCACGTATCGGCGTGCCGCATTGTCCGGTTTGCGGTAAACCTGTCACCAAGCAAACCCCACAGAGTATTGTCGATAATATTCGAGAACTCGGCGACGGCAAACGTCTGATGATACTAGCACCAATCGTGAGCGCCAAAAAAGGCGAGTTTGCTCACGTGCCTGACCAATATGGCCGCATGGGATTTGCGCGCGCTCGCGTCGACGGCGTCATCTACGCACTCGACGAATTTCCTGAGCTCGATAAGAAGTTCAAACACACCATTGAGATTGTCGTTGACCGGGTGGTTAATGACGCTGAATCGATCACTCGTATCGCTCAGTCGGTCGAGCAAGCGCTCGATATCGCCAGCGGCGTACTGATCGCACTTGACGCCGATACCAATGCCGAGCATGTTTTTTCACAGCGTTATGCCTGTGTCGATCATCCCGACGTTGCCATACCCGAGCTTGAACCGCGGTTGTTTAGTTTTAACAGTCCATTTGGGGCATGTCCGACATGTACTGGTCTCGGCAACCGACTCGAAGTTGATCCTGAACTGGTCTTTAACCCCAACTTGACGATCGCCGAAGGTGCGCTCCGTCCATTTAATCGTGTCAACAGTGATGCCTGGTATGTCAAGAAACTTGCCGCTGTCGGTGAGCGCCATGGCTTTTCGGTGCATGACCGGGTGCGGGATATTCCCGAAGATGCAATTCAGAAAATATTGTATGGAACAGGCTCGGAAAAATATTCAGTTCGTCTCAGCATGGGTCGCTCATTTGATGCGACGTACGAAGGTGTCATACCGAACCTTGAGCGCCGCCACAAAGAAACCGATAGTGACTTCATGCGCCGCGATATCGAACGGTTTATGCGCGAACGCGAGTGCTATACCTGCAAAGGGGCCCGACTCAAGCCCGAGGTTCTCGCTATCACGGTGCACGGACTTTCGATTACCGACATGGTAAGCCTTAGCGTCGACGATGCCTACAAATTATTTCGTGATGATCTGAAGCTCAATGATAAAGAGTTATTTATCGCTCGTCAGATTTTACGTGAGATCTTAGCACGGCTTGGTTTTATGCACGATGTTGGTCTCAGCTATCTCGAACTCGGTCGGGCAGCCAATACGCTCAGTGGCGGTGAAGCCCAGCGTATCCGTCTGGCGACACAAATCGGCTCGGGTCTGCAAGGGGTGCTGTATGTGCTTGATGAACCATCGATCGGTCTGCACCAGCGCGACAACGACAAGCTTATCGCCACGCTCAAGCACCTGCGCGATATCGGCAATACCGTGCTTGTGGTCGAGCACGACGAAGATACCATTCGCAGTGCCGACTACTTGCTAGATATTGGTCCCGGAGCTGGTGTGCATGGCGGCGAAGTCTGTGCAGTTGGCACACCCGACGAGGTTGCAGCCAACGAACATAGTATCACGGGGAAATATTTATCGGGTAGATTGAAAATCGATGTGCCTCGCACGCGTCGCAAAGGCAATGGTAAACTACTTCGTGTTATCGGTGCTCGTGAGCATAATCTTAAGAACCTCACCGTTGATATACCGCTCGGACTTCTAACCATCGTAAGCGGCGTGAGCGGCTCGGGCAAATCAACGCTCGTTAATGACATTATCGCAAAAGAATTATCAGTTCAGCTCAACCGGGCGCAGGAAGTTGCCGGTCGTCACGATGCTATCGAAGGCATTGAATACCTCGACAAAGTTATCACCATCGACCAAAGTCCGATTGGACGTACACCGCGCAGCAACCCGGCGACGTACACGGGCGTTTTCACGGCCATTCGTGAATTATTTGCGAGTACGCCCGAAGCCAATGTCCGTGGCTACAAAGCCGGTCGTTTCAGCTTCAATGTTCGTGGTGGTCGCTGTGAAAATTGCCAGGGTGACGGTGTGATCAAAATCGAGATGCATTTTCTGCCCGATGTCTATGTCCAATGTGAGATCTGCAAAGGCAAACGCTACAACCGCGAAGCGCTCGAGATCACCTATAAAGGACAAACAATTAGTGATGTGCTCGGCATGACCGTCGAACAGGCAGCAGAATTTTTTGACGCTCAGCCCAGCATCAAGAAAAAGATGGACACGCTGGTCGAAGTTGGCCTCGGCTATATCAAACTCGGCCAGCCAGCTACGACTTTTAGCGGCGGTGAAGCCCAACGTATCAAACTAGCGACCGAACTATCGCGCCGCGCGACCGGTAAGACACTTTACATACTCGATGAACCGACGACAGGCCTGCATGCGGCGGACGTCAAGAAACTGCTACATGTCCTGCAAGCACTAGTTGACACAGGTAACAGCATGGTCATCATTGAGCACAATCTCGACGTCATCAAATGTGCCGACTACATCATCGACATGGGCCCCGAAGGTGGCGCTGCTGGCGGGCAGGTCATCGCCGAGGGTTCGCCTGAGCAGATTGTGAAAAACCAGGCGAGTTACACGGGGCAGTATTTGAAGAGTATGCTGAGCTATGAGCTATGAGCTATGAGCTATGAGCTATGAGCTATGAGCTAAGAGTGAGCTACTTGCGCAGTATAACCGCAATTTGTCGTTTGACGCTAGCGGTTAATTGCAAGCGGTTGTTGCGGTCTTTGAAAAAATGGATAATCATTGGCGATATACTCAGCAGTACAATAATGATCGCTGCGATTTCGATATTGATGCCGATCGATTCGATAAAGGCACCTGCGTAGTAGCCTAAGTACGTAAAGCTTGCTGTCCATAGTGCTGCGCCGATGAGGTTGTAGATCACAAATGTCCGGTAGCGCATCTTGCTGACGCCAGCTACAATGGGGGCAAAGGTGCGCACGATCGGTACAAAACGAGCTAGCACAATGGTTTTGGCACCGTGTTTTTCATAAAATAGTTCAGCCTTTACTAGGTAGTCCCGTCGGAAAAAGTGTGATTGTTTGCGTTCAAACAATTTCCGGCCGACTCTGCTACCAAATGCATAGCCGACATTGTCGCCAAGCACTGCCGCGATGAATAGCAAAGCCACAAAGACGTGAATGTTGATGGTGAGTATATTTTGTTGTACCAAGAATCCTGCGGCAAACAGCAAGCTGTCGCCTGGCAAGAAAAACCCGATTAAGAGTCCTGACTCTGCAAAAATCACAAACAATATGGCAAGGACCCCGAGCCCGGTGATGAAATGTATCAGCGCTTCCATTACCTATAATTGTACCATGTTCACTTTATGGAGTTTCTTACCGATCTTGCGTCTTACACTATTCTTAAAAAAGTATACTATTTGAATCGATCGCATCAAATAGTATACAACCTTGGCAGTCATGGTGAATTCGTGTATAATGAAATAATTATTATTCTCCGTAAAGATATCCAGAAAGGAAAAAGATGGGAGACAAAATTACACTCAAACTAACTGAACGTACCGTTCATGGTAAAAAAGTTAAGACACTGCGCCGCGAGGGTGTCGTACCGGCTGTTGTCTATGGCCCTGGTATGGAGCCGCTTGCCGTACAGGTTGACCAAGTACTCATGGGTAAAGTTTATGCTGCTGCCGGTAAGCACGCGCCTGTCCACCTGACGATTGGCGACAAAAAACGCATTGCCATGATCAAAGATGTCGAAGTCGACAATGTCAAGCGACGCATCAATCACGTGTCATTTCACGCCGTCAGCCAAAACAAGCCAGTCGAAGCTGAAGTGCCAATTCGCCTCGTCGGCGAGGGGGAAAGTGAAGCTGAGCGCAATGGTCTGATTGTTCTCCAGACACTTGAAAAGATCGAGGTCAAAGCATTGCCGCTTGATCTGCCTGAAGCTCTTGAAGTATCGATACTGCACCTCAAAGAAGCGGGTGAGCGCATACTCGTCGGCGATATTAAGGTACCTGACAATGTTGAAATTGTCGACAATGACGATGGCCATGGTGACGAGGACGAGGAAGAAGACGAAGCCAATGACATATTCCATCAAGTCGTCGCTAGCGTCTGGGAGCCAAGTGCCTTGCAGGCACAAAATGACGCTGCAGCTGGTGACGCCGAAGACGTCAGCGAAGTTGCCGCTGAACAGGGTGCTGAAGCACCGGCTGAAAATACCGAAGCTGGTTCGGAAGAAAAGAAAGACTAGCTGTCTCTACTCGCTAACAACGTTTAACCTCCCCCGGCCTTCCGACCAGGGGAGGTTTTACGCATGGCGGATTTATTCCGCGTTGCGAGCGGGAAGGGCGAGCCCTTACCTTACTCATCTATAAACCCGCTGCTTTGGTGTGACCACAGTTTGGCATAGATGCCGTCTTTTGCGATCAACTCGGCATGAGTGCCTTGTTCGACGATGCGGCCCTCATCCATGACAATGATACGGTCCATATTGCGTAGCGTACTCAGTCGGTGTGCGATCGCAATGACTGTCTTGTTGTGCCATAGATTTTCTAATGCGTGCTGGACATGTACTTCGCTTTCACTATCAAGTGCACTTGTTGCTTCGTCGAGTACCAAGATCGGTGCGTCTCTCAGCATAGCGCGGGCGATAGCGATACGCTGACGTTGACCGCCACTCAGCTTCACGCCCCGTTCGCCGACTAGTGTGTCGTAGCCATGCTCAAGCTTGGTGATGAACTCATCGGCCTCGGCTTTTTTGGCAGCAGCGATGACCGCTTCTATCTTTGCGTCGCCATCGACAGCATAGCCGATGTTGTCTGCGATTGATCGATGAAATAACGTTGTATCCTGTGGTACATAGGCGATGATCCGACTGAGCTCACGGCTCGAAATATCCCTGCCATCAGATGCGAACACGCCCTGGGGTGTCTCATATTGATCGAGCAACAGCTTGACGAGCGTACTCTTGCCGCTACCACTCCGTCCGACGACACCAATTTTTTCACCACACTGTATCGTGAGGTTGATATCACTGAGTACGGCTTGATCAGGCTTGTCTGGGTAGGCAAAGGTCAAGTTTCTGATTGCGAAGGTTTTTCGCGGCGCAGCCTGGGATCGACTACGCTTCACATCGTGAGACAGGGAGTCGAGCTCATCACCGCCAAACAAGTAATGATGCGCCTCGTTGATTCGCGACATGCGCTGACCAAATTGCGCGACATTCCAAACGACTTCCCAAATAGTCTGTGTGAACATGAGAGCGGTTGAGACAATCGTTGCAAATTGACCGACGGTGATAGTACCGTACAGGAGCATCATCAAGTTGATGACGATCACTCCTGGCCACATGGCGTGACGTATCACGACCGACATCGATGCCCAAAAGACCACTCCCCACAAAAATGATCGTCGAGCAGCATCTAGAGTTGTGGATTGTTCTCTATCGATGTGCTGAGCTTCGCGCAGTTCCGTGTGAAACGACTTGATGCTAACAAAGTTCGATATCGAATCGATGATACGGCCATTTTTGGTGGAACCAGCATCAGCTTCGATCTTTTGCATAGCCATGTCTTTGGCGAGGGTAAATCGCCCGATGATCAGCATGATGAGTAGACATATGCTGATCAAGGCACCGGTTTGCCAGTTCACGTGGCTCGTAATCCAGATCACCGATACAACATTGACGACTGACGAAATGTAATTAAACATCACATTGTCGAGCGTCGCACGAAATTCGCCGCTAATGTTGGTAATGTACGACCCAATCTTGCCGGTAAATTTGTCGACGAAGTATGGGTATGGTTTGGCGATGACATGCCGAAACAAGGACGATTCGTATGCAAACGATATCGGCAATATCATCCCGCGGTACATAAATTCTGCGACATGCCACAACAGGTCGTGTCCGCTACTGAGCGCGATCAGTATGAGGGCATACAACCATGCTTGGTTGGCGTCGATCGGTGTCTTGCTGATAGTGTCGATCAATTGCCCGATGAAAATCGGCATGATCGTAATCATGACGCTCGCGATCACGAACACGATGCCCGTGATGACGAAACGCCACAACCATGGCTTGCAAAACCTGACGAAGGAGCGCAGCGCCGGTGAGACCAGTGACGGTCGTTTACGTATGGTGAGTAACATGGAGAGCCTTTCAGTTTTGGTGCATGTCTAGCGTTGTCTAGACATGATGTTAGCGTGCTATGATGAGAGTGCCAAGGAGGTTAGTAAGTGAGCAGTGCTCTAAAACTTACCGACGCGCCAAAAAGGACGCGTGTGTGCCGTATGGCTTGACAATGTCTATCATGGTTTTGATCGCGACCTTTCCGTTACGTTTAGTAGTAATTAGGTAATATATCATGAAATTTTTAATACCACAAGAGCTTTATACCTGAATCCCAAAACCTCCCCACTCCAGACAATCAGCCCGCCGCCAACTGATTAGCCTACGCCTTGGCGGGCTTTGGCCCCCTAAGGCCAACTGTCTGTCGGGGGAGGTTTCGAGATTCAGGTCTTTATTCTTTAATAAATCCTCCCGATTGATGTCTCCATAGCCGTGCATAGATACCGTCTTGTTTGAGAAGCTGATCATGTGTACCGTCCTCCGCGATTCGTCCTTCGTCAAGTACTACGATACGGTCGAGTTTGGCGATGGTGCTGAGACGATGGGCGATGACGATACTGGTACGACCCTTCATCAGATTTTCCAAGCTGGATTGAATGAGTTTTTCACTTTCGCTGTCGAGCGCACTGGTAGCCTCATCGAGTACAAGTATCGGCGCATCTTTGAGTATAGCTCTGGCTATCGCGATGCGCTGACGTTGACCGCCGCTCAGTTTTACGCCCCGCTCACCGACAACAGTGTTAAGGCCGTCTGGAAGTGAACGTATAAATTCCATTGCATGAGCTTTTTCCGCCGCAACGACAACTTCATCATCGGATGCTGCCGATTTACCATATGCGATATTTTCGCGTATAGTGCGGTGAAACAACATTGGCTCCTGCGGGACGTAACCGATAGACTCTCGTAGTGACTGTTGTGTAACATCCCTTATATCCTGATTATCGACAAGAACCTGGCCAGCAACGATATCTTCAAATCGCAATATCAGTCTGGTTAATGTCGATTTGCCGCCACCACTACGTCCGATAACGCCTAGTTTTTGCCCGGCAGGAATAATGAGCGAGAAGTTCTGGAAAATTGTGTCAGAATTGTTATCATGATACGCAAATGTCACGTCCTTCAATTCAATACAACCGCGGCGGACACTCAAGTTACGAGCATCTGGTTTATCGGTAATTTCAGGTGATTCGAGAAGGTATTTGGTCATGGTGCTGGCGCTTAAAAGAGCATTTTCACCTACTCGCAGGATCGTACCGAGATCAAACAGTTTACTCACTGCGCTGAGCGTGTAGGTAAATGCGTAGATACCTATACCCAAGAAACTCGGCGTCTGCTTGACTTGCTCAGCGACATAAATTATGAAAAGTACTTGCAAGACGAGCAGAGCTGTCAAGCGAGCACTACCTGATATAGCCGTTCCAGTCCAATCTTTCATCCTGAGAGCCATAAGCTGAAGCTGTAACCTGTCATTTGTTAGTGTTTCATCCTTTTCTCTGGCGAATGTCTTTGTGGCTTGCGCATTAATAATGACATCTGCGATATTTGCGATCATTTTGTCCTGGACTCTCTTGCGGTGGACACGTACCGATGAACGGCGTTTTGAATCCACAAGAGTTAGGGTGATCGTAATAACATAGATAATCACAAGGGCGGTGCCAATATGAACGGAATGAAAAAAGACAATTCCGATGCCGATGATACTCGAAAAGACGTAGGGTAACAGTCCAATGAAGAGCAGATCGAACAATACGCCACTCGCGTTTTTGCCGTATTCGGTGGCATTGGCGACTAGCTTGCCGCTTGGGTTGTCGGCATGGAATCCCACGCTACGCGCCAGCATATGCTCAAAGGCTTTGTTGGTAGCAAGACGCTCCATTCGTGCAGCTAAACGAATAGCAGTCGTGAATCCAATTACGTTAAAGACACTGACTGCCGCAACGGCGATCGAAAGAATAGTAATATGTTCCCAAAACGATTTTGAATTACCGACCACGATATCGGCCAGTGCCAAAGATATGAAATATGGTATAAACACACTCAGTGCAATATTGCTTATTGTGTTGAGCAGTGAAATAAGTGTTCTGATGGGGTAGTTTTTCCAAAGTAAACTGACATATGCTTTCAATGACTCCCACATATATTCGCGATTTTGTTCTGTGTGCATCAATACCCTACCTCTATTTTATTTTGATAAGTATAAAAATTATCCGTTGGTCGTGCCAGAGTCCGATGCCCATGTCGGATTGGCCAAGAGGTCGCGTGATGAGCGCGACGTAGTATAGTTTATTTTACGGTATACTATACCTATATGCAAAAGATTTTGTTGTATTACAGATTCACACCCGTCAAAGATCCGGAGATGCTCAAATTGTGGCAAAAGACGCTGTGCGATAGCCTCAATCTGCGTGGACGAATACTGGTCAGTACACAAGGCATCAACGGCACGGTTGGCGGCGAACTGGACGATCTCAAAGCCTACGTCAAAGCTACCAAACAATTTCCGGGCTTTAAAGACATAGTATGGAAATGGAGCGATGGTGGTCGTGATAATTTTCCCCGCATGAGCGTGAAGGTCAAAAAGGAACTAGTGGCATTTGAAACGTGGGACGAGATTGCTATCGATGAGCGTGGCGTGGTCGGCTCTGGGCCGCATCTAAAACCGCACGAAGTCAACGAACTGGTCGAAAAATTTGGCGACGATGTCGTGTTCTTCGACGGACGCAACCAATACGAGGCCAAGGTCGGTCGTTTCAAAAATGCCGTCGTACCAGACACGCGGACGTCGCGTGATTTCAAACGTGAGCTTGATAGCGGCAAATACGACGACCTCAAAGACAAAAAAGTCATCAGCTATTGTACCGGTGGTGTGCGCTGCGAGCTTCTCAGCGCCATGATGAAACAGCGCGGCTTCAAGGATGTCTACCAGATAGACGGCGGCATCGTCAAGTACGGCGAAGCCTACGGCGACGACGGGCTATGGGAAGGCCAACTCTATGTCTTTGACGGACGGATGGGTATGAATTTCAGCGACCACGCCAAAGTCATTGGAGAGTGTATTCACTGCCATGGTAAAACAAGTAACTACGAAAACTGCGCCTTACCTGAGTGCAATGATCTTGTTTTGATTTGCGAAAACTGCAAAACTGACCCCAATAAATTGTTTCACACAAACAAGTGTAAAGAAAAAACACATGTTAAATAATTCGTCTGATTTGCCGTTGTTGTCGCGCGACATAGCATCGGTCGTTGTGTTTAGTGCTGACAATAAAGTTCTTATGGGCAAGAAGGGTCTCCATAGTGGAGGAGTCTATGCTGATTCCTGGCATATACCTGGTGGTGGAATAGAGGTGGGAGAGTCAAAGCAGCAAGCTGCCATACGTGAGCTTTATGAAGAAACAGGCATTGTCGCAAAACCTCAAGATTTGATCATGGTTGAAGACATTGGCCATGGCGAAGCCGAAAAGACCAAAGACAATATAAAATATTGGTGTATTATGGCATTCTATCGTTTTGTACTGCACCTTCCAACTACTGCAGCCGAAACAAAACTTTGTATTACCGATGACTTAGTAGAATTAAGATGGTTTGATCGAGCCGAATTAAAAAATGTTCAACAAATTCCTGGCGGACGTGAGTTTTTTATTGGGCAAGGCTGGATAGACGAATAGCTCATACTCACACTACACGTAAAGATAGGCGAGAGAGATGTTCGACCAACATTTAAACGTATGATGCCAGATGTGTTTGTCAATTCAGATATCCATGCGACAAAAGCGACGATTATTTCAAAAAAAGTGCTAAAATTGTCGTATGAATAAAAATACATCACATGTACTGACCGCGCTTCTCAATGGCTGCACGACATCTGCCGAAGTCGCCAAATTTTTGCGCGATGGAGAAATTCGAACTATCCAACGTGCGCTGGAACGACTATTGGTACTTAACTTAGTTTCACAATCTGGTCCGACCAATGCGCCGAAGTATGATGTGTTGTATGGGAATCTGACGCATTACGACATTGCAGAGAAATTTTTGTTAGTAGACGATCGTCCTGAAACAAGTGTTAATTATGCATATATAGAGTGGCTAGAGACAAAAACCGCTCATGAGCTGGATGCACTTTTTGGCTACGATAGTACAACACACAAAAAACAATCTTTATCACCGCGTGATCTTGAATATCTGACGGTTGAACTTTCATGGAAGTCGTCATCGTTAGAGGGAAACACCTATACTTTGCTTGATACACAATTGCTTCTAACTGAAGGGATTAAACCTAAGAATCGTACAGAGTTTGAAACGCAGATGATATTGAATCATAAAAACGCAGTTGCTTTCATTGTCGAAAATCCTGAAGAATTTTCGGGAACGATAGGGTTTGCGGCCATCGAGGAGCTACATCGCATTATCGGTGATAACTTAGGTATTGATAACCAAGTCCGTAAAAAAGTTGTCAGAATTAGTGCTAGCAATTACATTCCCCCCGCTGGGCCGCAGCATCTAAGGGAGCTAGCTGACCGAATTTTGAGTATTATATCTCGGCCTCATAGTCCTGAAACTCGCGCCCTGCTTGCTTTGGGGCTTGTACCTTATTTACAAATTTTTGAAGATGGCAACAAACGAACGGGGCGAATGCTGTCGAATGCGATCCTTATAAGTACACTTGGATACGGGTATAGCCTTCGCAAAGTTGAAGCCCGTTCACTCGCACTTGCATACCTGAGACTATATGAATTTAACAGCTTTAAGACGTTGCAAAAAATTTTCGATAATGAGCTGAAACAGACGGTAAATGTATAATAATGTCGCATATTCGCACCCAGCCTAAACTACTCAAATTCACCCGTTTTGGCAATCCGATTCTGCGGCACGTCGCGCGACAGCTTAGTATCGAAGAAATTATGTTAGATACTATTAAGCAACTCATTGCTGACATGCGTTATACCTGCGAGAAGGAAAAAGCTGGCGTTGGGCTCGCTGCTCCGCAGGTCGGTGAAAGTATAGCTCTGAGTGTGATTGCGATCAAGCCGACACCCAATCGTCCCGACCGTGAACGTTTCGATACTGTCATCATCAATCCCGATTACGAAGGCATCGGTCGTCGCATAGGCATGTGGGAAGGCTGCATCAGCTGTGGTCGCCGCAAGGACACGCTATTTGGTAAGGCCATGCGCTACAGCAAAATTCGTGCAAAGTGGTACGACGAATACGGTGAGTTTCACGACGAAATCATCTCAGGCTTTCCCGCCCACGTCTTCCAACATGAGACCGATCACTTGACTGGCATATTATTCGTCGATAGGGTCAAAGACCCAGCAACCTACATGATGGCGGACGAGTATCGCAAGCGAATTATGAAGAAATCTTAATTTGTCACCAGCCGAAGTCCGTAGTCGCCGAGCGTGCTGAGGCCGCCCATGTCAGTGACACCAGTGAAGCCAGCCTTTTTCAACAACTCGGTTGCCTGAGCGGATCGATTACCACTGCGACAGTAGACGGCTATTGGTTCATTTTTGGGTACGTCAGGTAATTTACCAGCTTCTATGTCGGCTAGTGGCCATAACGCTGCGAATTCAGCATGACTTGAGGCATATTCTTCTGGTGTACGTACATCGTACAGATGAGTTCCAGCACGTAATGGGTGAGCGGGGTGGGAGAGGTCTGCGGTTTGTGATTGAGTCGAGCCTGAAGAAGACGGGTATCCTTTATATAATAGTAGACCTGCTACTAAAAAAATTACGAGTGCGATCACGATAGTAGCTTTTTAGTCATATAACTCCTTTTACTTGATTTTATATACTATACTCCAGTATAGTATAAACATGAAATATGAGGCAAGAATACATAAGATCATAGGACAGCTCGAGAGTCTAGCTAGGTTGTCAGGCGAGGGACAAGCTGGCTGCGACAAAGTATTGCAGCAAGTCAATGCAATCGAAGGCGGTGTAAAGTCGCTCAAACGGGTAATTATCGAAGACTCACTCGAAGCGTGTGGAGATTCGAGGCGACCACATAAGCAAACCAAAGAATTATTAACAAGCATCAGGAGGTATCTGTAAATGGCACTGTATAACACGACAACTCAGCAAGAATTTGAAGAAAAAGTGATCAAGAGTGACAAGGTCGTACTCGTAGATTTTTGGGCAACGTGGTGTCCGCCCTGCCGCATGATGGCGCCAATTCTTGAAGATACAGCAAAGAAGATGGATGATGTGCTCGACGTCGTCAAGGTCGATGTCGAAGCATCGGCAGACAATGGTCAGCTAGCAAGTAAGTATGGCGTACAAGGTATACCGAACATGCAAGTCTTTAAAGATGGCCAGGTCGCCAAAGAACTTGTCGGTGCACGACCAGCTAATGTGCTTCATGATGAGCTCAAAGATATTATCGGTTAGTACAGCAATCGTTCAGTCTCTTTTCAGCCATACTTTGTACTCTATTGGTACATACATAAGTCGAAAGGATGACATATGACGCGTTCTCAAACAACATTTGCTGCTGCAGCGGGTATGGTCGTAGTCGTGATGGCTGGCGTGGCAGGCTATAGCATAGCTATTCGGTCCGAGGCCTGGCGCACCAGCAAGGCCGAAACAGCTACAATAACAAATACTTCCACGGTATCCAATTCTACGATTGAACAGGGCTCTGCGACTAAAGATGCAACTGAGTCCCTCCTGCTGTATCTCATCGAAGAGGAAAAGCTGGCACATGATGTCTATACAAAGATGTACGAGCTGTATGGTGCCAAGGTGTTCGGCAACATACTAGCCAGCGAACAGACGCACCAAAGTCGAGTATTGACGCTACTCGAGGCGCGAAACATTGCCGATCCGCGCTCAAGTGAGCTCGGAATATTTCGTAATCAAGAGCTACAGACACTCTACGATCAACTAATCGTGCAGGGTCGCCAAAGTGCCCTCGAAGCATACAAGGTCGGGGTCGCGATCGAAGAAAAAGACATCGCCGATATCAACACACAACTTGCCACAGCGACTGACACTGATGTCGTGAGGACACTCGAAGACCTGCGCCGTGGTTCTGAAAATCATCTCCGCGCGTTCAATCGTCAACTGAGGTAGTAATGATATAGTTGATTAGAAGAACTTCTACTCTACGAGGTGTATAATGATCGTAGATAAGGAGGTGACATGAGTACATCGAGCGACATTAAAACCAAGCCAACTGACGTCAGTGTCGATGAGTTTATCGACACAGCCGCCGAGCCACGGCGATCAGAAGCCCGGCGGGTACTGGCAATTATGAGAGAAGTGACTGGGGTTGAACCAGTCATGTGGGGTTCGAGTATGATTGGCTTTGGCAGCTATCATTATAAATATGCGTCGGGTCGTGAGGGAGACATGCTCAAAGTCGGCTTCTCACCGCGTAAAGCAGCATTTGTGTTTTACGGACTCGTATTTTACGACGAAAACGAACCAAACAACAAACTTCTCGAAAAGCTCGGTCCACATACGCGCGGCAAGGGTTGTCTTTATATCAAAAAACTTTCTGACATCGATGAGTCAATTCTGCGCATCATGATTCGTAATGCGTACTTTCACGAGTCATCGTCATGACGTTTGACAACTATATCGGGCAATTCCATGGCGACGTACGTGAACGGCTTGAAACCATGCGCCGAACGATTCGTGAACTTGCACCAGACGCCGAAGAGTCGATGGCCTATGGCATGCCAGCATATAAACTACTCGGTAAACCGCTCGTTTACTTTGCTGGGTATAAAAACCACATCGGGTTCTACGCTACACCAAACGGTCATGAAGCATTTACAACTGAGTTTGCGAAGTATAAACAAGGCAAGGGTTCAGTGCAGTTTCCGTTCGACCAACCATTACCTGAAGCACTTATCACGCGAGTTGTCACCTATCGTATCGAGCAGATTATGAATAGGAACAAAACATGAACGAAATAATTGCGTGGTCGCTGTGTGTCATTTTTGGTTTACTGGCGGTATTCCAGGCGGCCCTCGCCAGCGGTGCACCGCTCGGGCATTTTGCGTGGGGCGGTCAACATCGCGTCTTACCGCGGCACTTACGGATAGGCAGCGTTGTCTCGATAGCGACCTATGGACTGTTTGCCGCGATCGCACTTGAAAAAGCCCGCGTGGTGAATTTGTTTGGCAATCAAACCTTCATTGATGTCATGGTATGGATACTGGTTGGCTATTTCGCTCTCGGGATATTACTCAACGGTCTTTCACGAAGCAAACCTGAGCGGTACACTATGACCCCGCTACTCATACTGCTGACGGGGCTATACCTCATACTTGCGATTTAAAAGGGGTATACTATTGCTATACATAATGGAGGAATGAGCTATGGCAAAATCAGACAATGTATGTACCTGCGACTGCGACCACCATCGTGGCAAAAATAACGCCAAGTACAATCATGGCGGCAATGCCGTATATAGTCTCGGACTAATAGGTGCGGTTGTATATTACGTCTCGACGGCTGGCGGTTTCTGGGTCGGTGTGCTCGGTGTGTTCAAAGCCATCGTCTGGCCAGCTTTTGTCGTCTATGAACTCATGAAGATGCTGCAGATGTAGTGCAGACTAGAGCTATCTAGATGTCTTCCAGCGCTCGAGATGGGGAAGTTGTTTCTGAGCCAGCCAGCGCATCAGTCGGCCGCTGCCATTTTCGACCAGTGCTTTGTCGACGATTGTTTTCATCTCATCGAGCGTGCAATCGGGTCCAATAAACGCACCATTTTCGTAGCAGAGGCTGCACCATTTCTCGCTTTTGGTACCGTCTGCTTCTGTACCACGACAGTCACCGGCTTTGTTGGTCTGAAGCGGCATCCCGCAGCTTTGACATTGTTTGCTCATATCATGTACCTCCTATGGTAATTAGTATACTCCTAGTAGGTTCGGTATTAAATTCCTGTATGAATGACACATAGACTTGTCGTTTTGGTAAAATCATCAGGAGTTACGGTATTGGCGCATACCTGTAATTTGGCACAGGCTAGTTTCGATTTGCATAAGTCAGCCTCAGCGGGCCTAACATAGGGTATACTCAAGTATATGAGTATTTCAACCAGGCGGCTGGCACGGGCAGGGGATGCAAAATGGCAGCTTATACTTGATGAGCACTTTACGGGTACAGTGCTAAATAGCACCATATGGAACATAAGCAATTCTACTACGCCGGCTGCGAACAACTCAGCCGTATGGCGATCGTCGAATATTGTAGTGAGCGATGGCTTACAGGTCCTTTCAAAAGCAGAAGTAATAGGTGCGTACAGTTGGACAAGCGGCAATATTCAGTCATACAGCCCTTACAAATGGGCGACGGGCGGCCAATATTTTCGCGCAGAGATACGCTGCAAATGCCCGCTCCAAAAAGGCTTTTGGCCTGCGCCCTTGTGGTTTCGACCGGTTCTATCGGGAGGCACCACGACCAACGGGGAAATTGACCTCTACGAGGGCTGGGCTAGTCAGGCCCCCAACTTTAAGATAACCGGCACGTTGCACGGGAACTACACCGACAGTCCGCACAAACAAATTGGCCGGTGGCAGTACTTCTCACAGCTGCAAAACCCCGATCCGCAAGATTGGCATACCTTTGTTATAGAAAAAGTTCCCAACCGGATCGATATGTGGTGCGATGAACTGCTTTTTGGCACCTGGTTGAGCACCGACACAAACTCGGTGTGGCCGCTC
>JBARSV010000026.1:0-6278 GCA_049644865.1 Saccharimonadales bacterium (SeqCode)
TCTCTCACCACCTCGACACCCCCAGAACCGTTGGAGCGCGTATGCCGATCAACCTGCTCGTCATTCCCCAAGTCATCCCGCACCGGCAACACCTCGAACACCTCGATGGAGCGTTCGACTCGAGCGAGGCCACGGTGCGGCTCTTCGCGTCCCTGTCGCTGGCCCGGTTGCATCCCGATGTGAAGTCCTGGTCCGCGGCCGCTGAAGCCCTCGGCATGCCCGGACCGATGGGAGTGCGATGCGCCCGAGCGTGCTCGGCAAGCATGCTTGTCACCGCCGACGAGTGGGAAGCCCGGATCTGGCGCGCGATCCAGGACGTCGAACGCGACCATTACAGAGCACTCGAAGCCAGGATCCGCCACCGACTCGGGATGAGCCGCTGGTTCGACGAATGGGCCCGCAACTGCCGACCCGGAAGCCACGACAGCAGCTACGACCTCGCCCTGACCTGGCAATGGGTCCACGTCGCCCACGCCCACCTCGACCTCTCACCCACCTGGCGCGGGAAGCGTCCCACCGCCCAGGACCGCGCCCGATACCGCCACTTCGAAACTTCCCTCAACGACAAGCAGCAACTCGGACTCGCGTACGCCCTCCACAAGCGGGCTTGAGGATAGCGAGGCTCCTGGTGCCTACCACTGACCGCCCTAGTGAGACGAAGAAGCCCTGGCGCCAATCTAAGCAAGGGGAAGACGTGAAATACCCTCCAGCATGGTCTCCCACAACCCGGCTACATTCAAACCGGTCGCCACGTGAACATTGGGCTCGGCTCCCCAGCGATCATGAATATCGACTACCGTAGCTCCGCGGGTGAACTCGCCGATCTTCTCAACCTCAACTCTATAGTGGGCCGTGGTCAACAAGTCCGGATTGATCGCAGCAGCCACGGCCACAACGTCGTGGAGCGGAGGGTATTTGAAACCGAAAACCGTCCTGTAGGCTTCCTCGAAGTATGTCATCCAATGCACGCACGTAAGCCCGATAGGATCGCCCAACCGACTGAATCGGCTGACGACCTCTGGGGTTACTAAGGCTTGATGAGTGACGTTGAGCCCGACCATCGTGGTCGGAATTCCAGAGTTCATGACCACATCGGCGGCCTCAGGATCGACAAGCATGTTGAACTCTGAATAAGGAGCCCAATTGCCCCGTTCGGTGGACCCGCCCATAAATATGATCCGTTCGATAGCGTCAAGGTGCTTGCCGCGCAAGAGAAGTTGGGCGACATTTGTCAAGGGTCCTGTGGCAACTATGGTTACTCCATTCACCGCATCGCGAAGCACTTCGATCATTGCGTCGACTGCATCGCGTGTATCAATCGCGACGTCATAGCCTTCTAGATCTGGACCGTCCAATCCCGATTCACCGTGAATGGCAGCAGCTGTTATGAGCGGTCCGCTCATTGGTTGAGATGCTCCAGCTACGACAGGAACGCGGGACCCAGCTAGACCGCAGACTCTGCGCGCGCTCAACCACGTCTTTCCCACATCTTGATTGCCGGCCACGCACGAGACAAGCCGCAGCTCGGAGCGCGGGTGACCTAGCGCGAGAAGCAGGGCAACCGCGTCGTCGTGGCCGGGGTCGCAGTCGAGGATCATTTCGAACAAGCTACACTCCTAGATCAGACCGTGGTGAGGAGACGGAGTGAAGCGTACCCGCCCATCTGCGCTGGTGGCGTCCTTGGCGATAGCCCTGGGGCTGGTACTAGCATTGGGCCAAATCATCCCCCAGTGGGAATCGGTGCGGGGTTGGCTGGCGCTGCTGACCGTGCTAGCCCTCGTAGGCGTCGTAGGATTTCATTTCTGGAGGCAACGCTCCTGGGAGCACTTCCAGAGGGAGTTATATCGATCCTACGTTTCCGACACTTTCGATAGCGTAATGCGCGAGATGCCGGAGCTTCCGTCGGACGCCACAGGCGGGACTATGGAGGAGCGACTAACCGCAAGGTGCGCATATGTGCCTACACCCTACCTATGGAGCGAAGCGAACCAGTTCATCGACCAGGCTTCGCTAAAGCGCCCGGTTGCACAGGGCTCCACGGTCGACTACAGCGCTGCTGAACTTCAAGCAAGAAGATCGCTTCTTTTGATCGGAGAGCCAGGAACCGGGAAGAGCGTCACGGCATTCATGGTCTTCGCTCGCCTCGCCCAGGCGGCTCTGCTGTGGGAAAAGAGTACACCTCTACCCGTGCTTATTCGCTTGAATGCCCTACGTGTGAACGAGAGTCGGTCTCTGAGGGACCTCCTTCCCCCGCCTCTTGATCAAGCTGACGAGGCTTGGGTGTCCGGTATTGAACACGGCCGCGGTTTCGTCTTCATCTTGGACGGATTGGACGAATTGCCATTCGCGAGCGGTCCTAGGACGGAGGCCGCGGCCCAACCGTCGGATCTCGAATTGGCCATGACCTTTCCTACATTAGTGACGTGTCGCGAGGCATTCTTCGATCTCTATGTTCACTCGTCGCACCTCTACACGCGCTTTCTCTCTCTCGCAGCGATCCAACCCTTGGAATTCCAAAGTCACGTCGAACCGTACGTGGAGCAGTTTTGCCGGACCAGGCAGCGACCGCGACTCGCTGATCACATAACTCGCATCTTGGCCGATCATCCAAAACTGCGGGATCTCGTGCGACGGATTCTCCTCCTTCGCCTAACCACCGCGGTCCTGTTCAGTGACCTGGAGTCGCATCCGCGAGCAGAGGATAATGAGTGCCCTGCCAGCCATGACATTCTCAGCCGTCTAAACCTTCACGGGACCGACTTCCTAACAGCTAGCATTTATGAGGAATACATAGCTGCGTGGTTGAGGCGTGAAAGTCAGAAGGCAGATCTAAGTGGACCGACGAGCGTCGAGCCCCTCGAATGGCGAGAGAAGCGCGCTCTGGCGGAGGATGTCGCGGCTTTGATCTTTAAGACGGCAACCGTTGAGAGCAAGTCGTTCTCACAATTCGAACTCACCGACTTAGTCGCGGACCGCAAAAGCATCACGGATCTGGTGACAGACTGGTGCGTCAAGACCGTTCCACAGCGCATAGAGGGAAAGAATCCTACGGCTGTGCGCAACTGTCTGGAGCGACGAACGTTCTTGATCGTCAATGAACACACCGGATATTCGCGCTTTGCCCATAAGTCCTTCTATGAGTATCTGCTCGCTCGGCATGCCTGCCGCGTGCTTTCAGGGCACGACCATTCCTCCGATCAGGGCGCCGCCATCTTGAGTGTGCCGTTCCCGGATGAGGTCATCAGGTTTCTTCGCGAGATCCTCGCCATGTGTCGAGGTGTCCGTCCGCCAGAGGGCCTCATCGCCCAGCAGATTGAGCGCAACCTATGGACTACGATACGCCTGGACCCCAACGACTCTGCCGTGCTCATGGCGCGTCAGCAGGCCGCAAACCTGCTTCCAGCCATCGCTCCGGCTGAAAGACTCGGCGCGTTGCGCGATCTCCTCAATTCGGAGAAGAGCCCTTTCATCCGTCGAGCAATTGCAGTTGGGTTGGCATTGCACCACAACGACCCGGCACCTCTAAGGGACTTCGTTCAGGAAATGGATGTTGACGCGGAAGCCAGAGGTTTCCACATGGGGTATAACAGGATCTACTACGGGGATCAAGTGCTTGGTAGTGGCGGGTACATGGACGATGGCCTCCCAGGGTGCACCAAATTCTTCGACGCCTGTGTGAGACATATACGAGAGCCGGCGTACACGTCTCTTCAGGTGATGGCTTTGGCCACTATTCACTACCTTCTTGCGGACGCAGGCAGGAATGCCTATCTTCGCCATGAACATCGGCCCGGTTTAGAGGCGGCCCTCTTAGCAGCGAATGGTCTTATTGACGCCGGATACTGTGCGGACCTCATCCGAGCGCAAGGAGTCGCGAGAGATATCGCGTCCGCGCTTGACGAAGGTGGAGACGAACTGTGAGCGAGTGGTTGGCGCTGAGTGAGGCTTTGCCAGAGTTGGGCCTGGCCCGGCACGACATTGAGCTGCTCGCTCTGTCGCGTCTAAGTGAAGAGGAATATGATCACGGGCATGGACTTATCTCGCCGGTCGGCTTGGGACGCCTAATCGAGGTGCTCCAGGAGATCTTGGATGGAGACTAACTACTAGAGCTATCGATCGGACGCAAAGATCGGGAGGAGCTCCTGCGCAAGGCCGCTTTGGAGCTCCTTGGGACTGATCATGAACGTTGTCGGTTTCCCCAGGCCAGGGACAACGCGTTCTCCAAAGGTCGTTATGGAGAAGTCCAACGCGGCCGCGGCGTGGAAGATGGCCGCAAGTTCGGTTCCACGGCAATTGTAGCCCACAACGCAATCCAGGCCCCCAGAGGCGAGCAAGAAGAGATCGGCGACGGGACACCAATTCTCCATGACTCGATACGCTCCATGGTCCCTGAGCGCTTGTCGGAGCTTCCCAGGCATCGTGGAAGCAGCGTTCTCAGGATAGCCCAGCCAAAGTGCAGCTGTCCCAAGCCGAGGTCGTTGAGTTGGTGATGAAACTGGTTCTCCCAGTTCATTCACGACCGAGTTATCGCCAATTACTGTCAAAGTCGCCCCGGTAAACCCCTGGGAGATCCAGCTATATTGAGGGACATCCCCGTTCCATCGGGAGATCGTGACACCGAAGAGTGGCAGGCCAGCAAGGAAGTTCCCCGTACCGTCGAGGGGGTCGATTATCCAAGTGCTATTTCCGTGGGAATACTGACCATCCTCTTCCCCTATGACGCCATCCACGGGGAAGCGCTTCAGAAGGCTGCGCGCAATTAGTTTCTCGTTGCTTGTGTCTAGTAGGGATGCAAAGTCTCCCGGCGACCCCTTGGTTATCCTCACGTTGCGTCCTCTGAACGCCTTCTGCGCCGCTGAGCTGGCCCGCTTGACCAATTCGTCAACGAACGCGATGTCGTCAGGAGTCAGATCGTTGTGCACGCTGGCCTCGTTGTGTCTTGACTCCGCTAGTGAGCCGTATCATGGCACGAGCCTACGCTGAGGAGAGTGCCGTGGACGAGGCCGTGTACAGGTTGGACGACTTAGCCTGCCATCTCGATGTTGAGGTTGCCGATCTGGTGCTCGTGGCCCAGATCGAGCTGTGTCTTGACGAGTGGGATGAGGAAGCAGGCGTTGTGACCACGGCCGGCCGCGACGCCCTGGTGACCCACTTCATGGGCGGGGAGGATCCAACGGGCTGACTCGCCGCTCGGTCCTTGCGGGGTCCTCCGGGACCTCGTCCCCGATTTCGGATGAGTGCACTAGGTGTGTCTGTATGCCCATGTGGACGTACCAGACATCTCCTTCTCGGGGCAGCCCGGCCGCCGCCACTCTGGCTTGGTAGTGCACGGCGACCGGACGACGGCTCACCTCCCAGGATGTTGGCGACAGTTCGGACCACCGAGCTTCCAACCGGACAATCAGTCCTCCCCTCACTATCCCGCGCACGGGATCCCTGACCCAGGGCCGAAGCCGGTACGAGGCGGAGCGTAGGACCATGTGATCTCCTGACGTGTGATGCAGGCATCATACGTCACCCCAAGCTCTCGGAGACTGGGAGGGTGGATAAGAGCACGGGAACGGGTTTGAGCACCTCGCTGGCTGACCTGCTGGACGCAGCGATGGTTAAGCACAAGGTGTCCAGCGGTAGGGGGCTCGGTGAGGTAGCGGGCCGCTTGGGGCTGTCGATCACCTACAGCCAGATCAATCACATTCGAGCCGGCACCTATAGGTCAGAGCCGCGCAAGGAGACGCTAGACGCAATCGCGGCGCTAGCTGGCGTCAGCCTAGATCTGGCCTACGAGGCAAGTGGGCGGATACGTCTACGTCCCTTCTCAGAAGACTTGCCTGACGGGGTAGACAGCCTCACACCGCGACAGCGCAATGCTGTGCTCACGGTAATCCGGGCTTTCCTCGAGGAGTCTGCCGGTTGACTTGGTTGCGCTGCCGCAAAACGGCCGGGGGCGGCCGCCGGCACGCTGCAGGATCGATTGGCAGCGCAAGCTGCTAGGCAGGGCGGTGCCGTTGCACACCCACCAGCAAATTCGAGCGGGCACGAGGGACCACTGGGCGGAGATCCTCCGCCGTGGAACTTGCACGACTCGGCTTGATCCCATCGATTGTGGAAAGTACCTCGTCCGCGGACACGCAATCTTCGATGCATTTCGACATCAGTCGCGGTAGTGCGCTACGCCCCGATTCGTCATTGGAACGGCGGTTACGACGCGCGATCCATCGTCGAGGGTTTCGATCCCGAACGGCGCGTGGTGGATGTGCTGGGTCTCGTCGTGCGCCCAC
>JBARSV010000027.1:0-1868 GCA_049644865.1 Saccharimonadales bacterium (SeqCode)
AGTCCCTGGACCACTGGAGCAGCCACCGCTCGGCCAGACGTTGAGCACGGATCGGGCGCCTTGTTGGTTCATCACATTCGCGGTGGCAGGCCGTGCGTCTTGACAGCTCTTTGACGTGCCTGCGTCAACGGCTCGTGGGACATCATCACTGAGCATTGCGTGCTCGTAATTCAGGCCGCCCCGTCGACGGGCAGATTTCACTGGGTGGGGTTGAACGGTCAAGGGTGACCGGCACCTCTGGCTGCACGGTGCATCACTTGTGGTGCAGCAGGTTCTCGTCGCTTCGCGAGGTGAGGAGAACGTGGTCCACGGGCCCGACGTTCCAGCCCTCAACCAGGCAGCGGGAAACCTGGTCCACCTGACAGGCCTGGACGCCTCTTTTCGACCAGCCTTCGAGCCCGCCGATATGGAAGTGGTAGATCCCCTCAGGGGTCTGCGGTAGGGCTCGCCCTCGGAGCTCGTCGACAGGAGATGACAGGCGATGGACGAGAAACGATCAACCAAGCGCTCGCGGCGGCTGGAGACGCATCCAGGCTTTGCCGCTACCAAACGGCTCTGGGTCGCGCCCCGGCAACTGGACGACCTGACTAGCGAGGAGCGTGCCGCCAGGAAGGCTCGAGGAGGGACACCACCGTTTACCGTGAAGTGCCCTGATGGTTCTTCGCTCACCGTCGAGGTGGCCGCTCGCGACGAGCTTGCCTGTGCGGTCTCCAGGGTGGTGGCGGGCACGGGGTGGGTTTTGGTGCATCACCCGCATCCCGGTGGGACTGGTTCTCAGCGTGGGTGGCAGGTCATGCCAGAGGTGGTCACGGTACAGCGGCATCCTAGGTCAGGGGAATTTCGAGTATTCGGTCCGGCGCCCATGGTCAAGGAAGGCTGGATCAGGGTGACCAACGGCCCGGGTCTGCACTCGTTTGAGGATGTCCAGGGCGTGTGTGACCCCTTCCCCTTCGACGCGTCACGGACCATGGGGACGGCCACTTTCGCCTACGGGGAGGTTGAGCAGGGAACGCAACGGCCCGGTGATTCAACCGAGACCCACTACTGGCGCCGTGAGGGGATCCTCGGCATTTGTTTTGACGCCGCTTCTCTCGGCGAGGGTGCGATTGTGGCGGTCGAGTCCGCTAGCGGCAGGCGGACGCAGCACCGGCTCGACAACGTCGAGGTCATCGACGGACAGGGCGGATCTCCGATCGCGTGGGCTCCTGCCCACCCGATGTGCCGCGATTGCAAACTCGGATGAGTCCTGCCGAATCAACGGCACCGCGATGGCTGAATGAGCCAGTCGCCGTATAACCGAAGATCGCGCAGGTACGACTTCAGTAGTCAGATCGGTTGCCCGGCGAGCTCGATGGGCGTGAAGAGCTCATACCGAATCTTGCGCCCCGATCCCGACACACCTGCACGTGAGAGATCATCTCGGCGTGGACGGTCAAGTTCTGAAGCGAAAAGAGCTGACGCCGTCCGCAGAATCTCACTCGCCGTTTCAGATCCGCGACGGCGCGTTTCAAACGCCCGATCTCGCCATGTTCCTGGCTCGTCATCGGCGGCCTGGCACCGGCGTCGACGTCAGCCTGACGCTGCCAGCGCCGATACCCAGTTTCGGGCCAGCCGCCTGGCAGGTACCCCAGAGGGTGTCGTACTCATCGAGATGATCGAGGACTGTTCATACTGCGCGTTCGCGCTGATCTTTCGGATACTGCTTCGACATGATCGCCATCCTTCAGCAAAAGGAAGCGGCATGAAACTCGTGACGGTTCACACCACAAACAGAAAAGGGAAAGGGAGTGATGCACAGGAGCGGACCTTGCAGCACACCCACACCACCCCTGCCCCCACCCAACGTTTCGCACGGGCAGGTACTGGTG
>JBARSV010000028.1:0-15428 GCA_049644865.1 Saccharimonadales bacterium (SeqCode)
CCCGTCGCCACTTCTTTCAAAGCATAGCTCCAAAAGAGCTGTCCATCTCTAAAGGCGTCGCGCTATCGCTCGCGTGTCGCCGCTTTGCTCCAAACAGGAGTATTTATGTCGAGCTAGGGTTTATATAGTATAATTATACGCATCATTCTATGTGAGCAATAACGGCCTTATCTGTGACATCAAACCGATCAAGATAGCGAGCCAGCAATAAACGAGTCTGAGAATTCAGCGCAGCAATGGAACCATAGACAATACTTGTAGCTGGCATCAATAGCCACTGTAGTACCATCCAGATATTTCGATGCCGTCGGTAGCGCCGTGGCCGTGGCGGTAATAATCGAAAGGCAATGAAAACCTGCACGAAGAGTCCACCTGTCGCGATCTGTTGAATTGCGCTAACAGTCGTTGGGAGTTGGTGTGCAATAATACTACGATTCGATTCTTCACTTAATAGTATCGGCCCAAATGCGCCAGCAATAATTATTATCGAGCTTGCCGCCCAAGAAACATGCCCTTCGATCAAGCGAAAAAGTTTTGCAAAGCTATCAAAGAACGGTACGGTACGATGACGGTGTAATATATGAGTAGCGACATAGGCTATATCTGATGCCCCATAAGCCCAGCGCTGGACTTGCTTAAACTGTGATATCAGAGTCTTACGGTAATTATCGGATAGAACTGCATCTTGATAAATCGGTAAATAGATTGGTACAACACTATACTTGCCGTCAAAGTAAAAATAGCTTCGCCAAAACTGATGCCCATCTTCTACAATTGTGCGTACACTCCAAAAATTCATGGCAGCTAGGGCCTCCATACCTTGCGAATGGGATGCAAAGTTGCGCAACAGATGCGGACGAAGGCTGCTAATAATATTCCAGAATGAGTTACCAGTGGCGATAACCCGCATAGGCGCAGGCACATCCCAAATATTATTGAGGAACAACGTCAAGGGCTGAAAAGCAGCGTGTAGAGGATCAGGGTGGACAATATACTCATAGGTTAGAGATGCAAGGTAACTTCTGTGAGGACGGTTATCACTATCGAGCGTCGTAACAATCACGTGCTCATTGGGTATCCCACGCTTTTTTAAATGCCTTTCCAGCCGTCGACCAGCATATGATATGTTAGCCCCCTTGCCTTGGACCTCTCCTGCAATACCTTTCCTGTGCTTATAAATCAACATGTCATGGAATTTGTGTTTATACTCGTTGTGCAGCGCCCGAGCAGTCACCTCAATCTCATGACCGCCGCGCTCTTCATACGTCAGGACAAGAATTATCCGCTTTGTGTCGTAATCACTCGCTAAGACAGACTGAATGGTAGGCTCTAAAACTTCGCGTTTTTCATTATAAGTAGCAATAATGACTGCGTTGTACATATCAGACGGCTTGAGACGGTTCCTTCTTGATGCCATAGCCATTAGCTGTTGCTTGTGATATTGCAGATACTCACCGTTCGAACTCACGCCATTATCCAAAGATGCTTGAGGGTCTTCTAAGTCGTGTAGCCGGCTATTCCAGTCGATCTGTTGAGCGCGTTGCAAAACACCATACCCCTGAATGGTACGAGCGGCCATAGCAATCGCCTTTACAAAATAGGTAATGATATATAACACAATAAAGATAGCCGCCCACAGTGGGTTGATGACACTCAAAACAAATGGTAATGCAATCATACTGAAACTCAACATTCCAGGTAGCATTTCAAAAAAACGATAGAGTGGCTTGCGCTTTCCGATGGGTATCTCAATATCTGACATCTACTGCCTCAATGACACAACCTTAAATAAGCCCATACTGAACAAACATAGTACTGACAAGATAATGAGCCCCAGATAAATAAAACCTAGTGCAAAACCGCGACCGCGCTGACGATAGAGTTTCGCACTAATAAGTAGGTGAAGTACCGACACAAGAGCTGCGAAAATTGGAAAATTCAGCAGATAGAACCACTGACCGAGGCTAATCTCTCGAGGATCAAAACCGGAATACTTTATGGGCACATTAAGTTCGTTTGGTCGTATATTAAGCATTGAGATAATTAGTACGAAAAATGCCATCAATAACATCATTGCTAGTGAGGTAGTATAAACTCTATCACGTAGAAGTTCTTTTATTGCCAAAGCTCTGAACATAATAGCCCCTTCGTAGTATACACTGTTGGTGCGGGTAGAGGGAGTCGAACCCTCGTCTCTACCTTGGGAAGGTAGCATAATAGCCGTTATACGATACCCGCTCGAACTATATAATACCATGGGTTCGACTCTGGAGTCGGCCACGTCCCGCGGCCCCGCGATTTCACGATTGAAAACATGGTTTTCATCGGAAAGTCGCCTTGCGAACTGCCACTGGCAGTTCTCACCCTCGTCTCTACCTTGGGAAGGTAGCTTGGGTAGCCGTTATACGATACCCGCATTTGTTGCCTGGGCAACAAATGCATTTGTCATTGATCATTGGTTGAGCGGCAAAAGCCGCTTACTATATTCTCTATAAAAGCTACGCTTTTATAGAGGCAAGAAATGATAAATGTTAAATGACACCTGCTAAATGCTTTGCCTCTGGCAAAGCCTGGAGCCACCTGCCGGGATTGAACCGGCGACCTTCTCGTTACGAATGAGATGCTCTACCGACTGAGCTAAGGTGGCGTGACTACAATTATACCGATTCCCCCCCTGTTGCGGAAGAGGAGAAAATTTGCTAAGATAACCTAGTCTTTCGCGGACGTTACATACTTGTAACTGCTGCGATGTACCAAATGAAAATTACCTGTTTACAGGAATTTTCATTTGAAAGGAAGAGACGCGAAGATATCGCCACGTTTTCTGCCACTTGGTTGCAGAAAACTGCGCGAGATCGAAGCGAACTCAAACGCGGGCTCGTAGTGAAGCTGGTCTATCACGCCTCCCTGTCACGGAGGAGATCGCCGGTTCGAATCCGGTCGGGCCCGCCAGTAGAAAACTAAACCGCCCATTCATGGGTGGTTTTGATTTCTATAGAGACGAAGTCTCGAGCCGGATACGAATCGGCGAAGCCGGTACGAATTATGTCAAATCTATTGATTTGACATAATATAGCCGATGTCGGAATAGCTGCAAGCTAGTCTGACATCGAAGCGTTCCATCCGGTCGGGCCCGCCAGACTGTATATGAAAATCACCCTTCATGGGTGATTTTTGTATACAGACCGACTGAGTCGTCGGATACAAACCGGAGGTTCGGCGTAGCGAGCAAAGGAAGCGAAAGCTTGCTTTCGACCCTTTATGAGCGGAGAAGCGAAGCAGCGCTGAGCGCTATCCGGTCGGGCCCGCTGACAGCCGGTCACCAGATAGTTGACAAAAGAATTTGCACAGAAATGTCGCGAAATAATAAGGCAGCGGAATCATGTCCAGGTTCACACAGATAAGCGCCACTTCTAGAATGTAACTCTAGGAGTAGCACATGAAACACACCGGTATACAGACCAGAACTGGCGTCGTTGTTCCAGGGCTGGCGAGCATTCGGCCAACGATGACCTTAAGCCCAGCGGCTAACCAACGACTGAAATGAGTAGATTACTACCATGCACACGGGAAGAATGCGAGGCTGACCTGTCGCCACTATGGCATTGCTCATCGTACCTTTTACCGGTACTATAACCGGTTTAAGCGGCAGGGACTTCGTGGGCTTGAGTCTTACTCGCATCGACCACAGAACGTACGTCAACCCACCACACCCCATACGGTTGTTGCTGCCATTAAGCAGCTCCGTACCACCAACCCTGAGTATTCCAAGTACAAATTAGCCACTATCCTCAAGCGTGACTACGGCTACAGTGTCAGTGCCTCCACCGTTGGCCGAGTCATTACCCGCCACAGCCTGTTCTTTACCAGGCCCATCAAGCCAAAAGGTCATCCACAGCGTCGTAAACAGATCGAGCGTTTGCGTAAGCCAAAGAGTTTCAGGGCAGCCAAGCCGGGCGATTTAGTCGAAGTGGACGTCAAACACTTACCGTTCTTTGACAGCAAGAAGTACGGCTTTGTCGCCATTGACGTTGTCACCAAACAGGCCAGCGTCTATGTCAGTACGAGCATATCTTCCGCCCAGGGTGCACTCGCCTGGAAGCGAGCGGTGCATGAACTGGGATTACCCAAAGCGGTGCTGACCGACAATGGCAGCGAGAATCTGGGTGCCTTTGCCGCGTTACTCCAAGAACAACCAACAACACATTACTGGGCTCGACCACATACCCCAAAAGACAAACCTCATGTCGAGCGCTTTATTGGCACTCTGGAAACCTAATGCCTCCAATGGGGCGGGCTGGCAGCCAGTAAACAAGAGTAACAGGAGGTCATTGACGAGTGGCTGACCAAGTACCACACCTACCTGCCTCATCAATCCCTCAACTACTTGACGCCAGCTGAGTACAAGGCCAAACTAGAAGCTGAAGATGTGGCGCTCATCATGTGAACCTCCACAAATCATTGTATTAAGTCATCTTAAGTAGTATACTTGACCGGTATAAACGTAATAACAAACATGAAAAAAATCCACTTGTTTCTTTCTAAAAAATATCTTGGCATTGTGATCTTGGTGCTTATTATGATTCTATCGCCGCTAGGTACCGTAGTACCCGTAGCGGCATCAGTAAGTAATGGCTATTTTACTATGCCATCCACCACAAACGTCGGCAGCACTTTCACTGCGACATTATATGCAACCCTGTACTCACCCGGCCCAATGTGTGAATTAGGTGCATTGGCCTTTGTCTCAACAAATCTCGAGATAGTTAATGCTACCGCAGGCAACATAAATTGTGGTGCTCCTTTCATTAATTCAAATCCACAAGATGTCTACTTTAAGTATAGGAAATACGATGTCTACGAAGGCCAAAACGGACAATATAGTATTATCAATATCCAGATAAGGGCATTGCGTACAGGAACAGGTACCATACAACTTGATCCTAGCTACGGATACTTTAACTATGACGATTTCATGTATGCAAGCAAGAGTCTTACTATTTACGAAGCAACCTGCCCATCAGGACAAACAGGTATACCGCCAAACTGCACTTCTCCACCACCCGATGTCTGTCCTAACATTGCTGGTAGCCAGACCACGATACCATCTGGGATGGTAAAAGATGCCAGTGGCAACTGTGTCACACCGAGCACACCACCACCTCCCTCAACATCGCCGCCTCCGACACAAACAACATCTCCACAAAGAACGTCGCCACAGCCAACATCGCCAGACGTTACGGCACCCCAGAACCCGACAAGTGATGAAACAGACACAATCAGAAATATCAGTATAAGCCGTTTCCTGACATATGCAACGATATCATGGGATGCGTCGAAGCCACTGCATGACATAGTACTTCGTTATGGCGCCTACGGTAAGTCGGCAGATATTCCGGCCACCATCACACCTACCGCCAACGGCTTTAGCGCAAAGCTGACCGACCTAAATGTAAGCTCGGGATATTTCTTCACCATTAGCGCCAAGACCGAAAGCAATAGCAGTATATCCTACGAAGGAGCACTCTACACAAAAGGTTACCCAATCGAATTAACTATACTTCGTAACAACACGCCACTTGGAAAAACGGAGGTAAAAATAAATGGAACGAGCATGATAACTAATAATGAAGGTATCATTACGTTCGATAGAGGTCAGGGTGACTTTAGCGCAGAAGTTATAACAAGCGGCAAAACATACAAACAACTATTTACCGTCAAAGCGCTAGATGTAAAGGACGGAGGCATTTCCGCTGATATTCAAAGATTCTCTTTTGACATTGGTAATGTCGTTGCCACCACTAATCCTGCACCAAATTGGGCAAATGTCGGCTTCGCCGTCCTTGGTATTATATTGACGGTAGGAATTGCCTTAGGATTTATCACATTAGTGAAGCGGCGGCGGAACAAACCCAGAGCTGTCAAATCTGTTACTGGTTACTACAGTGATCCAACACCAAAGAGTGTTCATGGTGTACCCCCTCACCTGAGTCCTGAAGCACTCGCTGTTATGCGATACCCTGGTAATACATCCGACCAATCACACAATGAGAAAATTAGCCACACCTCGACGACTACCGATATATCTCACGATTCTGGTAGCGTAAAAACTGGCACATCGTCTGTTCCACCTGCTGATCACTTTGCGCCGTGGCATAAATCAACACATGTGCATTCTAAAAATGATACCGTGCAAATGAACCAAAGTTTACTAGGCAGCGATACTACTGCCTTAACAACACCAGCAGCTGACTTGACAATTGCGCACACTGCCAATAACTCTCAAGAGAGTTCTCACGCCAGTCACAATCTCACATCTAATGATAATGCTGCACCAAAACACCACCATCGAACTGTAAACAATCTCGAGCTTGAGGAGGCGAGTCTAGAAGACATATTTGAGACTGCCCGCAAATCACATCGCTTTGATAATGTATAACATAACTATTATGTACCAATCTTAATGTATTCTTTAACCCTGCCTGCCCGCTTCACCTCGTCGAATCTCCGTTGCAGCTCTGTAAAACCAATCTTAATAACTTGATATTGGGTGCTTGTATCTGACTTAGCGACTAACTTTGCGATATAATACCCGTCTGTGCCACTTATCAGACCAGTTAGCTCACCAGGGTTATGCTTTCGTACCGCCGCAACAACGCCGTTGCTATCTGCACTCTCAATACTTTGTATACCACTGTCGCCACCATTAGCTTTCGTAATTTGATCATCTGACTCTACCCTAGCGAGTTCACCGAAATCAGACCCCGATCTTAACGATGAAATTATCCGTTCAGCTTTCTGCCTTGCGGGTTGATCAATCGTGAATGAAACTTTACGCTTCAGTAAATCCATTCGCATTGATGATCTATAATCTTCCAGTGACCAATCATAATAGTTCGATAAGGTGCGCTGTAACACAGCCTTTGAGATGTGCTTTTGCTGTATTTCTATTTCGATAGCTAGATCAATTTCTCTGTTACTAACCGATAAACTATGCTGACGGGCAAGTTTTGTAACATATGTATCATAGATGGAGTTGTCAAGCTCTACCCGTTTCCGATAATTAATTTGTCGTTGGCCATCCTCCGTTTTTGGGCTGAGGTCTTGCTGAGATTCTAGAAAATGCAGAGAACTTCTTAAACGTCTCAAATAATCACTATAACGAACGCTTTCGTCATCAACTGATGCGACTGGCACTGGAACAAATTGCGTCACTCGATAAAGGAGTTTTGACGTATCTTGCACAACATATAGTAACCAAAGCAATAGCGCCGTCATCACAATTACACTACCAATAACAATCAATAACGAATTAACAACGAGTCGATGGCGTGAATATTGGACAGGATACTTAAACTTTCTACCCCCCGCAATTATTTGTTCACGGTGTTCGGCAACTGTCTCGTTCGTAATCCGACTGTCGAGCTTGTCCTCGGCTGGCTGTTTTGTACGACGAAATTTTGATAAGTGTTGTTTAATTCGCTTCATTATCCTCTGATGCCCTACCCTTGTTCGCTGTGCGAACAGCGTCTTGCAGTTTGTTATAGACTTGTTCTGGGTTGTGGATACGATCGAGCACAAGATCGCCGACATACGTCTGCACGACGATAGTACCGAAACCAAATAGTGCCGCTGTAAATCCTTCTATATTATAGCTGATATTTTGGATTTTGGTGAGCCCGAGATCAATGACACTTTTGCCAAAAAACCCTGCCTGATTGAGCTGTCTGAGGCGAAGAGTTGTCACAATATAGACGCTGAAGTACCATCCCATCCACTGGTAGCCAAATAAGACGAGGCCGATACCGAGGCCAATCATCGACAACATGAGCAAATTGAGTGGCTCACCCCACCAGTCGGGTAGCCTATCGTAGGGGAGCAGTGGGATAATGAGGGCCGGCAATGACATAATGAGAAATGGGATAAGCAACAGATAGAAACCTTTGCGCATTGCAATAATATGACGGCGAAAGATAAACAATATTTCCTCTCCCTCGTGCTGACCCTCAAATTCCTTCATAGTACTAGTATATCGTATTTTGTATACCATATAGCGCGCGGCGTATAGCGCACCTCGCTTATACGCTATACTGTATACGGCATACGTTACAAGTCCCTGTAGTTCAACGGATAGAATAACTCCGTCCTAAGGAGCAGATATAGGTTCGATTCCTGTCAGGGATACCAAAAAAGCATAGACGATCTTTTATATGTATCGATAATCTAGTAATAGCGGGAGTACATAACAGCTTCGCTCGTCAGATCATAGGTCGGAATCTCATCTTCACCGAACCATAGTTTGATCTCATTGGCGGCCTCTGCCGCTGTCTCGCTGGCATGGATGATATTGTGAATTGATCGCTTCTCGGCATTGGCAACTGATGGACTGTCGACCGAGAAATCACCGCGAATCGTACCCACATCGGCCTTAAATGGCAAGGTGTGACCACACAGTTTGCGCACCATATCGATAGCTTGCATACCTTCGACGACCATCGCTACCACAGGCCCAGATGTCATATACTGCACGAGACTTTCGACGACTTCTTTGCCTATCGTCATACGATCTTCAGTACCAAGGATTTCTTTGGCAGACACATCAAGGTTTTCAAAACTACTAAGACCCTTATCACCCAACCGCGCCACCCACGCCTCATCACTCATTGGATAGTGCGCCTTCACTTGATCGGCTGTCGGCACAAACATCTTCATAGCCACAACCTTAAGGCCGACTTTTTCAAATCGATGAATCACCTCACCGATAAGTGCCCGCTTGACCCCATCAGGCTTGATCATGGCGTAGGTTCGCTCAAATTTAATTTTTTGGACCGCAGGGTGTTGTGACATAGTACCTCGCTTGTGGCTGGTTAGTTCGTATTTACACCTATTGTACCAGAAGCACAGTAACCAATACTACCGAGAGCGCGATGCGGTACCAGCCAAAGATGGCGAGCGAGTGTTTCTCGAGGTAGCGCATGAGAAAACCGACAGCGATAAGGCCAGTGATAAGTGCGACGAGGTTGCCGACAATCAGCGGCGCAAGATTATCTATCAAATACGCTCGATCGGATGATTTGATAGCCAGTTTCGCGATAACGCCGAGCATGATCGGTATCGAGACCAGGAAGCTAAACTCGGCCGCCCGTGCGGCGCTCAGCCCCATGAGTCGCCCGGCAATGATAGTACTGCCTGAGCGTGAGGTACCGGGAATCAATGCCAATACCTGCGCCAGCCCGATCGTGAGTGCCCGCGAGCGCGGTAATTCAGTGCCCGGTGCTATCTGGCTACGATGCGGCAGTTTGTCGACGATAATCAGAAGCACGCCAACAATCGCCAGCGTCACCGCAACCACCCAGGGGCTACTAAAAAATGGCGATGTTTCTATAAAACCAGCTGCGATGAAACCCACCATCCCAGCCGGTAGCATCGCAATGATGATATTTACCGCCAAACTATAATCCTTCTTGGTTATAATTGTTGTAACTATGTCAGCAATTCGTTGACGAAAGTAAATAAGCAGTGTTAGCACGGTACCAATATTGATCCACTCCAAGAACAGATGCTCACTTGCCCCGCTCATAAAATACTGCGCAATCACCAGATGCCCTGAGCTGGAGATCGGTATAAATTCTGTTAGCCCCTGGATGGCACCGAGGACGATCGATTCGAGGATAGTCATAGGCCTAGTATAGCGGAAGGAGGTGGTAGGTGGTAGGTGGTAGAAGGCAGGTAGGAGGTAAAAATGTTTACTATTTTTAACGATCGTTAAAAATAGTAAACATTTTAAAAAGCCTGGGCATGTCGCAAAATAGCAGCGATAGCGTTATGATACATACATGGCCGAGACGCATTATTTTTCAGAACTGATCAGCGATTTTATCGAACACATCGAGGTCGAGCGTGGCCGAAGTCAAAAAACCGCCGAAAATTATTATCTCTACCTCCAGCGACTGATCGAATTTGCTGGTGATGAGCCGATCACAACTCTGAACGCCGAACTAGTCCGTAAATGGCGACTCTGGCTCAATCGTTACGAAGCAGCCGATGGCGACACGCTCAGTACCCTCACCCAAAGTTACCACCTGATCGCCCTGCGCAGTTTTCTGGGCTATTGTAGCAAGCGCGGTATCGTGACGCTGACCCCAGAAAAAATCGAACTGCCTAAGGTGCATCGCAAACAAGTCACCTTCCTTACTGGCGACGAAGTCACACGCCTCATCGATACTATCAAAACCGACGATGCCATTGGTCTGCGCGATCGAGCTATCGTCGAGTTACTCTTTAGCTCGGGTTTGCGCGTCAGTGAACTGGTCAATCTCAACCGCGACCATATCAATCTGGAGCGTGGTGAGTTTAGCGTGCGCGGCAAGGGTCAAAAAGACCGCCCCGTCTTCATTAGCCCCGAAGCCAGTGAGTGGCTGGCCGAGTATCTCAAAACCCGGCTCGATAGTGCGATCCCCCTGTTTATCCGTTACACCGGTAGCATGCAGGGCGACGCCCGAGGCGACTACCTGCGCCTCACGGCTCGCTCTGTCCAACGCATCGTCAGCACGTATGCTCGTGCTGCCGGCATCACCAAACACGTCAGCCCTCATTCGCTGCGTCACAGCTTTGCCACCGATTTACTGATGAATGGTGCCGACCTCCGTAGCGTACAGGCCATGCTCGGCCACAGCAATATCGCCACGACCCAGGTGTATACTCACGTTACCGATCCGCACCTGCGCGAGGTGCATCAGCGCTTTCATCGCCACAAGCACTCACATGATGGCTACTAAGCTGATGGGCTTTGCTATTATTGTCATGAGATGAATACGGATACGACTACGGCAACGGACAGGTCGCAGAATCACTAAAACTAGTGGAAGTGACAGTAAATGCTTTGCAGATACTACCATTACCGCCGCCGCCTGTCATCAGCGCTGTAAACTCCGGTAGCGTTACATCAGGAGTATACTTAACTCTCGTGAGTAGTCTCCGATACGTTGACCCAGATTTGCCAGTCGAATCAATAGTAGGTTGCACACCATCGAATTTTACAATTGCACCGCTAGTATCGCGTAACACTACTTTATAGTTCGTTGTATCGTGGATAGGTGTAACACGTAGAAAATACTGCATTGTGGGGCTGCTTGGCAATACCGCCGCCGTAAGTGATACTTGGCAGGCGTACTCGTTGCCCGCGTAACAACCAGCAGAGCTAATAGCATTCGTCTTATCAGTAGCATTGTCGTCAATCATGCTAGTCGTAACAATTGGCAAGGAAGATGATGCCTTATAGGTTGAGAAGAACTTAGTGTAACTTGCTATAGAAGCATCTGTAATATTTGTCGTTGGTGCAGCAAAAAGCTGGAGTCGCATAAATGTGGGAAGCCCTTTGGCTTTCAGATCGCCCACCGTTGGGTTATCTCCAACTCCAAGAGTTCCTGAACCGATAGAGCCTTCTTTGGCGATATTATACCAGTAAAACTCAATCGTATTAAAGGCCGATAAACCCATTAGCGGAATAAAACTACTTTTCCCTTGAGTAGCGGATGCTTCGTAGCTATCGGTTTGTAATGAGATCTTAAGACACGTATATTTCTGCTCTGCGGACCCGGCTGCAAGCCCTGAAACTCGACCGTCAGTGTTAATATTAAGTGATGAGGCAATAGTTGCATTGGCAAATAGCGACGTGCAGCCGTCCGTGCTAATACCATTATCGATTGCTGAAACAAGCGAAGCGCCCCCTGTTCGGCGCGCTAAAATAATTCGCTTACCATCCTCTACACCAGCACGAGCTGCTGCCAAAGCGCTCGAAGTTGAACTGTTATCGGTAGCTTGCTGTTGCTCCTGGCTAATAATACGTAAAAAACCGACCGTCAGTATCGAAATGAAAATTACGAAAAATATTACCGAAAATATCGACACAAATCCTGATTGCGATATCGAATGTGTCTGGTTCATACTATCCCCTTTCCGCTAATTACCGTTTGGTACATAAATATACGTTCTAAATTCAGCACTCGCACAGAATTGTCCAACCGCATCATTACTACTGCACACTGTACTACCTGGCGATTCATATCCTGATGTATCAGCCGAGCCAAGCCCAAGCTCTAACAAGTATAACTTTGGCGTAATCTTCGTCAGATCAATTTTTGTAACGCTTGCTTGGTCGCTGAGTAGCTCAGTCGTCTGGTATACGCCCGTCCGCTTCGTATCAGGAGACCATCCTTGATCGGTAGCGTTACAATGAGTCCGGTCATTTGTACGAACAAGATAAAGGTAAGGCTGCTTCGGATCACTCACAGAATATTTATTGCGCTCAACACTTAATAAAGAAGTTGGCGCATAGATGGTATTCCATATGTAGGCGACACTCTGAGTACATAACATTCCTCGTAAGATCCCAGCGGGATCTTTATAAACAACGGGAGTAACACTTTGCCCGATATCTCGAGACATTTGATCAAGAATTGATCGACCCGACTGATTAACTGATTTAAATGTAATACCTTTGTTATACGTACGCATGGTTTGTATAGTCGATGTCACTATAAACACAAGTAAAAACGAGAGGAACGTGAGCGCAAACATGAGCTCAATAATCGTAAAACCTTTTTGCTTTTGAAGCATCATATCTCTAGCGACCATCATACAACCTCACAATCGTTGTCTCATACTGCGACGGGCCCGACCCAAACGGTTGCCAACACGCTCGTATAACAAAATCGATCGCTTTGTACGCGCTACTTGTGCCTACAACTTCATACGCCTCAATCCACAATCCCTTTCCGGGCAGTGAATAGGTCACCGGTATCTGGGCAGCATCTGATGGTTTCAGTGTGATCGCTGCTGGTACGACCGGTGGACCAATGGATGGTATAGTAACGTCAACATAAAATGACCGACTAGGCGGGCTACACGAAGTGTCGTCAAGCACAGGGACTGCGCCCCCCGTTTTAAGGTAATCCGTTGGTGGAGTCGAATTTGTTAATATTGCCTTCCACCCATCGCCCGGTGTACCTATCACAGGATTGCCAGAAGCAGCAATATAATCATCGCGCATATATCGAAGTAAATAAACCTGACTATCAATTTGTGTGCGAACTTGTGTCCGCTCGAGAGAATTTTGCGCCGAGCGAATACCGCTGTTCATCATAGCCATAGTTGTAATAACAACAATACCTAAAATAGACATGCCCATCAAAACTTCGATAAGTGTATCGCCGCGCTGATTTTTTAACCGCCGCATACCGCAACCCTCTCTGAGGCTGTAATGTCAAAAGCCGTCGCAATCGCCATCTGGCCACCACTTGCTTGCCCGCCAACACGTAAGAGTGAAAAATCAGAGGTATTTGGCGACTGGAAGCAAATATTAGCAGGCTTCATGACGCTATCTGGGGTAGCCAGTGTGAAATATCCGATAGGACCCACAAGATTGATAGCGCTGCCATTTGATAACCCGTTACTATAAAATGTGTAAGTGCGAATATTTCCTGTACGCGGAGATCTTAACATAAGCAATGAATCGATGATAGTTGGCGATACAGGACAAGTGCCATACTGCTTTTCAGCGCTGGAAATAGCGAGCTGGGGGTCCTGGCAACTATAACCTATTGAAACACCCCACGGCAATGTATCGGTCATTTGTAGTGACGGATCGGTTACAATCGTCGGATTATAGCTAGCAATAATCGTATCTTCACTCGCATTAGGATCTATATAGCTTGGTTCTTGGCCTACAACATACCGAGCAACAATAGAAGTAGCATTTCTTGGGAACAAGATAACCTTACCGAGTAAATAGCAGTTGCTTCGTCCAGCTACTACTAACGGCTCTGCGGAAAGGGCACAGCCAGTTGTATCCGCCCGGATGTTAACGCCATTTAATATGTCGCTGTAATGTTTTTGCACGATACTCTGCGTTGAGCGAACGCTATCTTGAAAGCGAACTCGAGCAACAGAGCTACTGGTGCCAAGAAATACGATCAACGCCATAAGGGAAGATATCGCCAAAAACATTGTGACTTCAATGACTGTAAATCCACCCGTGAGACATGTCTGCTTCATCTCTGTTAGATTATAGCATAAGAACTATTGGGAACGGCCCAATGGACGTGGTAATAATAACTACGGCTACATTAGTAATAATAGGTACCACTCAATTATCACTGGTCCCCATAACAATGCTATCACCGTTGCGAGGATAAGGAATGGTCCGAATGGAATATGGCTGGTGCGAGTTAGTTTGCCCACTAGCAGCCCGGGCAGCACAACGACCGTCCCCAGAAGATTTGCTATCAATAATGCTAATAAAGCACCTTGCCAGCCAAGCACGAGACCAATAAAAATGCCTAGTTTGACGTCACCTAAACCGACCCACTGACGATGTGAAACCACATACAATATGCCATACAAGCCAGTTATTGGCAAGAGGCTAAGCAGTAGCTCGTTGGCAACAGCTAGCGGCGTGAGCTGACGCACAACAAACCACAAAGTAAGGCCATAGGCAATCCCAAGACCAATCAGTGGTACGACCAAACGATCAGGTAGTTCATACCAGTGTACATCATACACAAATAATGCCGCCAAAAGCACAACAGCCAGCAACCAAAAGGCTAGAAGCCACCACCCCGGCTGACCATAGGCTGTATACGGCCAGCTTAGATATGAGCCAACAAATGTTGCCGCAACCGAGAGTTCGACAAGAGGGTATTGCCAGCTAATCTTGCGATAACAATAGCGACATCGGCCACGCAGCCATAGCCAGCTTAAAACTGGTATCAAATCATACCAAGCAAGAGTGTGGTGGCAGTTGGTGCACTCGCTGCGCTCGCTAACAAAATTCCGCTTCGTCTTCAAGCGCCAAACTAGGGCATTGACGAAGCTACCCAGTGAAAGCCCGCCGACAACCAGTAATAATATTATACTTATCTGCATATTACCGTGAGCTGCACGCTGTATCGCCACTTTCAAGCGCCATAACAACTGCATAGCTCCGACTGCCCGCGCCAACGGTTGATGTCACACCGTTAGGATCGCAGACTTGCCCAAATCGAATCGAGATTGGATTATTGGTCGCGCTATAAACAGGAGCTGTCGTCGTCGCAGTCGTGTCAACAGTCACATTGTATTGGGTGCCATTACTTACAGCACTATAGTACGTGGTATTGCCTCTGGGGTCCTCGAAACGATCTGAAACTCGACTCGCACGTACATTTATAAATACCCACTGCGCAGCGTTTGCACTCGTAATAGTCGGCAAAGAGCCTCCGTGATTCCCTATATAGTTTGATAATGCGGCGCTCAATCTAGTAACATCACTACGGCGTTGCGTGTCGCGCTGTGAACGCTGCAATGCAGGTACGGCGAGAAATACGATGAGGAAGATTAATGCTGCAATCGCCAGCACCAAGACTACCTCGATGATGGTGAAGCCGGTT
>JBARSV010000029.1:0-15715 GCA_049644865.1 Saccharimonadales bacterium (SeqCode)
ACAGTAGGCGGGTACAGTATCTAAAATGATCTGTTTAAACATAGTTCTCTTCATAGCAGAGAACAGGGTAACCGAATTATGATCTAACCGGTAGAGGGTGGGTAACCTTCTTTATGATCTAATGCGATTCGCTAGTAAACAGTAGTCATAACCGTTATAATGTTACCTGACCTGTGAGGTGAGTCCGATCAGGTAGAAAAATACATATGCAAGGGAGCGGTTTAACCCAACTCACAAGAGCTAGGGCATTGTTTGTCATAGCCATGGTTAGCGCAGCGCTAACCTGTTTTGCGTTGGCGGGCTCCATCGTCAATGCCGTGACGACCGTACCGACAACAATGAATTTTCAGGGTCGATTAACTGATACGACGGGGTCGCCTGTGGCCGATGGCCTGTACAATATGCAGTTTCGGTTGTTTACGGTGAGTAGCGGTGGTAGCTCGGTCTGGAACGAGACACGCGAGACAACCAGCCGCGTGCAAGTGACCAATGGCTTGTTCGCGACCAAACTCGGCGACGTGACGCCGCTCAGCGCCAGCCTCTTCGCGAGCGGGGCGTTGTACTTTGAGATTACCTTGCCGACTCCAGCCACCGCGACTTGTGGCACGGCGGCGTGTGCCAGCTGGGAGACGGCGATGAGCCCGCGTCACCAGATGAGTACCAGTGCCTATGCCTACAATGCCGAGACGCTGGACGGTATCGACGGTGCCGCACTGGCACAGCTCAGCGCCAACAACACGTTTACTGGTACGAATACCGTCAATGTCGCGAGTACGAGTGCTCTTGCGGTGGTAAACGGAGCAACAAATTTGTTCAAGGCCGATACGACGAGCTCACAAGTCGTTATCGGACAGGCTGACGCGGCCGCGGCAGTGCTGGTGCTCGATAGTAGTTCGGGCGCTGACCCGTCGAACGTCGCCGGTTCGATGTATTACAACTCGACGTCGGGTAAATTCCGCTGCTACCAAGGCGGCTGGGTCGACTGTATCACCCCAGCTGGCGGCGCGACATTGCAGACGGCGTACGATGCTTCGAGCAGTCCAGCGACCATCACGACTACAGCGGCCAAAAGCGTCAAGATCGTGACGGGTGCGGCACCGACCGCCGATATCTTCAGTGTCGACACGAGCGCGAATCCAGTGGCCACTAATAACGTCAATGGTATTGACGTGAATTATGCTGGAGGGGCAGGCGTGATCGAAGGTGCCGGCCTAAGGGTTGACTACACGCCGGGTGGCACAAGCGGTAGTACGTGGGACGGTGTGCGTATCGTCGCGAACGCGACCGGTCCTGCTAGTGGGGTGACAAGCTATGGCATCAAACTTGAAGGGCCGTCGAGTCCTGGTGCGGGCACAGAGGTTGGTTTACGGGTAGCGAGTGGGTTCGATATCGGTGTCGATATCGCTTCGGGCGGTCTCCAGCTGAGCGCCATGAATGATCCGGCCACACCCGCAGCAGGTAATTTACGCGTTTTTGCCAAAACGAATGCCGGGCGAACGATGTTACGCGTTAAGTCTCCGAGCGGTGTTGATTACTCACTTCAGCCGTTTTTTGCGACAAACAGCATCGCCATGTACCGACCGGTGGCTGCTTCGACGAGTATCACGACTAGCACGACATTTGGGACTGCATTATCACTCAACCACTTTACATCTGGTACAACAGCTTCGACGACGACCACCAAGTCAGCAACGGTCGGGACGGGTAGTTTGTTTGCCTCGATGCGTCGGGCACAAATTGGCACGAGCACAGCAGCCTCGACAGTCGGCGATTTGCGCTTCACTACGGCACAAAACTTCCGGGGTAATGCGACCGACAGAGGGGGCTTTTACTTGGTGGCGCGTTTTGGGATCAGCGCTTATCAGACAGGTGCGCGGTCGTATGTCGGCATGTCAAGTCTGACAACGGCACTGACAAATGCGGAGGTATCGTCAAATATCAACCTACTTGGTATGGGGTGTGACACTGCTGACACGACATTTTCGATCATGGGGAATGATGCCACAGGCACTGCGACTAAGACGGCGCTAGGCGCGAACTTTCCATGTAATACCTCCGCTGCGGACGTTTATGAGCTGCGACTATTTTCGATCCCCAATACATCGACGGTGTATTATTCGGTAGCACGGCTGAATACGACAGATTTTACAGAAGGCACGATTACTGCTGCAGCCGATATGCCGGCCAATACAACATTGCTCTCGCCTCATTTCTTCATTAACAACAACGCCACTGCAGCTCGAGCATCGATGGATATTATGTCGCTGTACGTGGAGACGGATAACTAATATGAAGAAAAAGCTATATCTGCTAATATCGGCTGGTATTCTTGTCGTTGTGGCTATTGTAGCCGTTATGTTGGTGAACCTCAGTAGAACTGACCGCGACGAGACGGTTGAGAGCATTGTAACGCGTGTCGGCCGTCACTATTTGTTGCCGGATGATGAAACTCCTGCGCTGCTGACGGTGACTGACGTCACGAAACTTCAGTCTGAGTTTTTGCGATCGGCGCAAAACGGCGACAAGATGCTAGTGTACAAGAATCATAAAAAAGTTATTCTATATCGTCCATCTGCTGACCGCGTTGTCGAGGTGGGACCGGTCAGTATCGCAGACACCGAGTAATATCAGGTATACTAGAAGTATGAAAGTCGAGGTGAAGGCAACAGAGGACAAAGTGGCTGATGAGGCGAAAACGCCGGCGTTTAAGAACCGCAAGCGTCGCCGGTCACTACGTATCACGATGCCGCGCATGACTTGGCGTAGGGTCGGTATAGGAGGGGTGGTCACACTTATCGTGGCTGCTGCGGCGTGGCTGTACCTTACGGGCATGCAGAGTCAGTCGATCAATCGCTCGGCCTATCAGGTGGTGTACCTCACAAATGGACAGGCGTATTTTGGTAAATTGCAAAATACGAGTGGCGAATACCTTGTGATGAGGAGTCCGTACTCGGCACAGTCGGTTCAGGCTGAGCCGAAAGCAGAGGAGGAGACCACACCTACGACGACATTACTTCGGGTGCGTGATCAGGTGTATGGCCCAGAGGACAGCATCGCGATTCGGGCTGAGACGGTAGCGTTTTGGCAAAATCTTCGCGATGATAGCAAAATCACCGCGCTTCTGAAGTCAAAACAGTAGTAAAACGTTGTAAATACTACTCATAAAAACTAGCTTTTTTATAGCGTAAGCAGTATAATCCAAATCAGCCTATTTGTGAGACAAACAGGCAGTAACATACACACAAAAAGGGAACATGGCTAAAAACATCCCCGGTAAAAGGGCGATATTGTTCGCGATACCCGTGATCAGTTATATACTGGTCTCTTTTGCGTATCTGAACGGTCTCAGGAACCGCAAGCCTGCCGTCCAGCGCAGCTGGCCGCGCCGCTTGCGTCTCCGCATATCGCACATTTTTCCTTTGCAGTACTCACGCGCAGTACCTTTTGTACAGCTTGTTCCGTGCTTCAAGGAGAAAATGCGCGCTATGCTGGAGTCCATAGCCCGATTCGCTTTGTTGGCTTTCCTTCTTCTCTCTTCCTTCTTCCTCCTGTCTCCCCCCGCCTCCGCCGCCCCCACCACCATGAACTTCCAAGGTCGTCTCCTCGATACCACCGGTACTCCTGTGACTGATGGTCTCTACAACATGCAGTTCAAGCTCTATGATGCCAGTAGTGGGGGAACCCTCCTCTGGAGTGAAATACGAGAAAACAATGGCTCTGACTATCGCATCCAAGTCACCAATGGTCTCTTCACGGCTAAGCTCGGTCAGCGTACCGCTCTGAGTGCTAGTGTCTTCTCCGGTAATAGTGTCTACTTTGAGATCACCCAAGCCACTCCTGCCACCGCGACCTGTTCCACCGCCTCCTGTGCTTCCTGGGAATCCCCCATGGCTCCTCGTCATCAACTGAGTACCAGTGCCTATGCGTTCAATAGTGATACCCTCGATGGCATCGACTCTACCGCCTTTGGCCAGCTCAGCGCTAACAATACGTGGACGGGGACGAACACGATCCAACTGACCAATGCCGGTGCCTTGGTCGTCCAGAATGCCTCGAGCGTTCCTGTCCTGACTGCTGACACCAGTACACCGAAGCTTCAGGTTGGCTCAAGTACGACCGATGCGGCCGTCATCTACTTCATGCTTGACCAGTACAACCAAGCTACCGACCCAGCAGGGACGACCAACGGTGCCATGTACTACAACACTAGTATGAACAAATTCCGTTGTTACCAGGGTGGATGGACAGATTGTGTTGTGAATAGCAGCGGTTTTGCGACCACGGCACTCGACAATCTTGCCAGCACCAACATAACAGCGGCGCTGAACCGTACGGCCGGCAACCTGACTCTCCAGACTACCACCAGTGGCAACATCGTTCTTAACCCTGTTGGTACAGTTGAACTACAAAAAACCACCAACGTGACCGGTAACTTAACGACCAGCGGCACCATTAGCTTGACTGGTGCGACCGCTGCCGTTGCGGCTACCACCGCTGCTACTAACTTTACTGTCGATGCGGGGACAACTGGACAGGTACAGATCGGCAGTACCAGCACGGGAGATATCTTACTCGGTGGCGGCTCGGGTGCAACGGGCTGTACCCTCACCAACAGTACTGGTGCGCTGGCTTGTACGTCGACGGTTAATGGCGCCACTTTAACTGGCGGCTCACTCAGTGCAACTGCCGTTAATGGCCTGACTGTATCTGGTACTGCCATTACCGGCAGCGGCGCACTAGCCATTGCATCGGGCGGTACCAACACCAACCTGACACTTAATGGTAATGGCACCGGTCTGGTGCAGATCGGTGCGACCAGCACCGGTAACATTGAGCTTGGCGGCGGCTCGGGGAGTACTGGCTGTACGGTTACTAACAGCACCGGTGCTTTCGCCTGCAGCAGCACCATTACCGGTACCCAGCTTGTCTCGACCATTGCGACAGGTACAGCTCCCCTCACGGTGACTAGTACGACGAAGGTAACAAATCTTAACTCAGATACCCTCGATGGCATCGACTCTACCGCCTTTGGCCAGCTCAGCGCTAACAATACGTGGACGGGGACGAACTTATTTAAAACAACGAGTGCGACAGCCCTACAGGTACAGAACGCTAGTAGTGCAATCTTGCTTACCGCAGATACTAGTGCTGGACAAGTCGTAATAGGGAGCTCTGGCAACACCATAACCCTTAGCTCATCAGGAGTAAGCCTGGCTGGAACGGCTCGCAAGACAAAGACATTACTTATAACGCCAGAATATCCTAACTCTGTGCTTGATGCTGGATCTGGCAGTAATAACACTGGCACCATGACAAGCGGGTATGATATGACAAATCGCATGAATTATTACAAATGGACTACCAGCCAGGTAACCAATCAGAGCTATGACGTGGTGGCTCAGATACCCATACCCTCTGATTTCTCAGCGTGGAGCGGCTCAATTAGCGTTAAGTCGTATACGTCGAACACAACGAATGGTACGATTACTCTTGCTGCAATTGACTCCGCCGGTACTACGCAGTGCAACTTTGTCTCAGCGACGCCAGGGAGTACCAGTACGTGGACTGCCACTAGTAACTGTACGCTCAGCGCAGGTACTTATACCGCTGGCGATTACATTACGCTACGTATTAGACTCCAAGCGCCAACGAGTGGAGACACAAGAGTCGGTAATATATCGCTTAGCTACTTAACAAGTTACTAGTGAGTCGATAGCCTGGTATAATTATAGCCACAACCAGTTATAAGAGTAAATCTGTGTGATAATTCCAAAACTAGCGCGAGTAATACATGACGTACGAAGAAGTGTCCGGAACGCTGTGAAGCGGTCTTGGCCATCTCACATTTGGCAGCGTGTTGTGGTAGGGCTAGTTATCGCTGGATTACTGTTGCCAACGCTTACCGAAATAATCATAAGCAAACAGTATTTGTTGAGCAGCAAGTCGGACGCATTACTTAGCGTTGTATCTCCAGCTTTAGCAAAGAAGATCACATACGATCCGCAAGCAAAAATGTGGCAGTTTAATCGTGACGGTATACGGACACTGAGCCAACCCTCATCAGACAATAAGCCAGATATATCAGTAGCGAGCAGACTAATGCAAGCTCAGATCGGCGGGAACGGTAAGAACGATGCGAGCCTGTATTCTGTTGACATGCCCGTTGACCCCTCTAAGGGTTTCACCTACTATGACAACAACTCACAACTATCATTTTCTCTAGTACCACAATTTGCGATAGGCGAAGGGCGTACGAATAATGGACGGATAATCTATCCGGCTGGCGGTCACCAGATTGTTTACACACCTATGAATAACGGGCTCAAGGAAGATATCATCTTACCGCAACGCGGTGATGATACACTTGACGTCAGTTATTCATTAAAGCTGGGTAAATATCTGGCAGCGCGCATATTAGGAGATGGTTCAGTCGGCATATTTTCGGGTGATCCGGTGATGTTTGGCAACATAGGCGCCGAGATGGATCATAAAAAACTTGAGAGTGCTCGTGAGGCTGCTAAGAAAGATTTTTTAGTGTTTGCGTTGCCTGCTCCAGTTATTAAACAAACCGGTGGCTCCACTAGTACGGCTCGTGCGCAGTTTGCGCTCGAGGACAATGGGGCAACTCTTCGATTGACCGCCCGGGATTTGCGCTCGTTGCAGTATCCCGTTTCTGTCGACCCGAGTGTTGTTATTACCAGTACGACAGATTTTAGCAAGGGGAATAACGAAGGTAACATTGATTTTCCGGCTGACCAAATCAACCGAGGCGGGTTAACAGGGGGCTCTGTTGGTACTTGGTCGACCACCACGGCCTTCACGACTGCTCGCTATAATCACAGCACTGTTGTATACAACGGCTACCTGTACGTATTAGGTGGGGATAATGGTACGACGCAGTTTAACGATGTCCAGTATGCTCCCATCAACAGTGATGGTACCATCGGTACCTGGTCAACTACCACAGCCTTTAACACTGTTCGTACTAATCATAGCACAGTTGCGTACAACGGTTTTCTCTACGTTATCGGTGGCCTCAATGGCGGATCAAACGAATTAAATACTGTCCAATATGCTCCTGTCAATGCTAACGGCACTGTCGGTACCTGGTCAGCTACCACCGCTTTCACAAACGGCCGCGATGGTCATGCCTCTGTTGCTTACAACGGCTATCTGTATGTGGTAGGTGGATATAATGGCACATTGTCGTTGAACGATGTCCAATATGCCCCCATCAACTCCGATGGCACTGTTGGTACTTGGTCGACCACCACCGCTTTCACAACTGCCCGAACTGGCCATACGTCTGTTGTTTATAATAGCTATCTGTATATTGCTGGTGGTAGCGGTGCTTCGAGGCTCAACGATGTCCAATATGCCCCCATCAACGCCAATGGTACTGTCGGTACCTGGTCAACCACCACCACCTTTACAACTGCCCGTGCTAGTCATACTTCCGTTGGCTACAATGGCTATATTTATATAATTGGCGGAGGATCTCCAGGGGCTCTGAATGATGTCCAGTACGTTAAAATCGACCCTGCGGGCATAACTGGAGCATATACTTCAGTATCAGCTGCTAGCTCCAGAGCCTGGGGGAGTGCAGTTGAACGGCAAGGACTTGTCGCATATCTCGGTGGGTGCAGTGCTGTCAGTGGAGACGTCTGCTCCACGCCGACTACGACAAATGAACTTGATTTTGACACTCTGGGCATCAACCCTCTGCCGGCAGCCCGGGGCATGGGGGGTGCGTTTATCTACAATAGCGACCTTTATTACATTGCCGGTCGTCCTACCTCAACCACGCTGGCAAGTAATATGTATTACTATGGCGGAGGCACATGGGCTAACCAGGGCTCTTTTACGGGTCTCTCGGCCCGGTACGGGTTTACGACCTTAACCTATGATAATAATTTGTATATCATCGGCGGCTGCACGACTGCGAGCGGTGCTTGCACCGCATATGAAAATACCGTCCTCTATGCTAAGCTCGACGGCACCGGGTCATTTTTGACCAACCCGAGTTGCGCTAACACCTTTTGCCCCCTCACTGCATTATCGACGGCGCGGATGTTTCATACTGCCGCCATAGAGGGCAACAAGCTCTATGTAGCGGGCGGCGTTGCGAGCGGCCCGACGAATCTCAATGATGTCCAATATGCGACTATTAATAGTGATGGCACCATAGGGTCATGGACATCCACTACAGCCTTCACCACGGCTCGGTACGGCCACATGATGTGGGTCGAGCGTGGATATATGTATATAAGCAGTGGCAAGACAGCAAGCAGTACATTTATTTCTTCGGTATACTTCGCTCGTTTGACATCCTCTGGTGCTATTGCATCTGATTCGGGGTGTGGCAGCGCCTGGTGCACCGCGCCGTCTGTACCGGTCGCGCGGGGAGGTGCTGCCTATACAAAATCTTTTCGTGACCTGACTGTAATAGGGGGGCAGACAGCCAATACCACAGTGAGTTCTACCGTGTACTATGCAGCTGTTGCCAATGGCGGTCGAGGTACTGCCAGGAGCCAGACAACACCCATCACTGGTGCAATCAGCTCGCGTGAATTTCACCAGACTGTTGCGTACAACGGCTATCTGTACGTATTAGGAGGAAATAGTGGCGGTGGCGGATACCTTGCTACCGTACAGTATGGGTCAATTGGCAGTACCGGTGATGTTGCGTCGTGGGCCTCGACGACATCGTTTACAACCAGCAGAAGCAAATTTCGCGGCCTTGCCTATAACGGGTATATGTATGTGCTAGGTGGTGAGATAACTGGAGGCGGTTCAACCACAAGTGTTCAGTATGCGCCTATCAATAGCAACGGTACGTTGGGTAGCTGGACGGCGGCAACGGCACTGCCCGTAGCGTATAAGGATTTTGGTGCGGCGGCCTACAAGGGGTATATGTATATCGGCGGCGGTTCCAGTACAGCGGCCTACTATGTGCAGATTAACGCCAATGGCACGCTCGGTGCTAGCTGGACTACCGCAACAAGCTTACCGTATACGGGAGCAAATAGCGCTGTTGCATACAATGATTATCTGTATATTGATGATCAGTTTGCCGCAATAAACACCGACGGCTCGATTGGTAGTTGGGCGTTTAGCGGTGCTGCCCCAACACTATATTGGGGGTATGCCGCACCGAGCGATTGTATTGCCGCTAATGGTTTTATGTACTGCGTCTTTCTTGAGGAATATTTCGATACTATTATACTTACGTCCATGCCAATTTTGTCAAATGGGTATCTGGGTGAAGAGACTATTCTGCCGGTAACACAAGCAGGCACCTGTAACTACCGCATCAGCGCTGCCTATGCGTACTACAAAGGCAATGTATATCTAACAGGTGGGCAACAGTGCCTGACAGACGCTGAATTTATTGGGCTGACCAACCAGCCGAGGGGTGGCAGCTATAGTGACTTGACCGATCTGGGCGCTCTGGTTGGTCTCAAGAGTATCTCATATAACGGTACGTTGCCAAATGCGGCTAGCAATATATACTATCGCTCAGCAGGTACAAACGGAGTTTTCGGGTCGCTCACACTTGCCAGCTCCTTGCCCGGAGGCTCAGGCAGTAGCTGTAACCCGTCTGACTGGACTGGCGGCACAACGCGATATGTGTGGGTGAGCACTAACATCGACGATAGCCAACGAGCAGCATTCCCTGATGCCAACACAACTCCGGCCAATATCACCGACATTACCATATCCTATGATACAGGTCGGTCTCCGCCTAGTAGCCGGTTGCACCAGGGAAAATCATTTCGTAACGAGGTGCTCCAGCCACTCGATACTTGCGGTCCTTAGGTCTGAATGTTGTATGATCTCTCACTAAATCATCAACTTGACGATTGTAAGATACCTCAGCTATTGGAGAAAGAGATGCTGGCGCAATAGGTAACCCGATCCATCCACATGTCGAACTCATAACTCATCGTCTAGCTAATTTTGTGCCTCCTGCTACGAATTCATCCACCATACACTATCTATCGTCTACATTTCTTACCAATTGGTATAAAATGTAGACAATGACAGACGAACAAAAGTTGACGACGGGCAAGGTGATCGATGAGATCATAAAATATAGCGCCACAGCCAGCGCATTTTCAGCGGCGTTGATTGCCCCAAATATACTCATAGCTGTCGATAAACCGCTTGCATCACTCTACAGCCATCTCGATCGTCGCGAACGTGATCGTCAAGCGATGCGCATCATTTACTATATGAAATCACGAGGCTATCTGGCGGGAGATTATGAGCATGGTCTTCAACTGACTGCCAAATCAAAGTGTCGTCTCACTAAGATAACATATCGAGAACGGATCATTGTGCAGCCGGCCATGTGGGATGGAATATGGCGCGTGATAATATACGATATCCCAAAGAAAAAATCGGCCGCTCGCCACGGCTTGGCGGCTACACTTCGTTCGGCCGGCTGTTTCTTATTGCAGAAGAGTACTTGGATCACGCCGTTTGACTGCCGAGACACGATCGCGTCTATCGCTGCCGAGTACAACGTCGACGAATTTGTCTCCTACATGGAAGTGATAAGGCTCGATAATGATGTAGTGTTGCGGCGACGTTTTGCTAAAAAATATCCACTCACAAATTTTTCAATAGATAAATAACGCCCACAGATACCCCTAGATGCGACTACCATTCTGTACCCATAAAACCTTATCTACTATTTATACCAATTGGTAAGAAAAGTATAAATATTGTTTGCAGTAAGTGGTTTATAATAACGTATGTACCTAGTTTGACAGAGGTTGACTACCAGCTCATAAGATAAATGCCTGAGGTGTCGTTTTGGTGGCAATACGAGGGGCATTCAGGCATTGTTATTAAAGGATAGGAACGGAGACGACAGCTATGCCAGAGTTACCAGAGGTTGAGACGGTCCGTCGTGGCTTGTCGCGGTTGATTGTCGGTAAGACGATTGCTCATGTGTCGTTCGATACGCCCAAAAGTTTTCCAAATCCGTCGAGTGAAGTCGACCAATTTCTTGTCGGCGCATCAGTCACGGCCGTGCATCGCCGGGCCAAAGTCCTGCTCATTGAGCTGAGCAGTGGCTACACACTCGTCACGCATATGAAGATGACAGGGCAGCTCGTGTTCGTAGAACACGAGCAGAGGGAGGAGGGAAGAAAGAAGAGGGAAAAAAATACTGTCACTGCGCTTCATCTGCCATCTGCCATCTACCCTCTGCCATCTCGCGCAGCAAAGCTGCGCTTTGGCGGCGGACACCCCAATTACAGTCTCGTCGGTGAGCTCCCAGACAAGTCCACCAGAGTTATTTTGACCTTCCAAGACGAAACTCACCTATTTTTCAATGACCAGCGCAAGTTTGGCTGGATGAGGCTGATGCCGAGCATAGAATTACCAAACATTGACTTCATGAAACGTCTCGGGCCTGAGCCACTTGAAGATGATTTTACGCCAGAGATTTTGTATGAGCGTCTCCAGCGACGCAAAAATACCAGCATCAAAGCCGCGCTGCTCGACCAATCGGTCGTCGCTGGCATCGGCAATATCTACGCCGATGAGTCACTCTGGGGCGCCCGCCTCCATCCGGCAACCCTCGTCCGTAATCTTCCAAAATCCAAAATCCAAAATCTAACTTCTGAGATAAAAGCAGTCATGCTTTTATCGATAAAAAAGGGCGGCAGCACTGACAAAAACTACGTCGATGCTGAAGGTAAAAAGGGAAGTTATCTCACATTTGCCAATGTCTTTCGCCGCGAGGGCCAGGCCTGTCCACGCTGTGGCCGCGCTATCATCAAACTCCGCGTCGCCGGCCGTGGCACTCACATCTGCCCCCACTGCCAACGAATACCTGATTTAGGTGGCCCCTCATAGGATAGGAATATCGTTCCAGAAATACTATGCAAAAAGTATACTATTTGAATCGATCGCATCAAATAGTATACAAATTTCACACGGCGCGATCGGGTAGGGGGTTTAAGTGTACGCATTGACTTGCACACATTGGCCCGCACAAAATAGTCGCCGCAAAAGCCGTTGCACATATGTTTACTTTTTGTAACGATCGTTATAAAAAGTAAACAATTCGGGTAACGGTGATAAGTCAAGGTGCTCATGCTTGGAGCTTGTTATAACGAGGTCTATACTGGTGGCAAGTAATCGGAGGTGCCTATGGCAGATCAAGTTGGCGATGGTGGGGGTGAGGCATTTGCAGGTTTGTTAGCAGACGCACAACGTCGTCTCGACGAGGTACGCTTTGAGCATGGTGCGCAAACAGCTGAGGTTCGGGCAGGTACGACGATTGCCGACAGAATGGGAGCGGCAGTAAAACAGGCCGAGTTGACGCTGGCGAAGCTATATGGGGCGGAGGCGGAGCGGCTCAACGAGCTATTTGCGACCGGTGATGTGCCGCTAGAACAGATGATAGAGCAGGCGTTTGGCCTAGCAGCGTCTACGGTGCGTGATCCAGAGGAGCTGGCAGCTGCACGGGCGGCAACAGAGCAGGTGTTGCCGCGGTTGCAGACACCGGGTACACAGTGTGTCGTCTTTGCTGATGGTGATATGAGAGTGCATACCACCACATTCCCTGCATGTCTGGGCGTCAATCCGCACTTGTCAGGTGGGGTGGTCCTGATCCTGCACACGGACGAATATTTTTCGTCGCCTCGCCATCTCTCACCGCAATTGGTCGAGGTTGAGCCAGGGCGTATTGTCGAGCGCTATACGGTGTCGCAAGGCGAAATTTTAGAGGCGCTGCGCGTACAATGGGAGAGGGCTGAGTATTATCCATCGCCCGACTGGCCGATCCGCTGTGCGCGGATGGCTCGCATTATGCAGGCGTCGGGCATACCGCTCGATGATGAGGCACGGCTACTAGCGGAGAAGGCGCACCAACCGCTGCATCAGTATGTCAAGCAAGTTTTGCCACGCATTGCTGCGGGGAGGATAACTCCTTTTGATGGAGAATTTGTTGGACTGTGCGAAGCTGTCGACGAGCTGCGCTATAACAAGCCTGAAATGGTCGAGATGATTATAGGCCGCATTGTCGCGGGATACACCGATCAGATAGAATACGTCAAGCCCGAATCGTACGTGCCGTTACTGACGCCCATCATTGCAGCCCGCGACGGGGTGAAACCGTCAGGCACAGACCTGAAAACCATGCGTGGCCAAGCCGACTCAACTAAAAAGGCTATTGATCTGCTCGAGAATGCCCGAGATCGCTCTGAATACTACCAGGGTGAGTAAACATCCAGCATTCGTCGAGGGGCTATGGTCTATAGATGACTTGCGGCATCTGACCTATAATTAGTCTTATGATTCATTTGTTTTTTGGCGACAATGACTACGCCCTCACGCAGACCCTGTGGCGGATGCGTGATGAATTTGTGGAGGCGCATGGCGAGCATAGTGTGGCGGTGGTGCAGGGTGATAGTCTCAGTCTCGTCGAGTTGCCGCAACTACTGCAGGGTGCATCGCTGTTTGCGACGAGTAAACTGACGATTATCCATGGTGCCAGTGCGAACAAACCAGTCTGGGATGAACTGGGCGATTTTCTCGAGGGGGCTGGTGAGCTCGATCTCGTACTGGTCGAGGCGAAACCCGACAAGCGAACGCGCACCTACAAATGGCTACAAAAAAACACTGAGGTGCGAGAATTTCGCATGCTTGATGACCGTGAGGTGGCGAGTTGGTTGCGGACGCATGCTCGCACCTATGGTATTGAGCTGCACCATGATGAAGCAAATTTTTTGGTGAGTTATGTTGGCACCGATCAGTGGCGGCTGCACCATGATGTCGAGAAGCTGGCGCTCGCGGGGAAACCAATTTCGCGCCAGTTGATCGAAGAATTGGTCGACCCAAACCCTCAGGCGACAGCGTTTGAGCTGCTCGATGCGGTCATAGGCGGACGCCGCGACCAGGCGATGGCCAAACTTGCAGTGGTTCGTCGGAGCGAAGACCCGTACAAATTTATTGGCCTGTTGGTTAGTCAACTCTATGCGCTTGCGGTCTGCAAAACTGCCGAGGGCAAATCGTCGCAGGCAATCGCCAGCGAGGCTGGCATCCACCCATATGTCGCCCAAAAAACCTTGCCGCTTGCTCGCAACCTGACAAGGCGTGAGCTTCAGAACATGATTGAGCACGTCGCCCGGGCTGATGAACTGATCAAGACGACTGGCGCGGAGCCGTGGTCTCTCGTCGAGACGACGATTGGGGCGATGATGAAGCCGGGCGTAGGTCATAAGTCATAGAACATATGTCAATAATAGGCCATATGTCATAGGTCATTTGGCATTGATGGTATTGACTGTTTTTTGGAGAATCATGAGTAGCTGGCGACATTCATCGTCTAGGGTGGTAGTGTCACAGTTTGGATCAAGACGGGCAATAAGTTTCAGCCAATAGGCAGTTTCTGAGGCCTCTTTCTTTGCGATATAGATCTTGCTCCTAAAGTCGGTTTTAGAGATTGCGTTTCGAGCCTCTGAGTAGTTGGCTCCAATACTTGTGGCGGACCGGGTAACTTGGTCTTTGACAGATAGAGGAATCTTTGCCGCAGACGATGTTTGTATAACCATGACTGCAAAATCAAGCATGCGATCCTGCAGAATCTGTGACTGATCAGTTGAGGGCATTATTCCTCCAATGACCTATGAAAAATGACATATGAATGACCTACGACCTATGGTGTTCAATGACCTATTTTGTGGCGGTGGCTTTTTTCGCGGTTGGTTTCTTCACTGCAGCTTTTGGTTTTGCAGCTGGTTTTGCAGCCGATTTTGCTGCCGGCTTGGCGCTTGCTAACTTCACACCTGCTTCTTGGGCGCGTTTGCTCAAGCTAGCTTTGCGGCGAGCTGCCGTTCGTTTCTCGAGTATATTCTTCTTGACGGCGGTGTCGATTGCGCCGTGTGCCGCGCTCAATGTCGTAGCTGACGGCTTGGCCTCAAATGCCTTAACGGCAGACTTGATGTCGCGTTTGGTTGCTTGGTTGCGCTCTTTGTGGACAAGCGCTTGCTTGGCACGTTTGATAGCTGATTTGATGATAGGCACGGTTGGTTTCCTTTCAGGAAACAGATGCTTGATACTAGAGACGAGAGTCTAGAAAATCGCATCTGATCTTAATGTAATTATCTTAGGCTCCAGCCTCTAGGCTCCAGCCTCTTTTTCAACGTTACACTATACTGTAACTGTTGTCATCTGTAAAGTTGTCAGCTATTTGAGTTCATTACACTAAAACGGAATAACCCGTAACTTAGGAGTAAATAGGGACAGCTGCAGGAGCTATGACGGCTCGGTAGACTGGGCCACAAACGGCGCTACCGTGTTAGTTACGTCGAGAGCGAGTTCAGATACAATACGAGGCATGAGAATATGTACAAGAAGGTACTGGATTGCTACTTAGGAAGCGAGCGACTAGTAAAGTACGTTGAGCGAAATGGCTCTAGACATGGTCCGCCGCAGCGGCTTTGCTGAGTATTTCGACCCGGTAACCGGTGAGCCTCTCGGAGCCCACAATTTTTCGTGGACCGCCGTCCTTGTGCTGGACTTACTCGAATCAGTGGTATTTCAACACAAATAGCTGGTGACCAACTACTGAACCACCCCACACTTCCAACCGGCGCTAGCCGGTTGTTTGTTTTGGGATAAAAAAGACGACATAATTTTCCTTGGTTACCTTCTAAAACAAACAAGGAGAAACTATGCCGTCATCAAACATTGT
>JBARSV010000030.1:0-8412 GCA_049644865.1 Saccharimonadales bacterium (SeqCode)
ATTCCTGAATACCTACACTACTACAACTACGAGCGCCCACACCAAGGAATCGACTGGCTAACGCCAGTCGAGAAACTAGAGCAATCTGCTAGCATTTGTGATTCCAAGGTATTGATTATTTAACGTAATTGGGCCATGCTGTCATCTTCTCATCGATTTTTGAATGTATTTGTTTTTGATAGTACTCATGATCATACTACTCCGAAATCTGACCGTAATCAATAGCATTGCGGCAGTTATTCGCTTATTGCTTAGAGTGAGCGTTTTTTCAGCTCACGACTAAAGAATTCAAGCCGATCACCAACTTCGAGAACCAATTTACCGTGAGTCGTGAGTTCAAGACCACACTGCTCACCTTCGAAGACTTCTTTGGCCTCGACTTGTTGGCGTTGAACATGCTTCACCTCAGCCTCAGCGATGCGTTCTTTACTACGAACCACCCGTGCTAACAGTGATGGCGCTACTTTACCGCGCAAGACTTCACCACCAGCAATCACGCTATCTTTTGTGGTACGAAATACACCGAGTACCTTAAGCTCACCGAGTTCTGTTTCGACAATTTCCGGGCTCAACATCTCAGTCATAACGTCGCGGACATCGTCGAGTAATTCATAAATCACACGAAAGTTACGGATGCTAACGTGGTCGCGCATAGCGGTACGTTTAACAGCCGGCGGCAACTGAACATTGAAACCGTAGATGATGGCATGTGAGCTTTCAGCCAAACGGACATCATTTTCTGAGATATTACCAACTCCCGAACGGATAACTCGGACTGAAATTTCACCATTATCGAGTAGTTTAAGACTATCAACGAGAGATGTCAGTGAACCCTGCACATCGGCCCGGACGATGACATCGAGCTGTTGCGTTTCGTCTTGGCGCTTCATGAGATTCAATATGTCCGAACCAGTCACGTTTGTACTGACGGCGTTGTGCTCAAGTTCACTGCGATGTGTGGCGACTAACTGACGAGCTTCCTTCTCATTTTTAACAACTTCGAACCGATCACCAAAACTTGGCAACTCTTTAAATCCTGTTACGGTGGCTGGCGTTGATGGGCCGGCTTGTTTGATCGGACGGTCAGCATAATCAAGCAGGGTGCGTACGCGACCATGCGCAAGACCTGCCACCATGTGCATGCCGGTTTTTAACACTCCGTGTTCGACGAGTAAACTTACTTCTGGACCCCGACCAATTTCCATGTGCGCTTCAATAACCAGGCCTTCGGCCGGCACATCGGTTTCGGCTTTAAGCTCTTCAAGATCAGCGACCAGCAGTACCATGTCGAGCAGTTTGTCGAGACCCTCGCCAGTTTTGGCGCTGACTGGCACCATGATAACATCGCCACCCCATTCCTCGGGATTGAGGTGGTGCTCGGTTGCCAGTTGGCCCTTGACCATATCGACGTTTGCGGCAGGTTTATCAATCTTGTTAATAGCAACGACAATCTTCGCGTTGGCACTCTGGGCAAACTTAATCGCCTCAACAGTTTGTGGCTTTACCCCGTCATCGGCCGCCACAACGATAATAACGACGTCTGTCAGTGCGGCACCGTGCTGACGGAGAGCGGCAAAGGCTTCGTGGCCTGGCGTATCGAGCAAGGTAATCGGTCGGTTGTTGCGAACGGTTTGATAGGCACTGATATGCTGCGTAATACCCCCCGCTTCGCCCTCAACGACTTTTGTGTCCAGTAAAGCATCAAGCAGACTCGTCTTACCATGATCGACATGTCCCATGACTGCTACGATGGGCGCCCGCTCTTGAGCTCGATCGCTCAACTGTCGTTTGGCAGCTTTGACTGGCTCATCGGCCGCTTTTTGCTGTAACTCGGCATCGATACCCAGCTCGCCGACAATGATCTGGGCAGTCTCGACATCAATGCGTTGGTTAAGTGTGGCCATGATACCGTTTTTGAATAACTCTCCGATCAGGGTTGTGGCGGGCAAACCCAAGAGTTCCGCAAGTTCGCCAACGGTAATCTGGCTCGGAACTTGGATGATTTTTTCTGCCATACTCGGGTATCTCCTTGTTGTCATTACGCCGTAGAAACAGTCGAGTGGATGATAGCTCATCCACTCTCAATCGCTATGACTCTTTCTTTTTTGCTTTCGCTGACTTCTTTTTCAGTGTCAGGCTAATCTTGCGGTTGTCTTTGTCGATCTCGAGAACAGTAAATGTCTTACGAGCATTGAGAGTAAAGACTTTTTCGGGGTCAGCCCCCTCACCTTCACCTAATTCCGACACGTGTACAAGGGCTTCAACGGCTGGACTGATCTGCACAAATGCACCAAACGGCGTGATACGCGTCACCGTACCTTCGACTTCTTCACCGCTTTTGAAGGCCTCGACTTCTTTGAGCCATGGGTCTTCTTGTAATTGCTTCATACTGAGGCTAAGGCGGTCTTTGTCAATAGCGATAATCTTGGCTTCGATGCTATCACCGACTTTGACATAGTCACTGGGGCTGTTGACACGCTCCCAGCTAATCTCTGAGATATGCACCAGACCTTCGATGCCACTGACGTTGACGAAGGCACCAAAGTCAACCACGCCTGTGACTACACCAGTCACGGTGTCGCCAACTTTAAGTTTCTCGAAGCGCTCGGCTAAGCCTTCTTTGATCGCTTCTTTTTCACTGAAGATCAGCTTGTTTGCCTTGCGGTCGACATCGAGCACACGAACACTAAGTGGTTTGCCGATGAGGCTGTTGAGGCGCTGTAAGATCTCGTCTTTGTCGGCCCCACCAACTCGTGGATAATGCTCGGCGCTCAGTTGCGATACTGGCAAGAAGCCGCGAACGCCCTCAAGCTCGATCAGTAGTCCACCGCGATTCGCGTCGTATGGTGATACTTCGATAGTCTCGCCATCGTCGATAATACGCTGGATTTCGTCCCAACCGCGATCTTTGGCAGCTTTGCGTAGGCTGAGAAGACTACAGCCATTGTCCATCTCTGTTTCGACGACACTGGCGGTAACGCTATCACCGACAGTTAATTCTTTGCCGAAACCTATCTCGCGTCGCGGAACCACGCCGACACCCAGTGGCCCAAGATCGACCATTACTTCGTGCTTTTGCACGCTGATAATTGTGCCCTCGACGGTTTCGCCGACAGCTAATTGCTGGACGGTCACGCTCGCAAGCAAGTCGTCCATGGTAACTGATTTTGTCATAAGTAGGTATGACTCCTTTTCTATAGTATATTTCCTTATGGATCATGATCGCCATCATATGACGCCACGCCCAAAAAGATTACCTCTATTGTACCACTGTTAACAGATTATGTAAAACAAGTGATAGCGGATTAGTATAGTGATACAACGGTTATGCTATGCGCGTTGTTGTCTGCGAGAACGGATATACCCTGTCATGACATAGGCTATGCCACCGAGGGCGACAGCGGTCATTACGCTATCTTCAACTGGACCGCTGGCGGCGACAGGGGCAGATGTCGTCGTGCGAGGAGTTTGTGATTCTGGCCGAGATGGTAGTGCCGATGGCGTCGTTGTCGAGGTGCTCGAGGTTTGCCCAGGAAGCTCAGATGTCGGAGCAGGTGCAGGAGTTGTCATATTGTTCGGCGAAGTCGATGGCGTATCATTCGCCACAGCGGTACGATCGTCTTGATCAATGGACGTTTCAACTGTTGGCGTTGTTTCTTTCTGTGTCGTTTGGGATGGGCTTGAGGTAGTAGATTGAGAAGTACGAGATTTGACCCACCAAAGGCTTGTGAGCAACAGCCCAAACAATACCAGCCCCACCAAGAGGTAGATGACGATATTGCCACGCTGTGATTTCATATTGTACTCCTCATCGCCACCCGTTACTTTGCACGTAGTATACCACCTTTTTTGCTCTGTTACAACCAGCCGGTCCGATGCTACAATTGGTAGTATGCTATTGACTGTTGATACTGGGGGGACCAAGACACTTGTGGCGACGTTTAACCGCCGCGGCAAGCTCGTGCGTAGTGAAAAATTTCCTACCCCCAAAGACCCCCAGGAATACCTCGAACTAGTTGGTTCGACTATTACCACCCTTGTGGGCGATCACGAACTTGATGCGATTAGCGTTGCAGTTCCTGGCATGACGAAGGGCCTCACGGCTAGCTGGTGTCCAAACCTTGGCTGGCACGATGTGCCTGTCGGTACACGGCTTAAGAAAATGTTTGACTGCCCTGTTTTTCTGGAAAATGATGCTAATCTCGCTGGGCTGGCCGAAACCCGTGCCCTCGCCCATACTCCTGACGTCTGTTTGTACGTTACCATCAGCACCGGCATCGGCACTGGCATCATCGTCGATGGCAAACTTCACCCTGGTTTCAACAATAGTGAGGCCGGACATATGATGCTCGAATACGACGGGCGCATCCGCGAGTGGGAATCATTTGCCTCTGGCCGCGCCATCAAATCCACCTATGGACGTTTTGCCCGCGATATTCACGATCGACACGTCTGGAACCAAGTAGCCGACAAGATAAGCCGCGGTCTCGGTGCGCTCATACCGCTGTTCAACCCCGAAATTATTATTATCGGCGGCAGTATCGGTACGTATCTCGACCGATACGACCACGCCCTGCGTACCCACCTGCGCCACTACCTCAACGACCATCTGCCACTACCGGAGATTCGCCAAGCAATACACCCCGAAGAAGCTGTTATCTATGGATGCTATTACTATGCCGTCGACCAGCTCAATGCGTGAGCGCATACGACGCGATTACCCCCAGTTCAGATTTCAAAACGCTCATGTCGCCCACTGGTCGCCCCGCGACAACACCGTGTATTGTCGGCCTCTGAGATCTGAAGCCGACAAAATCACGCTCCTGCACGAACTCGGTCATGCTATCAGAGGCCATCATGATTACCATCAAGATATCGAGTTACTCCGCTGCGAACGTGAGGCCTGGGAAACCGCTCGCTCTATCGCCCACAATTACGCCATAATCATCAGTGATGATACGGTGTCGACCGCACTCGACACATATCGCCGCTGGCTACACGATCGTTCGCGCTGCCCGCGCTGCATAGGCGCCGGTACGCAGTCACGCGCCTCACTCGCCTATCGTTGTCTCTTATGCGACCTGACGTGGCATGCCAATGACGCCCGTCAGTGCGGACTCAGGAGATACGCTCAGAAGTAATTTTCAGTTTACAATTTACAGTTTTCAAAAAGTTCTCAGTGATCAAGTAGCAACCACATAAAAAACCCGCCAAGATGGCGGATTTTTTATGCACGCACTGTATAGACTTAGGCGCGAGGCAAAACGATGTCCATTGCGGTGCCTTTTTTGGCTTTACCGCGGCGTGAGATCATACCACCCTTACGGCCAGCGATCCGAGCCAGCTCACGGTTAGCAGCGAAACCGCCGGTTGTACCGAGCTTGCCACCTTTTGCGCCGATGCGGGCGTAAAAGTCTTTACCGTGACGATTTTTGTTAGTTTGTGCAGCCTTGAGGCCGCCAGCTTTGGTTCCTGACATGGTCGAGGATTCTCCCGGAACATAAGAAACGACCGCCCGAAGGCCGTCGTCTACCCCTGTCCCATTACGTTATTATCTCACACACGATATGTGTATGTATATTACATTAGCACGATAAGTTGATTATGTCAATACTTACGATAACCTTTTTTATGACAAAACAACTATTGCGTTTATGCATACGGTGCTATATACTTGCTATTGGCACCTTGGAGTACCACCACGCTCCAACCACAAAAAGAAACGACCCCATCTGCGAGATGGGTCGTTTTTTATATCCCTTAAATACTCTGAGGCTAGAAGATCAGTTGTGCCAACGCAAACAGACCGATCCCAATCCAAAAGATATTGAGTAAGGCTGACTGTTCAACCCTATCGGCTGCAGAAACGACCAGTAACCCCACACCTCCTGTCACATTGAGAAGTAAGTATATCCACCCATTGCCCGGAATTATAGAGAAACTGACGAGACCATACGCAACGATAAGCGCCATCATACCGTACCAACCAGCCGCTTCAGTCAATCGAGATGGTTTAATACCAAACATTACCAACTATTATACGCTACTGATGATCTGTCGAATCATTCAACTGCCGCCAAAAGCACAGCTTATAGCCGTCGGGGTCTTTGGTAATAAACTCACGGTTGCCCCAGTCCCAATCACGCGGCTGGGTGTGTGGTTGCAATCCAAGCCCGACCTGCCGGTCGTATTCGGTATCGACGTCATCGACACGAATGTAGATATACATACCCCGCCCCTTATCGCCAGACAAACTATCGCTGTTAAATTCCTCCTCATCGCGCATGTTGACGATCACCATCTCAAAATCACCCAGCTTCACTTCGCTATAGCCATCAGTTGATGCCGTGACGGCAAACCCGAGCTTCTTATAAAATTTTTCACTGACCTTGTTTTCTTGCGACCAGATGAGGAGATTGGTAACTTTCATGGTCTTATGATGGCAGGATGATATAGGAAGTTTCAAGGTTATTATTACAACATAAATATTGACTTTAAACTATTAGATATCAATAACCAAGGGCCTATTGTAACTTTTATCCAATTTCAACAATGTCGTTTCCGATGTGAGCTTCAACTATCCCGCTATCGGTCATGCCAATTTCGAAAGGCGTGTCACCTAGCTGTGGATATAGACTAGCCGGTAGACGTTTCTCACTCGGCAGCATTTGTCCGTTCTCGGGAGGACAAACCACGAAGATACTACCTGGTTGTCGACTAGTAAGATCACGTAGAGTATGTAGTGCCGTTTCAACGCCTTGCTCATCGACATGAATTATACGAATTGCTTCAGGCACAAGCATGGCACGCTGTAGCCGCATATTATCGTAGTTATTTACTCCGCCGTTGAGGAAAACCGTTATATCCATGAGGTTAAAGCTCTCTCCTGTTGCAGTCTTAAACCTCTGATACCTACCGTCTGGTCCTAAAGTATAAACAGACCCTCTGCTAGTCACAAACCTGGCTGGCCGATGTGATATCTCTTGACCCGTTTCCCGCTCTAATTGCGCGTTTACGTCTCGCCGTACAATTCTCGCTGCATCAATCCGATCGGTAGCGGAACCGATTGCTCGCTGTAATGTCGTCACACTGTCGTCTAGTTTACCTAATTGTGGGATGCTACCTTCTGGGATAATACGAGCACTCTTGATCACACCCTCGCGGTGTTCTATGCCGCGCGTCGACGACGGTACTATTCGTGCGTCATCTGGGATATGTGGCATTTATTTATTTCCATTGTATATGCATTGATGATTATCTATTTTACATGATTCCTACTTTGAGCCAATAGCATGTACGAGCAAGACTTCTCGGAAAAATAGTGTAGCCTGTGACCTAGCAGTATCAGACGGCTAAAGCTGTCTGGCGAAACATCCTCATTCGGTAAGTTTGAGCAAACTAAAACGGACATCCTCGTATAATATCCCTGTTTCACAGGGATGTAAAACTGCGGCGTCTCGGAAAAGAAAGCGAGCTTTCTTTTCCCTCATCTTCTTGTTTTATCTGCCGCTTCGCGGCGCTTATACTGCTATGCGGAGATACAACGGAGTGGAATTATATAAAAACAGCCCCTTTCAGGGCTGTCTTTATATAATTCGGCATCGTGCTAGTTTCCCGCATAGCAGTATAATCGCCGCTGCTGGGCTTAACTGCTGTGTTCGGAATGAGAACAGGTGTTTCCCCAGCGCCATGGACACCGATCGCGGCTTCGCCGCGCAGAATATAGGGGTTAGATTATAGATTATAGAATCAGCCCTGAGGGCTGTTAATTTCCATTCCATAATCCATAATCTGTATTCCATATTCTACGTCGAAGACGTACAACGATGTCCATACGATGTCGATTTTTCTCTCAAAGTACAAAATGAATTAACTGAGGTAAGTATACTACTGATACTCACCGAATACTAGTCAAAACCTGTCTCGTGAAGTTTGGTTATGAGGCAAAAATCACTCGAAACCAAGATTGTCTGCATGAGAATGAAGTACGAGGCGGAAATGAGAAGCACAGCGAGTCGTACAAAGGTACTACTCGCGAGCATCGCAATTTCCAACGAAGTAATTCGTCTCAAGTAATTTTGACAGGTGGCCGGCTTCGCCGGACAGCAGGTCAAAATTACGATGCAGTAATCTTGGATCATAAAAAGGCAATGGGACTATTAGTACGCTTCAGCTCCACGTATTACTACGCTTCCACCTTGCGCCTATCAACCTGATCGTCTATCAGGGTCCTCGTAGGGAGATCTTATCTTGAGGTCAGTTTCGCGCTTAATATGCTTTCAGCGCTTATCTGGTCCGAACATAGCTACTCGACAATGCAGCAGGTGGCCACAATCGATACACCAGAGGTTCGTCCACGTGGGTCCTCTCGTACTACTCGCAGATCCTCTCAAATCTCCTAACGTCCACACC
>JBARSV010000031.1:0-5454 GCA_049644865.1 Saccharimonadales bacterium (SeqCode)
GCCTTCATACTGATGGCTACCGTGAGGTGAGGCAGCAGCCATCACTTTACCAACTAAATCTCCTTGGCGATCTATCTTTTTCGAGAGTATACCTTAACGTCAAGGAGGGTTAAAGTTTAGGCTACGGTTTTCTCTTTACTACCATTCACGACAACAGCTTCGCCATCCCGAAGTGTCTTGAATGGTACGTCGTGTTCCTGAAAATATGCAACAGCCTTATCAATATCTGCCGATTCAGGGTGATCTGACTTATAGTGCGGTGCAATAGCATAGTCTATAATGCCAAGACCCTCCCATATGATTTCTGAATCGTAGCCATCACCTAACTGGTCGGTTGGATCAACGAGCTCAATACCATGTAGTGATGGTGCAAGAACGCAAACGCCAGCGCTATAACCCGCATAGACAACCGCCTCATCGCGAATCTGTTTGGCAACAATCCCATCGAAACCACTCAGCTTGTACGCGCGACGTAGCAAGAATACATTGCCGCCACGTACCCAGAAAATCCCAAACTTCTGGATTGCTTTCGCCAACTCATTCGGTTTGCCAAAGTACTGTCGTAGATCAAGTTCTTCTGGTTCAAGACCAAGCTCTTTGAGCCCAGCAATCTCTCGCTGTAGGCGTTCGGTTCGGCTTTCAATATCTTTGTGATCTTGTGCGTTGGCAATCACTGCAACACGCTTGTTATCACCAATAAGTGCAGTAAACTCTTCGGGGTGGTTACCGAAACCGTATGATGAGAGGTAAAGCCTCATGCCTTAGCCCTCCGTACCATTTCAATCTCAGGTATCCGAGTATCACCATACACGTTACCCTCATCGACAATAGGAGTGTCTGTTTCTACAAAACCGAAACGCTTATAGAAGTTGATAGCATTCTGGTTGTAGCTGGCAACAGCAAGATAAATATCTTCATCCGCCCCATGCCATGCAAGGGCTTTTTCCATGAGCTTGCCACCTACGCCTTTGCCCTGCATATCGGGTAGTACATATAGAGCACCGATACGTCGCTTACCATCAATAATCCCTGGCGCTCCGACGCCAACAACTTTGCCGTTTTCGCGGGCAACGAATACCGCTCGTGAACCGTCAGTTGTTTCAATACTTTCACGCCAGCGCTGAATATTTTTTGGTATACGCTCGCCGTGTTCACCTTCGGTCCGTAGACGGATATCTTCTTCAGTTATACCGGCTTCAGCGTTTGGGTAGGTAGCCATCCAGGTTATGCGTAACAGCTCTGAGATTGCTTCAGCATCTTCAGGTTGAGCTGTTTCAACTACTATTGGTGGTTTTGTGAATTCTTGGGTCATGGGGTTTTCGGTCATTTTCCTTACTCCGACAAATTCTTATCAAGGAACGCATACGCATACTGCCGCATTTCAGGGGTGAACACGTGCTTACCTTCCCATATCTTTAACGCAACATTATCGCCAAGTGTGGGTTTAACCGAATCATACAGTTCTTGTGCTCCAAGACTCCACACATCATCATTGGTGGCAGATATCAGCAGCGGACAATCTTTAATGAGATTAACGATGTCTTTAATTTCATGCTTTTCCATAATGCCTGGAATACAAAACTCCATCTGAATACCAATATCATGTGGCAGTGAATCCTTATACGACAGACAACAGCAGTTAGATACCGATGCCTTGATGCGGCTATCGAATGCCGGTAACCACAGCGCCATGCGACCGCCGTATGAGTGGCCGAGAAAGCCAATGCGCTCACTATCGACATCATCTCGGCTAATTAGATAGTCAATGCCTCTCATGGCATCAAACAACACCTTTGCCATCAGTGTTTTACCTTGAATCAGTCGAACTGCTAGCTCGTGCCATTCTGAGCTGCCAGGACTTGCCCAGTTTCGTTCTTCAAAGGCAATAGCATCCGGTGCAAAGGTAATATACCCTCGCTCAGCGAGTTCACTGGCATAGGCTTGGTCAGGATTGCCCATAAGGCCGACGACTTCGCTTTTGCCGATATCAAACTCGCGATTGTGTTGGTGATGACAAAAAATGGCTGGTGCCGGTGCAGTCAGATTTTTTGGCACGCAGACATATGCAGTCACCCTATCCCCAGCTTCAGCTTCGTAAGCAATCTTTTCTCTGATGTATGTTCCGCAGTCCACCTTCTCTATTGTTTCGGGAAGAATTGGTATTTGTTCCGGGAATGGGCCGAGTAGTTTAAATATTTCTTCCATAACTTTTATTATACCTCGTCATTACGCTTGTAGCCCCAACACCGCCGCTCCAATTACAATCAAACATAATGCAATAATCTTTCGCCTACCCATACCCTCGTTAAAGACCTTTGCACCTAATACAGCAGATAGTGTCGCAGACAAAGAACGAATAGCCGTTACATAGGCAATCGGACCAGTCGCAACCGCGCTAAAGTAAAGCATACCGGCAATGCCTTGAATAGTGCCGTTCTTGGCGATAAGTTTTATGTGTGGGTGGCGATATTTTCCGGGCGCAACAATCTGTGCATAGGTGAACTGTACGATTGCAGACGCCAGTGCCGCCCAAAATGCGTAGAATAACGGCGAACTTTCTAAAATTGCCACACTCCCGATTGTCGTGTGTAGCGAAATTGTGCCGACACCGAGTAACCCAAATCGCGTACCGCGATCGCTCCAAATATTGCGGAGTATATTGCCGTTACCACGACTGGTGTTGAGCGTGTAGACACCGCTAATGATAATCAAGACCGCAACGATTGCCGCCACACTCGGTATTTGACCGAGAAACAACGCACCAGTTACGAGCATAACCGCTGGATACAGTGATAGTAGCGGTGCAGTTTTTGATAACTGTCCGTGTTTCAGACTTTGCAGATACACCGCAGTATCCAGCGGAGCTGTGATACAAGTGCTAATGATGATACTTATCCAGAACGCGAGCGATAGCGAGTGTTCTGGCAAAAAATGTCCAGTTACAATAGCGAGCAATCCTGTAATGGGTAGTGCAGCGGCTCTCATCATCCACGCAAGGTGAAGATGATGAACGTTATAACTCAAATGTTTGTCGTTCACTTTGCGAAACGACGCAAAAACAGAACTTAAAAATGCGTAAATAAACCACATTTATATTTTTCCTTATGTTAGTTGTTTTTAGTAATCAAATAATAATTTCGAGTTGTTACTTCCAAGAGATGGGCGGAAGTAGATATATAAAAAGAGTATTAGCTTATTGAGAGACATTATGGCACTTATGGTAACAAATGTCAACACATTTTGCTTATTTTGGCAAAAATTCTCGATATTAGCGGTGCAATTCCGCTATGATTAACCACAAACTACCATTCCTGAAGCAATGGTGGGACTTTGCACATCTTGCAGATGAGCAAAGTGCTATTCTTCAAATTACAATGGCAACGAGTGGTACTCTAATTCATCATCCCAATCTACCTCATACGGTCGCAGCCAAATATCCTTCTCGCCACTCAATAAGCGTTCTGTGGTCGTCGTAAACACATCAAAATCTGAATAAAGATCTGTCGTCATTCGTGTAACTCGTTTCTCGGTATTGTGGTTGCCGCAGATAAGTAGTAGATGAGGGTGAGTGTACTCATCGTGCTCGTCGACATAATCGACATAGTTGTTAATGCGTTTACGTATCTTCCAGCTTTCATACAGCGGTGGGAAGTATTCAACAAAGTAATCTGGAGTAGTGTCGTCCTTGCCTTCAAGTTTTGCGTAGAATGGCGGTGTCAGTGGAAATACGTCTGCTCCGAATTGGCACTTAGTGTAAAGAGCGAACTTCTTGCCGTAAGGCTTGCGGACAGCGCGCGCCAATTTGCCGAGCAGGAACTGTTCGTCAATTTGTTCATCATCAAAGGTCTTGTTCTTGTAATGGAGCTGGGTTTTCTCGTAACCAGCCTTCTTCAGGTATCGGATACCTGCTGGTGCTAGATAGTAGATAACGGGGCGTTGTCTAAACCGGTATGTCTTGTCATAGAGCTTTACTAGGTAACCTTGTTCTACCAATACACTCAATCTCTCATATATCGTTGATCTATCTTTATCTAAACATTCTGCTAACAAATCACTACTAACAAACCTGTACTTCATTACTAAGAGCAACAATTCTACCTGACTACTTGAAATCTTATATCTAGTCTTTGGCTCGTATTTCCGCATCTACACACCTACTTATTTGTGTCTATATGTATATATAAAGAAAGGGAGAGTAAAAGTAAATAAATAACAGAGGTGGAAATAAGATAAATAAGATATTTGCATAGTGGGGATTTCATGAGACCCAAGTAACAACAGATGCAGTGTTGCTGTATACTGGACACATGCCAAAAAGCAACGAAGAAATCCGTAAAAGCATTGCCGAGTGGGAGAAGAAACTGCCCGAGTCTGAGCGCAATCCTAACGCGAAGCAGCACGTCGAGCAGATACTGAAACAGGCTGCGCAGCCGCTTGAATCAAAGCCGGGAAAGCCGCGACGTTCCGGTGGTTATACCGGAAAACAAACTCGTTCACGTAAAGCTGAAGATACTTCGGACTGACACAGTGATATGTGCCATCTAAGGAACGCTTTAACTGTCCCCAGAAGCCCTCAATAGTATTGGTGTGCACACCAGAGCGGACATATTCCAACTTACTGTGGTTGACGAACTCGTGAGTAAAGCTTCGTTTAACGCGTGAATAGATGCGACTCTCGTCAGTCTGTAATACTGAACCTGGAAGAATGTTATCTCGCAGGAACGGAAGCGTGTTTGTAGCATTGGCTGACTTTGTTGCAAAGGCTTTTACCTTACCGACACCTTTTTGTTTCTCAACAATGCCAACGACAGCCGATTTATTGTCGAACTTACGATCTAGCTTCGTCTTACCGCCAATATAGGTTTCATCTGCTTCGACAGTGCCGGAGAGAGGTGCGATACCGTCTTGTTGCATCATGAGGCGGATTTGTTTCGCCATTCGCCACGCTGTCTTATACGTAACGCCAAGGTGTCGTTCAATTTCTTTAGCTGATACACCATTCTTGCCAACACTGAATAGGTAGATGGCGTAGAACCATTTAGTCAGTGGCGTCTCTGACTTATGGAAGATAGTGTTAGCCAAGGGGCTAATTTGGTAGCCGCAGTCATTACAGGCGTAGCATTTACGATTACGAACACGGTAGTAGCGAGGCTCAACAACACCACATTGTGGGCAGGCTGGTAAGTTGCCGTAGGCGAGGTTAAACATGTAGTCCAGACAGGTGTCATCGTCTGGGAAGTCCAGATGGAACGTATCGATAGTATAGCGTTCAATCTTCATACTTCTAGTTTATCTAATCTGTTCCTTGATGTCAAGGGATAGTCTCGAGTTGGAAGCGTTATGGCATTACCGCACCAGGCCAAGCCGAGCACGGTATCGACTATCTGGCACTGGGTGATTCGTATACGTCCGGCGAGGGAGATGGCGACGGCAAGACCTACTACTTGCCTGGTA
>JBARSV010000032.1:0-5718 GCA_049644865.1 Saccharimonadales bacterium (SeqCode)
TGATCGATGATTTTAAACCGGCTGGATTTCGGGACGATATGGGTCCTATATGGGAAAACTTTTGTGTAATAGAGCGGTTGAAATATTTGCAAAGTCGGCAACGGCGAGTGAGGTCATATTATTGGCGCAATAGTGATAAGCGCGAAATCGATTTGGTCGAAGAAGAAGGTTCATCGATTAGTGCGATGGAGTTCAAGCTTGGCAAGAAAAAAATGCACAAACCGATTGATTTCTCGCGCAATTATCCTCATAGCGACTATACAGTGGTCAACCCAGATAACTTTATCAGCCAGCTGTTTTCGGTTTCGCAGCAACGTCTATTATAGGGGTACGACCTCTTTGAGCAGTGGGTGGGCAGCGTCTTTGTCGGATATGACGGCTTCACTGTGTGGGATTGGCCAATTGATACCGAGGTCTGGGTCAAACAAATTAACGAATGTGTAGTGGGCCTCTGGTGACCAGTGCGCGTTGACGAGGTAGGTATAGGTCACGTTGTCTTCGAGTGTTTGGTAGCCATTGGCAACACCGCGTGGCACAAAGACGGCGACGCCGGGGTTGATCTCGATCGAAAACGTTTGGCCAAATGAGTTGCCCGCTCGCAGGTCACACCACGCGCCGAAGACCGAGCCATTGGCGACAGAGATAAATTTCTCCCACGGTTCGGCATGGAGGCCGCGTGTGGCACCCCGTTTATCATTAAAACTAAAATTGTTTTGTACGACTTCAAACTTTGGAAGTCCGAGTGCTTCCATCTTGGCTTTTTGGTAGTTTTCTTTGAACCAACCGCGGTTATCGCCATGAACCGGCAATGTAACTACGTAGAATCCAGGAATGGACGCTTCGGTAACGCTTAAGTCGTTAAAATCATCTGGGTTAAAACTCATTTTGTGACTCCCTATTTAGCAAATGATATTGAACAGGTGGCTGAGAGTTGGCAGGTTTCATTTGGCAGAGTTGTGACTCTGAATTTTCATTTAACAATTTACAATTTTCATTCATTATTTCAACCTCTCATTGTAGTAGTAATCTTTTGAAATATCAGAACGAGCTCATGACATTCTTGCCATAATTTACGCAGTTCATTTTTTCGGTCAGGTATTGCTACGCTAAGCATTCTTAACCAATGTTGTGACTCCTGCGCCTCTTTTTTGCATATATGAATTTTGTTTCGAAAATCTTTTTTTGAGCTACCACCATTAGCTTCCATATAATTTGCACCTACACTCGTTGCTGAGCGAACTATTTGATTTAATAAGGGCTTAGTGATAGCGTTTTGCGGGCATGATTTCGCAAATATAATAATATTTTCGCCAAACCTAGCAGTCCTTTCTTCGAGATCAAATTTTTTGTCGGTTTGCATCATTTGTCTATTGAATGAAAATTAATAATTGAAAATTGTATTTCTATCTCACTGCCCTTGTCTAGCATAGGCAGCTTCGATCGCATCTTTTTGCGGGCGCCACCAGTCTTCGTGCTCGCGGTACCAGTCGATGGTTTGCTTAAGGCCGTCATGCATGCCGGTTTGGTTGTCGGTGTACTCAGGAAGCCAGCCGAGTTCTCTGCGGATTTTGCTAGATTCCATGGCGTAGCGCATGTCATGACCTGGCCGGTCGTTGACATGCTCGTACCAGTCAGCACCTTTGCCCATGAGTTCGCAGATCAGTTCGATCACCATCTTGTTATTCACATGGTCGTTGTCTGCGCCGATGATGTAGGTCTCGCCGAGTTTGCCTTTGTCGAGTATGAGGTGGACGGCTGCGTTGTGGTCGTCGACATGTATCCAGTCACGGACTTGTTCACCGGTGCCATACAGTTTGGGCTTGATGTCGCTGAGGATATTTGTAATCTGGCGCGGGATGAACTTTTCGATGTGCTGGTAGGGTCCGTAATTGTTTGAGCAGTTGGAGATGGTAGCTGCTATACCAAAGCTGCGCACCCAGGCGCGGACGAGATGGTCTGATCCGGCTTTTGTGCTAGAGTACGGGCTCGATGGATTGTAGGGGGTGTTTTCGTTGAATCGGTTTGGGTCGTCAAGTTCGAGATCGCCAAAGACCTCGTCGGTACTGATATGATGCAGGCGTTTGCCATGCTTACGGACGGCTTCGAGGAGGGTGTACGTACCGACGATATTTGTCTGTACAAATGGCCACGGGTCACGCAGGGAATTATCGTTGTGGCTCTCGGCGGCAAAATGCACCACGATGTCGCAGCCGCCAACTAGTTTGTCCATGAGTTGTGCGTCGGCGATGTCACCCTCGACGAACGAGATGGCGTCAGCAACCGGCTGAAGGTTTGCTGTATTGCCGGCGTAGGTGAGCTTGTCGACCACGGTTATCTGATATTCAGGACGATGTGAGACGGTGTAATGGACGAAATTTGCTCCAATGAAACCTGCGCCTCCGGTGACTAACAATTTGGTCATATATATAGTATACGACGAGTGGCGGCATGATGGTACTAGTAGAAATCGAGTGGAGCATCTACCATAAGTGATCGACTACGCGGTATAATAGCCGCATGATTACAGTTATTATTGCAGGCGGTTCGGGAACTCGGCTATGGCCATTGTCTACCCAGTCGTATCCTAAGCATCTGTTAGCACTTACAGGGGAGCTTAGTTTATTGCAATCCACTTTTGAGCGTGCGCGACGGCTCGGTGATGTTACGTACGTTATTACCGAACAAAGCCACGCTGATTACGTCAAACAACAATTACCTGAGTTGCCGAGCGATGCGTTTATTATCGAACCGGGTCGGCGTAACACGGCTAGTTGTGTTATTGCCGCATTGCACCATGTACGACTTCGCAATGATTTAGATGAGCCAATCGTTTTCTTGTCGGCCGACCACTCGATAAGAGATCTCGACGGTTTTGAACTATCGTTTCGTCGAGCGGCGGAGCTATCACAAAAATTACATTGCGAGGTCCTCGTAGGTGTTGAGCCCACCTATCCATCAACTGGCTTTGGTTATATCGAAAAAGGCACACCCGATGAGCATACCTCAGCCTTTACTGTGAAATCGTTTAAGGAAAAGCCTGATCTCGTGACTGCGAAGAAATTTGTTGCGACGGGTCGTTATCTGTGGAATACAGGGTATTTTGTAGGGTCGGTCAATGTATTTTTAGATACCATGGCTGCTTTTGCGCCAGACTTGAAGACCGAGTATGATGCGCTTTGTGCGACAACGAACCAGCATGAGTATGAGCAAGTTTACCTTGGTTTCAAGAATGAACAGATAGATGTTGCTCTCAATGAAAAAGTTGATGGCCTGATGGTTGTACCTGCATCGTTTGACTGGATGGATGTCGGTAGTTTTAAGGACTTACATGAGGCAAATGAACTTGATGAGACGGGTAATGTGATCATTGGTAAGCAAGTATACCCAATCGATGTCGAGAACTCATATATTAGAAATGAAGACGATAAACCGCTTGCATTGATTGGCGTAGACAATATCGTCGTCGTCAATACAAAAGACGGCATATTGGTAGCGCGTAAGGATCTCGCCCATAAAGTCGGTGAGATCGCGAAGACGATACAAAGTTAGATCTTGTAACCGTTGGGATTTTGTGACTGCCAGCGCCACGTATCGGCACACATGTCGTCGATGGTTTTTGTGGCGTGCCAGTTGAGCTCGGTTTTTGCGAGGCGGGCATCGGCATAGAATTCAGGCAGATCGCCGGTTCGACGAGGTGCGATGACATACGGTATAGTATGGCCACAAGCGCGTTCGAACGCATGTATCATATCGAGGACTGATGTAGGTGTGCCGGTGCCGAGGTTGTATGTCGATACACCTGGTCGTAGGTGTGACAGCGCAGCGACGTGGCCGCGCGCCAGGTCGACCACATGGATATAGTCGCGGCGGCAGGTACCATCTGGTGTAGGGTAATCATTGCCAAATACACTAAGCTGTTCGCGTTTGCCGACGGCAACTTGGGCGATGTACGGCACGAGGTTGTTTGGGATGCCGCTAGGGTCTTCGCCGATGCGCCCGCTCTCGTGCGCACCGACAGGGTTGAAATAACGTAGCAGGGTGTACTGAGCACCGGGTGTAGCGGCAGCGTGGTCGCGGATGATTTGCTCGATCATGAATTTGGTCCAACCATAGGGGTTGGTGATGCCCTGGCCCGTTGAGCTTGATTCACTATACGGCACAGGCGCAGAGCCGTAGACCGTTGCTGATGAGCTAAATATGAGTGACCGCACTTCGTGTTGTTGCATGACGTCGAGTAAGGTGAGCGTGCTGTCAATGTTGTTGCGATAATACGTAAGCGGCTGCTCGACAGATTCGCCGACCGCTTTGAGACCAGCAAAGTGGATGACGCAGTCGGGGGTATTATCCTTGAATATAGCCGATAGCCCCTCGCGATCTTGAACGTCGAGACGGTACAGCAGTGGGCGCGTGCCGGTAATCTCAGCGATTCGGTTGACGCTTTCTTCAGAACTGTTACTTAGGTTGTCGACGATAATGACAGTGTGGCCTGCCTGCATCAGCTCGACCGTGGTGTGGCTGCCGATATAACCGGCACCACCTGTGACGAGAATATTCATGAGTATTAGTATAACTAATTTTATCTGGATTGTGGCTGAGAATTGGTGTATGATGAGCATAATATGCGAGGAGAACAGTGGCTGCGGGGTGCTGTATGGGCTGTTTTTTGTGGGGCTATCGTCACCTTTGCCGCTGCGGTGACATCTGCTACGCCTGAACCGTCGTTATGGGTACGTGATGGCAATATTACGAAAACAGTTCTTGAAGATCCAGCAATAGATGTTCCCCCAGATCGTGATTCTGATTGTGTTAAAAAAACGATTGATGTACTAGATAGGATAAATATCGTTAACTCCAAACCTCAGCCTGTTTACTATCAGGTTACGAATGATTGTTGGCATGTCGATAGAGGAGGCACGTCATCGGCTAACGGCATGGGATATCTGCAAAGTAATGGGATGGGTTCAATGTTGAGTCTTGCTGACGCAACAGCTGCGTATCGATTTGTAGGTGATAAGGTTATACGTTGGGGAGGCGGACCCATGCGCTATTTCTCCACTACGACTATTATTGGTGATCCAATTGGGGCAGCCATACTACCAAAGAGCTTTAATACTCGATTAACGTTAGGATTTGATGAAAACCATCCTGCAACATGGACTATTTATGACCCAGGTACTGTGCCGGGTACAATGAGTAGTTCACCCACTCCTATCAATTCGTATGTTGCGACGATGAATGGTACATGGATGGTCGCAGCGTCTGCGTGGGGATACTTGCGAATCAATCTTGATACTGCCGAGATATTGCCCTTTGAAGCAATAACGCTCCCCACTGGTTATGAAAAACCATATTATGGCATGGCAATTTCTGAAAATGGTAGGTATGTTTTCTTGAATAGATATCCAAGGATGTACATATATGATCTGTCAACATGTAACAACAGAGGCGTTAGTGGCCGGCAGCTTGCTACTGGGTGTGGTAAACGTGACATTACAGAGGACGTAAGGCTGAGCAATGGGTCACTAAGTATGAATGGCATGAGATTCAACTCGCTCGGTGACACCCTGACGTATTATGCCTATGTCAATAATAGTTGGAAGCGTTATGGCATTACCGCACCAGGCCAAGCCGAGCACGGTATCGACTATCTGGCACTGGGTGATTCGTATACGTCCGGCGAGGGAGATGGCGACGGCAAGACCTACTACTTGCCTGGTA
>JBARSV010000033.1:0-2071 GCA_049644865.1 Saccharimonadales bacterium (SeqCode)
GCTTGAGGCTAAAGCCCATGTTGTCGCGCACCGTCATGTGCGGATAGAGCGCGTAGGTTTGAAACACCATCGCGATGCCACGGTCGGCGGGCGACAGGTCGTTGACCCGTTGGCCGTCGATGCTCAGTTCGCCGTCGGAGATGCTTTCCAGCCCGGCGATCATCCGCAACAAGGTGGACTTGCCGCAACCGGACGGGCCGACGAATACGACGAATTCCTTGTCGTTGATATCGATATCGACGCCTTTGATGATGTCGACCGGCCCAAAGGATTTCTTGATATTGCGTAAGACGACTTCAGCCATGATCGTGATCCCGGAATGAGGTTACTTGACAGCGCCGAAGGTCAGGCCCGACACCAGTTGCCGCTGGCTCATCCAGCCCACCACCAGAATCGGGGCGATGGCCATCAGCGACGCGGCGGACAACTTGGCCCAGAACAGGCCCTGCGGACTGGAGAACGACGCGATGAACGCGGTCAGTGGCGCACCCTGCGAACTGGTCAGATTCAGGCTCCAGAATGCCTCGTTCCAGGACAGAATGATCGACAGCAGGCCGGTGCTGGCAATACCGGGGACGGCCAGCGGGATTAACAGCAAAAACAGCTCCTGCATCGGCTTCGCGCCATCGACCCGCCCGGCTTCGAGAATCTCGCCCGGCACGTCCTTGAAGTAGGTGTACAGCATCCACACCACGATCGGCAGATTGATGAGGGTGTAGATAATCAGCAGGCCGGTCACGGTATCGAGCAGACCCAGCGTCTTGAAAATCAAGTACATCGGAATCAAGACGCCGACCGGCGGCATCATCTTGGTGGACAGCATCCACAGCAGCGTCGAGGGCGTACGTTTGGTCGGGAAAAATGCCATCGCATAAGCCGCCGGAATGGCGAAGGCCAGCGCCAGTAAGGTAGAGCCGAACGAGACCGCTATCGAGTTCCAGACGAAACGCGCGTAGTTGCTGCGCGCGAAGACATCGGTGTAATTCTCCAGCGTCGGCACGAAGAACAGCGAGGGCGGGGTGCTGATCGCCTCGGTTTCGGTTTTGAACGAGGTGAGCGCCATCCAGAAGATCGGGAAGAACACCAGAATGGCGATGACCCAGGCCAGAATCGGAATCCAGCGCGGCGATTTTTGCCGGGTGGACGGCATGGACATGGCGTGCTCCTTAGCCTTGCTGCAAGTTGCGGGACACGGTGCGCACCAGGAAGAACGCCACGACATTGGCCAGAATCACGGCGATGATGCCGCCCGCCGAGGCGTAGCCCACATCGAATTGCAGCAGACCGACCGAGTAAATCAGCCAGGCCAGATTGGTGGTCGCGGTGCCCGGCCCGCCGGAGGTGGTGACGTAGATTTCGGCGAAGATCGTCAGCAGGAAGATGGTTTCGATCATGATGACGACCGAAATCGCCCGGCTCAGATGCGGCAGGGTGATGTAGAAGAACATCGCCAACGGGCCAGCGCCGTCGATGCGGGCCGCTTCTTTCTGTTCCGAATCCAGCGATTGAATCGCGGTCAGCAGAATCAGGAAGGCGAAGGGCACCCATTGCCAGGCCACGATGACGATGACCGAGAACATCGGGTAATCGGTGAACCAGTCGGTTGGGGTTAAACCCACCATGCTTTGCAGCGAGGCAATCAGCCCGTAGACCGGGTGCATCATCATGTTTTTCCACACCAACGCGCTGACCGTAGGCATGACGAAGAACGGCGCAATCACCAGCAACCGGGCGATGTTGCGGCCGGGGAATTCCTGGTTGTAGAGCACCGCGAACAGGGTGCCGAATACGACGGTGATGATCAGCACCGAACCGACCAGCACCAGCGTGTTCCACAGCGAGGTCCACAGGGTGGGGTCGTCGAACAGAAAGCTGTAGTTTTCGAGACCGGCAAAGCCGGTAAGTGCGGGATTCAACAGGTTATAGCGGATGACCGAGAAATACAGGGTCATCGCCAGCGGCACAATCATCCACAGAAACAAGACGATGACCGACGGCCATAGCAAGGGCCGGGTATCGACTTCCCGATTGGTTTTTGCCGGAAGGGCGGCAGAAGGAGCAGGTGCCAGGG
>JBARSV010000034.1:0-19346 GCA_049644865.1 Saccharimonadales bacterium (SeqCode)
CAAATACAATTGATGCTTCGCGATCCATTTAGCGTACCTTACTTCCTTTCCGGCGCTTCTGAACCGGTTTTGTGACGCGTCGCTCCACCACAGCTGCTTCAACCGCTTTTTCAGCGCGTTTAGTTGATGACGGAGAGGATGATGTTGATGTGTCGGCCAGTACCTCCATGTCTTCGACGTCTTCGTCGAGTACATGGCGTTGCTGCCAGACGGCGACAATACTTGAAACAGCATAAAAGAGCAGGAGAGCGCCTGGTATCGGGAGGAAGACCATGGAGCTAAGTGCAATGACGGGAATAATCTTGAGCATACCCTGTCCGAGCGCAGCGCTCATCTCCGCTTGATCGGTCTCTCCACTTGTGGCAGATTGTTTAAGGATATCGCGGAGACGCTTGCCGTCTTTGGCTATTGGAGTAATTTGTTTGCTTTGATACCACTGGAAAAACGTAGCCACTAGCGCCAGGATCAGCGCAGGAATATACCAGTTACCTTGGTGAATAACCGGTTTTGTCAGGTCAACGATCTGAAATAGTGTTTCGTTAAGCTTCGTATGATCGGCCACAATTGCAGCAATCGGTTCCCATCCCTTTATGAAATCATAGAAAAACTTGTCTATCTGATCGCGGTGTGCAGAAATCATCATTATCACCTGGTAGAGCGCGATAAAGACGGGAAGTTGGACCGCCAGCACGCCGAGCGGTGCAAATGGGTTAATGCCTCGCTCGCGGTAGAGCTCAAGCATAAGTTGACCTTCGAGTTGTTTATCACCCGCTGCTTTTTGCTTGATCTTTTTGAGCTCTGGTTGAATCTGACGCTGAAGCTTGGTTTGGTGAAGCTGTTTTTTGATCAACGGCCACATGAGCAAGCGGACGATCACAGCAAACAAGATGACAGCCACCCCGAAGTCATTGCCGGGAATCACGCCGTATAGCGCCATCAGTATGTTGAAGATCGGTTGGACTACAATGGTTTCAAACCATGACATCACGGGCAAACACCTTATATTAGACTAGTATCTTTCAATTATATCATCTTGTCATGACAAGTTCGAGCGGCGCGGCAGACGAGAGAGTAGTTTTGTGAGCTCACTCACTAATTCACTGTGTGGCATAGTCAGAACATCGGGCGTAAGTACTGTTATGACCATGTCAGTACCTGGCTGAAGCGTTGAAAGCTCGTGTCGCACAATCTCAAAAATGCGACGTCGCACCCGGTTGCGTTTGACGGCTGATTTGAATATCTTCTTTGAGACGATGACTGCGCAGCGCGTTGTGGTGCGGTTCGGGGCAGTTGTGTACTTGATCAGCAAGGTTCGTCCACGCGTCGACGATCCATTTTGGAAAACGCGGCGCAGACTGGCGCGACCATGAAACCGATGTTTGTTGGATATCATACTGGATCTATCATCCCATACAACAAACAAACCGTCGATAATAACGGTTTATTTGCTTTTTTGCACGATATATATGCAAATAACTAAACGCTGATTTTGACTCGTTGCTTCAGGCGGCGAGCCTTCAATACCAGGCGACCAGCTTTGGTGCTCATGCGAGCGCGAAAGCCGTGGACACGGGCACGATGACGGGTCTTTGGTTGAAATGTTCTTTTAGGCATATTACCTCTATAGTACCTCAAGAGATGTTTTTTCTCAAGACTAAGGCTTGATTTTCGCCCATTATGTTTCTTTTTATCAAATGTTATCCACACTTCCCTCCACTTTATCCACAGAAATAACAGAGGTAGTTTGACAATGTGTATAAATGTATCTTCGTTATGCCCTCGTCTATTTTACACATGGTATGCGGGTTGTGGAAAACCCCCCGCCCCGCTATAGTAGAGGTAAAGATAAGTGAGGGGTATCAGTGCAAGAAACAGAGCGACATCGTTTGTGGCAGACCGTGCTCGGAGAAATCGAGCTCGGGGTTACTCATGCCGCCTTCATGACGTGGTTTAAAAAGACCGAGCTGGTCGACGTGACCGACGAAGCTGACGTCTATATATCGGTTCCAAACATCTTCGCCAAGCAACAGTTTGAATCAAAGTTTAACTCACTAGTCACCGAAACCTTCCATCACAACGACATCACACCGAAAAGAATCCATTACGTCATCGGTGACAAACGAGAAAAAGTCGCCGATAACCGCGTATCCTCGATCGCTGAAGTTCGGACTGTCAAGAAAGCCCCTGCTCGAGATATCCAAACCAGCCTCAACCATCGCTATACCTTCGACACCTATATCGTTGGCGGGAGCAACGATCTCGCCTACGCCGCCTGCCAAGCAGCCGCGGCCAATCCTGGCGCGAAGTACAATCCCCTCTTTATCTATGGTGGTGTTGGTCTCGGCAAGACGCACCTCATACAGGCAGTTGGCAACGAAATCCTGCGCAAAAAACCCGAACTCAAAGTGCTCTATATCAACTCCGAGACGTTCGTCAACGAGTTTCTCGATAGTATCCGCTACAAAAAGAAGGGGTTCTCGACCAAATACCGCAGTGTCGATGTCCTGATCGTCGATGATATGCAGTTTATCGCGAACAAAGAAAAGACCCAGGAAGAATTCTTCCACACTTTTAATGCGCTTCATCAGGCCAACAAGCAAATTATCATCAGCTCTGACAAGCCACCAAAAAACATCCCTACCCTGACCGAGCGTCTACGTAGCCGTTTCGAATGGGGTATGGCGATCGATATCCAGATGCCTGACTTTGAGACCCGCTGCGCGATCATCAACGCCAAGGCTGGTCAGTCCGGCGTCACCCTCCCGCCCGAGACAACTGAATACCTTGCGAACAATATCAAGACCAATATCCGCGAGCTCGAAGGCGCGCTCAACCAACTCCTCGCCATCGCTGAGCTGCGCGGACTCGAGCCAGACATCGAGACGGCGACCGCCCTGATCGGCAACACCAAACAGATGCGCCCGAGTCACCTCACCCCAAAACATGTCATCCAACACACCTCGAAACATTTCCAGATCGATATCGCCGAGATGTTGAGTGCCAAACGCGACAAACACATCGTCCTACCGCGCCAGATCGCCATGTATCTGATGCGAAGTGAGCTTCACCTCAGTTTCCCGCGAATTGCTCACGAACTTGGCCGCAAAGACCATACTACCGCCATCCACTCTATCGACAAGATCGATAAAGCCGTCAAACTCGACTTTGTGATCCGCGAACAAGTATCGGCGATACGGGATGCACTCTATGCATAGACCTGATTCACTCATGAGTATAAATTGTGCACAACCGGTGCATACCCGCTCGGAAAACACTGTGTCTATCCTCCTCAGTTCCTATGACTTGTTCACAGTCCTACCATCACTTGACCGCTTCAGTGTGAATAACCCCCGACTGAACCGACAGTTCTTCTGTCGTCACTCCACCGTGTTACCCACAGCAATCCGATCAATTCTACCGCTGTTAAAACCACTTTCATCCCCACTTTCCACACCCCCTACTATTACGACTACTATATATAAGATAATAAGAAAGGCTACAACATTATGAAGCTCGCAGTTACTCAGGAAAACCTAACCCGTGCACTTTCTATCGTCGGACGAGTGGCACAGTCCAAAACTTCCCTTCCAGTTCTGAACAATATTTTGTTACGCGCTGAGAACAATCAGCTACTGCTCGCCGCTACCAATCTCGAAATAGCCATCACTGAGTATATCGGCGCCAAAGTCCAGCAAGAAGGTGCCATCACCATCCCTGCCCGGCTGCTCAGCGACTATATTGCCAATCTTCCGAAAGGCACGGTGACGCTTGATCTTGATAAGCACAAGCTCCACATCACCACTGATAATTATCGATCGACGGTCAATGGTGTCGCGGCCGACGAATTCCCAGAGCTACCAAAGATCGATGACCCGATCGTGCTGAAGATTGCCTCCGCTGATATCAAAAAAGCTATCACTCAGACCGTCCTGACTGCTTCTCATGATGAGACGCGGCCGATCTTGACCGGTGTCTATATCCATTCGCACGAAAACAGTCTCTATATGGCTGCGACCGATGGCTATCGCCTGAGTGAGAAAAAGGTGACGAGTGTTGAGGATGATATCGCCGCTATCGTGCCGGTGCAGACCCTCCAGGATGTAGCACGTGTCTTACCAGATGACTGTGACGAGATCGAGATCTTACTTGGTGCTGAGCAAATACGGTTCCGGATGAATGATATCGAGATCACCAGCCGTTTGATCGAGGGGGCCTTCCCTGACTATCGACAGCTTATCCCCAAGTCGACAGAGATATCGTTTCAGAGTGACAAAGAAGACCTGACCCGTATCAGCAAGATAGCCAGCCTCTTTGCACGTGAGAGCGGCGGTAGTATCACGATTAAGGCCGATAGCCTCGCCGGTACTGTCTCGGTGCATTCTCTCGCCTCACAGGTCGGTGAGAACACGTCAGAGATCAAAACAAGCCCTAGTGGGGATGGCCAGGTAACGCTTAACTCACGTTACCTTATAGAAGCCCTGGGTGTTATTGACGAGCCCCAGATCACCTTTGGGTTTAGTGGTAAACTAGCGCCGTGCGTGGTGCGTGCGAGTAATAACTCGGGGTATACCCATATTATTATGCCGTTGAAGAGCTAGGTGTAGCTCATAGCGGATAGCCCATAGCTGATAGATATTAGCCGATAGCGTGATAATAAATTAAGATAGTAGACATGGCAATACAATCATTTAGAGACCTCGTGGTATGGCAAAAAGCGCATCACAATACGGTTTTGATATACAAGACATTTGCTGAATTGCGTGACTTTTCTTTTCGGGACCAAATTCAACGTGCCTCAGTTTCTGTGATGAATAATATTGCGGAGGGATATGCTCGCAGGAGCGATAAGGCATTTTACCATTTTCTTTGTATTGCAAAAGGATCAAACACTGAGGTTGAATCTATGATTATTCTCGCGAGATCACTCGGATATGTATCGGGCGCACAATACAGTACACTAACAGCAAATAATAATGAAGTAGGTAAACTATTGAGTGGTTTTTTAAAAAAGCTATCAGCTAATAGCTAAGGACTATACGCTGATGAATATTTCACGCCTTCATCTCACCCACTTTCGCAATCATGCCGATCGTGAGTTTGTGTTTGATCCCAATGTAACAATTATTAGTGGGCCAAACGGTAGCGGTAAGACTAATATACTCGAAGCGATATATGTCCTTGCAACAGGTAAATCATTCCGTGATGGTGATGATGACCTAACGCAATACAATCAACAATGGTGGAAAGTTCGAGGTGAATTTGATGGCGAGTTACGAGAGGTGCGGTATCAAGATGAGATGAAATCACTCATTATAGGTGATAGCGGTGAGCGCAAACGATTCTCAAAATCACACCGCATCCCGGTTGTACTATTCGAGCCAGATGACCTCTATCTTATCCATGGCTCCCCAAGTGCTCGCCGCAAATATATCGATGCCGTCATTGCCGTGGTCACACCGGGCTATGCGACGACACTGCGTCGCTACGAACGAGCCCTCGCCCAGCGCAACCGGCTTCTGAAATCATCATGTGCAATCAACGAAGACGAATTGTTCGTCTGGGATATCATGCTTGCCGAACAGGCTGAGGTGATTGTGCTTCATCGCCGCGCCTTAGTTCATCAATGGAACAACAAACTAAGTGATGAATACTCATTACTCTCTGGGCGCGCACATACTATTGCTGCGCACTACTGTTGTAATATTCGCAAAAACGGATACAAACAAGCACTCCTATCCCACCTAAAAAATACTATACACCACGACCGTATGGTGGGTAGTACAAGTATCGGCCCGCATCGTGATGATATTGAGTTCTTTTGTGACAATCAGTCGTTTGCTACGAGTGGCTCACGTGGGGAGATTCGGTCACTTCTACTTGCACTGACATTCTACGAGGCCCTATTGATTCGCAACAACTTCCATCAAAACCCCATCATGTTGTTTGACGACGTCTTCTCTGAACTTGATCACCAGCGGCAAGTGTTATTTATAGAGAGAGCTAGTCAGCAGGGACAGTGTATTGTCAGTAGTGTCGAACGTACCCATGGGCTCATATCGCCAGTTAGTATGTTACTGCTCGGCCAGGTGTAATAATGAAGGTAAACTCATATGGGTCATATCCAATTTTCCTTATCTCAGTTCTTAACTCTTGATATCGTGAAATAACACTACCGCTTGCAAAAATCACAGAGTACTCATTATCATGAGTACTCTCGATGTTGCGAGCAAGCGATATTGTGTCGCTTACAAATTTTTTCTCAAGCTGCCCGCTATAACCTATCTTAGCCGCCGATTGCTGGTTAACGTCTTTTGTTACAAGTGTGAGCCGACCACCGGCATCAAATAAATAATATCCATTATTCGTACTACTATAACTGGCAGTAACGGGATTCGATACCGAGTCGTTGATAGCAAGAGGCGACTCGAGCTGACCATTCTTGATACGGTATAAATATATACGCGACATTCCCGTATGGATAATAGTATTATTTTCTATACGACCATCAAAATTCGGTATGAGGATTGATCTGTTTTTTGACGTTATATCAACACTAACGAGTGATTTTCTAACATTGTCGCTATCTCCTGGTACATCCATAAAGTCAGTAAAGATAAGATGATTGTTACCGGACATTATTGCGTCAAAATCAATAATTGCACCTGGTGATGTTAATAAGTGTGGTATTAAGGTAGTTGTCTGACGCGTGGTAAGATCTTGCCTTTGTAGAGAGTAGTTGTCCCCATCACGATTGATATATGTAAGATTGTTATTCTCTAACCGTAATAATGTAATAAAATTATTTCTCTGATCGTCTAAGAGACTTTGAAGTACTGTTTTTTTACCAGACCGATCAATATGTTCGACTGTCGCAGGTGTCATCACTACAACCCCACTCGGTTCAACTAGCGTTCTTGTAGAGAAACTCGAGGAATCAACAGGGCTAACCAAAGGCTTAACTACTCCGTCGGGAAACGACATATACCACACGATTTCCTGAAATGCTTGCTCAAACCCCGTGCCTTCATATTCGGGTTGGTTTATGTAGTCGCTATATGCTCGGTAGAGTGGTGTCCAGGGGTTTATTGCCGAGACGGTAAAGAGTATACCATTATCGAGCCAATACAATTGGGAAATGTTCTCAAGCAAGATAGTCTGGTCTGTTAGCAGTGGGTTTATTGATTGCGTGCGGAGATTGTAGCTAAGAAGTGTATTTCCATTATAATACCGGAAAGAACCATCCTTTATGATATCTGGGAAAAAGGCATTGTAGATGATGGGCGCACTGTTTGTAGCTGGCTGGGAATGGTAGGATACCCACCCGAGTACACCAAGCGACCCCAGAAAAGCAAACACAGAGATAACAAGGGAAACCGTGAGAATAATTTGTCGTTTCATGATTTTGGCTGCCTCTTCGTGATGCTTATGTCATAATACCGGTTTGTTTGATTGGTGACTGAAACCGAAACATCGAGGATTGTAGAGCTTGGCCATAATTGTACCGAAAAGCTAGTTGTGTTGCCGGTGCCACCTGGACCGTCGATAATTTCACCTTCGCGATCAAGTAGCCCAGTGAGTTCATAGTTTTTTGCATAGATTTGGTTGCAGATCATCGCATACAATGTTGGTAGTTGATTACGGAGGATTACATAATTACTTAAATATAACCAACAACCGTCATCCCCATTTTCATCGACAAGATGGTTGCGCGGGGACGGCTGGCTGGCATCATAAGGCTTTTCGGGAGCAGCGGCTTGGAATATTGTATACCAAACAAAACTTGTCAGTATCATCATAAGCACAATACTGGCCAGTTTGATGAGTGGTGATAGAGTGATCATTATATATCCTTTCTAACAACGGTTACTTAGCCCAGAGGTATCCCAATGCCAGTTTTCATATGTATACTGTTTAATACCAAGTGCGGGTGCATTATCACGTAGGAACAACCACCGTGGGTCGTTCGATGTTGACCGCAAGGCACAACTTGACGTGCTCGTGCCTTTATGGCGATCAACGAGGCTAAAATCAATCGCGATGCCAATTTGGTGCATTGACTGACCAGGTTTTGCGCACGCATCACCATTACCCGTACCGCCGCATGAATCATTTAGTCTGAACGACGAGCTAGCAGTTAAATGCCTACCAGCTGCGTTTGCAAGCTCGCCAAGTTTTTGAAACTGAGCCGCTACAGCCGCATTGACAGTGGCATTGCTAATAGTTCCCAGGGTACAAAGGTGGATTGTTGGGTAAGGAGTTGGCGACAAAGAGCCAGCATATTTGGTTTTGACTATGCCAGCATCAGTCGTCCCCGTTGGGCATGGTATATTTTGGTCATTATATGCACCCGAAGGCGACGTAGTGGAACTGGTGGCGGTACCAGCATTACCTGTGGCACCACTCGTAACACCACTTGCGTCAGGACACCCATCACTAGGTATGCTAGTGGTGGTGGGTGTCGCGCTGGTACCACCTGTGGGTGGCGTGATGCCGCTAAACTGTTGTAAGGCCTGATTAGCAAGTGGCAAACGCTTGGACATCTCTGTGTTAAAACACGCTGCTGCGCCGCTACCGACACAGGGTATCTCATAGCGCTCAAGTATGATACGCGTCGCGCTCTCAACAGTAGTTGTTGCACGAAGTGCTGCTAGTACGCTACTATACGGCCCAGTCAACTCGCCCCATAAGTACGGTAGCTGTACGGCGATGGTATCGTATCCTGACAGGGCTTGCAACTTTGTTTTACGCCCGCCAAGCCACTGGGCAATACCATAGGCCCCGCTGGGGTTGAGTGCGGTCGGGTTCATACCCGATTCCCACATAAGGTTACCAATAACACCCGCAGCTTGCTGGGGTGTGAGGCCATTACCAATAAGGAATGTGTATGCGGTTTGGGCATTGGAGCTACTGGCGACAACTGGGACGGTGGGTGTTGGGGCGGCGGATGAGTCTGGGGTAACACAATTTACTTCAGACGCTTCGTGATCATAATTATTGATACCACTATGAGTATAAAAATCCCGCAACGTATAGGCGAACACGCTTGTCGTGGTCAGACTAGCGCAGATGATAACCAATATGCCAAGCACTGTTTTCGACGGTATCGTGACACGATAGCTCACGGCTTAACCCCGAGATGATTATGATCGCAACCATCTTCTATCTCACGGAACCCTGCAGGTATCGTGACCGACCCACTCGGGCGGCACTGCCGTTGTCCGACCTGGCTGCCAGCGGGCATAGTCGGTAGTAATTCATTTAAGAAAGCAATATCTTTAGCGGTGCCACCTGTCGACTTAACCCCGTCGACAATCCCAATATCAACAGCGTGCCCACCGCCACTGACCCAGTGATAGCTCGTACTCGAAGTAAAAACACCCGTACATAGACGATTAAGCGAAGTAATGTATATAGTGTGATTTTTGGCGGCGGTGGCAATCAGCACAAGGATGTTATGATCAATGTTGCAAGAGAAATTACCATCAGCGTAGGCTTTGATTTGATTTATGTATCGAGAATCACCCGTAACTTTGCCCGTAGCAAGGATTTGTTTGGCTAGCTCTTGGTCGCTACCGGTAGCGGGAACTGTTGGCTGGGCTGGTGTGCCGCCATCTGGGATCGATGGTGTGCCAATTCCTCCGCCGCCAAATGCTTGGATCTCTCCCTGACCAACATCAATTGACGTACTACCCTGGCTATAGGGATCTATTAACCCGCTACCATTCGGTACTTTATTACCTTGGCCGCTAGCACAAAAATTGCCATATAGGGGTAGAATGGGATCAGTGCAATTGTCGCTACCGAGCTTGTCTGTACCAGCTGCCTCAAGACCGTCCTCGATGTTGCGGTCCTTGACGTACAACTGGTAGTAGCGATGAGCCTGCTCGCTATCACACTGATTAGGGCCGACACTGCATGGATCGGTGTCTGAGCACATATCAGTCTGGGTGATCGGTATCAATACAATAGGGTCAAATTGCGGCTGGAGATACTGTTGATAGATCGGCGTAACAATCGGGTGAGTATTGCGTATGCAGGTAGCGTACCACGTAGCGAAAGCTAAACCGCCCATGCTTGGTACTCGACTCGAGTACTTATCCAATCTATTCCCATGATCTATGAAGTCCCAGCTATGGGCATCGGGCATACAATTAGGTGCGGCGTTATCGTCTGGAGAATGGAGCATCATGGCTGCGCAGTAACTATTCTTAAATAGTTTTGCCGCGCCGGCGATCGGTTCGTAGGTGACAGTATGCATCGGGACGCATGTTGCGAGCGGTCGGTTCTGGCAGCGTTGTATCCACACATCCAGATCACCGTAAAAAACCTGCTCAGTGATCTTGTTGTCGGTTTCGAAGATAGTGTTTTGTTGTATCAACGTATCAAGAATATTTTCTGGGTTATATTGGTCGCTCGTGATTTCACTTCTATCTTGTGCCTGGATGGGTGCGCAGTTATAGTCAGTATAGAGTTGAAGTTCGGCGTAGTCAGGATCATCGCATAACGTGCCCAAGTACTTGTCGACATAAGGGTCTTTTGCGCCGACGCTGCGCGAGAAAATAGAGGCAATGGTTGCAGGTGACCCTTGAGTAATTGACCATAGATTTGTCATGACGCCGCCAATGTTGCCTTGTGACACGGCACCGCTAAGTGGTAGCAGCTTGACGGCTAGCTGTTGCAAAGCTTTATCGCGCTCGGCTGCAGGGTTGCTAATTGCTTCGGCCGCAGCAATCACTTGGGAACTCTCATCGGCCTGTTCGTCGATGTTTCGAAATTCCTCTTGCTTGATTGTCCGGTTGCCGCCACCACGTCCTTGTTGTGACCCAAAGGAACCCATACCCGAGGTATATGCATTACCAACAGCGTAGCTACCCTCGATATCCTTTTCAATGTCGGGGACAACCGTTCCAAGGAGGTAGTTTATCATTTGGGGCATGAGCCACTCTAGTAGCTTTGCGCCGCCGAAGAATACTAAACCAGTTGCAACTACCTTACCAGCGAGACCTAGCCAGGTTTTAGAGCTCACGAAGTCAAGCAATGTAGTAATAATTTGACCGGCTGGTGTTCGAATACCACTACTCTGACACACTTGTTCTATTGCCCTCACAATGCCGTTCGATGAGATTCCGGCTAGCATACCCAGTGCAGGTGTACCGGTTGCAAATCGCAGTAAGCCATCGATTGATTTGTAACCACCCTGAGTGGCAAGCGTATAACCATCAGAATCACTGGCGGTTTTACCCTTGCTTAAGGGGTCCGCGCTCTCCTTCGTAAAAGCGTTGCCAATCCCTGCCGGTTGTTCCCACTCGGGCATATCACCGGCTTTTGTCTGATCGATAACCGAAGCGATTGTGCCGGAAAATTGTATAAGCGAAGCTACCTTTACTGTCTTAGCCAGAATCGACATCTGGTAGATGAGTTCGGTTGCAACACAGCCACCTCCAAGGCTCGCTAGTTTTGCTGCCATTGCGCCACTTGCAGACTGAACAGCCGCCTTGAACTCTGATGGGTTTAAACCATCACTTGCAAGAGCTGCCCTATCGATATCAGCAGCAGCTTCTTCAATGATAGCCCTAGTATCATCATCAGTATTGCCTGACGCTTTAGTAAGACTCGACCCGCGTTGGAGCATCTTTTTTCGAAAAGCCTTTATGAATTCTGCGAGGCTCTTTGCACGGCCGACGGCATACTTACGCAAGACATTGTATTTATAATAGCGATGAACGCCTTGTATACCTCGCCAGTTGAGCGCACGGGTAGTGATAGTTGTATCATTCATGGCTGACAAAAATTGCGGTATTTTGCTATAGCTATTTCGAAACTCTGAGGCGCTGACGGTAATCTCTTTACCAAACGTGTCGCGATACCGAAATTGACTCACGCTGTAACGAGCTTTGCCATCGATTTCACCAATCTTTTTATAGTCGCCATCACGAACGAGGTTTTCCTTCTTCATTTTATCGAGTTCTGCTTGCGTGAGACCAGACTTAAGGCGACATTTGGCTGAGCTAGTGAGACGACAGGCTGTTGAGGAGAACGCATTGTAAAATCGGTACTTGCCGATCACGCTAATGCGTCGATGATTGCTATCGCGCATAAACTTGTCCGCCCAATCAGTAATATTTTCTTTGATCCCGACTATCACCCCGAATGGAGACAAGACCGACATTCCGAAATAGCCACCAATTAATATGCCGCCAATACCTCCGATAGCACCGACACGACGATTAAAAATTTTGCCCCAACCACTACTGCTCGACCTTGATAATGAGGCGGTGGACTGAAAGGGCTCATAGTTAAGTGGATTCTCCTCTGCTTGTCTGGCCTGTTGTTCAGCATCTTCATACGATGGACCATCTTCGCTACGAGCAGAATCCGACGGATAAAAAATCCTATCAGAATTAGTTTGTCCGGGGTTGTATGAATCGGCGTCTGGTTCTGACATATGCCTCCTCGCGCTATGGCTCGGCCTGTGGCCCTGGTTGTGATTGCTGCTGTGTGCCACTGCCGTAGGTCTCAACTTGTTCGGCAGCGCGTGCAGCATCCTGTTGTCGTTGCATGGCGGCAAGTTGCTGCGGGTTGGTAGTAATGAGACTTTGCTCGGTCGGGCTGGCGATTACCTGTATATGCACGTGACTGGCTCCAGCGAAAAATAGTCCTTGCCCAACTGGGAAGCTAGAAAGCCGTTTCTTCTCTTCATCAGTCATCTTGAAAACATCTCCTAGCACATCGACTGCGCTTGACGACTGCTTAAGAAGAACCTGCATACTAGAGTTAGCGACGATAGCTCGACCCATCTTACTGCCCATGAAATCCTCAACGTCTTGCGTAATAGTAGTCAGGCCCAGAAAGTATTTGCGAGCTCTCTTGGCGAGACTAAATAAGAAATTAGCTGAATCATCGTACTTCATAAGTTGCCAGGCTTCGTCAACAACAAGCATACGCTTTTTTCGGACGGCCCGAACGCGATTCCATATATGGCTCAACACGATATACATCGCAACTGGTCGTAACTCGTCCTCGAGATCGCGAATGTTAAATACTACCATAGTATTGTTTATATCGATATTACTTTGTTGTGAAAAGATACCCGCGAAGGTACCCGTCGTGTATTTGCGCAATCGTTGTGCCAGCATCGGCCCGCTGCCGCCCATATGTAGCATGGCTTCATACAAATCATAGATTGTCGGAGGCACCGTCCCATGGGTAAGGGGGTCACTGGTAATACCGGCACGTGCGTACGTGTCAATGAGTGCTTGGTCGAGGTCGGCTTCCTCATTAGGGCCGAGAGTGGCACTGGTCATGACGCCAGAGCTATTGAACTGAGCCCCGCCAAGCATTAACCGCAATAGACCATGGAGAGTGACGAGGTTGGAGCGTAGTGCATCATCAGCATCTTCGGCGTCGGTGACATGTGGTAAATCAAAGGGATTAATTCGCACATCGGAGTTGAGGCTAAGGCGAATATAGCTACCACCAACAGCCTCGGCAAGACGCTGATACTCGTTTTCAGGGTCGATGATCAGTATATCTGCACCCATCATCATGGTTCGCAGGGCCTCTAACTTCACGGTAAACGACTTACCTGCACCAGACTTGGCAAAGACAACCATATTGGCGTTTTCGAGTGAGAAACGGTCAAAAATGACGAGACCGTTATTGTGCATATTGATACCATACAGTACGCCCTTTTCCTGGGTCAGATCAGCACTAGTAAATGGGAAGCTGGTGCTGACAGCACCTGTGTCCATGTTGCGGCGAACCTGAAGCTGATCGGACATTTGAGGGATAGTACTGTTAAGAGCTTGCTCTTGCTGAGAACTGGCGACTTTACTCATAACGAGCTGTTGGCCCAATACAGTTTCGATCTTATGTTGCACAAAACTCAGTTCGTCAAGACTGTCGGCGTAGAGCGTAATATACAGCCCATACCGAAAGAACCGTTCGGCACCAACTTGGAGCTTGTCGCGTAGCTCCTCAGCATCAGCAATTGCCGCTTCGAGGGCTGGATCACGCACCTTATGGTGTTCGGCGTCCATTGTCTCGTTAGCTTCCATCTGAGCAACCTTTTTGCGGAGGTTTTTGAGAACGATCTGGCTATCAACAGGATAAATAAACATACTGACATCGATTACCTCATCCATATTGATGATACTACTCAACCAGCCGGTGTATATCTGGCGTGGATAGCCAAAGACATAAATAGTCCGGCCATATTTGGTGCCAAGGCGAAAATAGCCAGCCTGAATTTCTAGGCTACTCGGCGCAATCGTGTCGCGAAGCGTGGTGATACCCTTGAGAAACTCTTCTTCAACCTCACGTTCCTCAAGTGCACGCTGTGCTTCAGCTGCCGATAGTGCTTTGCTCCCTGCTTTCCTCCCAAAGAGTCCCATTAGTCAGTTTCCTCTCCACTATTTGGCAGGGGGGTACTACCCTCTCCTTGGGTAACAAAACTTCCCTCTATGTCGGTATAATCTTTGAGTGGTTGCCGAACGGCAGTGTCAGGATTGTAGGAGTTGTAGAACAGAGAGGCAAGTTCTTTAGTGTTGAGCTGCTTGGTACGTACACCCATTTGTATCAAACCGTTACTAACCAGCCCGACTCGATTGGCAATCTCTTCCTTCCCCTTATCGTAGGTTGAACGATCGATATGGATATAGGTCTGCTTGTCGGGGTGCAAGACGCTTGAAAAAATATTTTTACTGGTATTAAGAGCGGTATTGACATCGCCACCCGGATAATACGGCACCACCACATAAAATTGCTTGTCCATAATGTTTGCTTCCTGACTCAACGCTTGAATAAATGCCATGTAGTCATCCATCAACACGCCGAGCAGCATATTATCCTGGTCACGGCGAATGCGGCTAAGCCGTCCGAGGTACGGTCCGATATCAACCCGCTGCGAACGTATCAATACCTGTATCGGAAAATACAGCGAGTTCAAAAATCCCTGGTATCCGTACTCAACGCTTTCGCGTTCGCGTTGGCTCATTAGGTCAAAATTGATCGATTCACATTGCACGACTGCGCGAAAACCGCCATCGTTCATAATAGCCATATTTTCACGAACCTCCGATACAAGCAAGGTATTTTGCGTACTATTAGGATTACGCAACCGCGGTGTGGTGCTCGTTTTTTTTGCCTGAGGTGACATTGTTGGTTGTTGCTGAGGCTGCATGATTATCGGCCTACCCACCCTCTCTTTACTAGTGAAGCGATATCACCACTTCTTGATTATTGCTCAGGCTACGTCGAGCCTCATGAGCGATTGCGCTGATGGATAAATCGCTATTATTAGCGAGTCTTATTATAGCAGGTGATGAGGTGATAGCGCTAGCGGTCTGGGGTGTAGGCTGCGGTGGTTGAGCTGATATGGTTGCCGCGTTGCTAGCGGGGTTGACGGGGGGAGCCGAAGGGGCGGTAGCGTCGGGTACTGCTTGCGATAGCACTCTACTACGCGAGGGTATAGTGAGCGCCGGCCTTTGAGGAGTAATGCCATTCGCAACCTGCATTGGCGCCGCCGGTGTCACTTGTGCGGCCTGTTGAAAATTTTGTACAGCGGTACGGTGCCGAATCGCTTCTTGTTCCTCGATGAGGCTATTAAACTGACTACCGACGCCAGTTGAGTGATCCATAACATCTTCAACAGTACTCGCTTCAGCCGTGATATCGTCAGACAATGATGATGGTTGCACCGCCACGCCGCGTGCCGCCCAGCCCTGTGTGTCAATTACCTGAGCCAGGTAAGCTAGACGCTCGTTAGCCTCTTGGCCAGTAAAGTCTTTGGTGAGATTTTCTTCAGTATTGACTGGGGCTGTGATAGTAACCAAACTGATGTTTCCCTCAGGTGCCCACATATGTTTTTTGGGACGCATATAAAATTTAGCGAGCGCCGCCAAGTAGATCTCCATCGGCTGGTCTTTGCGCAGCGGCAGCGCCAATATGGCAAAAAATAGCGCCACTGGCAGAGGTATGATTCCCAGGACGATAAATGACTGGCTCATAAACCATGCCAAACCTAGGCTAATAGCGACTACAATTAAATAGATAAACTGCCGGAAACTAAACGGACCGATCAGCTTATCTTCGGCCTCGACGTCTTGTGGAACTTTATACACCGCCATACGTAAGCATTATATCAGAGGTATGATGCCGGGCGAAGAGTTTGATGTCGCAGCACTATGTGCCGAACGGCCGGCCAGTGCGGGGGTCAATAAGGCTTGATCCAGCAGCCGTAACACCTCCGGGAGCACTTGGCGTCGCTGCGCCACCGCTTGGGGGTGCGGAAACACTTGGAATTGATGCAAGATCTTTAGCAGCGAGGGCAGCAACATCGCCGCCATTCGCTAAGGTAGTGAGTATGTGACGCGCTTGTCCATCGTTAATACCTGCCGAAAGTGATGTCGAGTTGATGATGGTCTGCGCCTCGGTCCGCATTTTCGTGAGTTGTTCGGGGGTGATGCCTTCTAAGCTAGCGTGCAATGAGGCAGCTGATTGAGTTGTAAACTGCGGCGTGCCAAGGTCGCTTATATGACCATGTTTGTAGACATATTTGCCCGTCGTCGGGTCTTCAGATGTGAAGCCTTTAGCGACATCTCCTCGTTTACCTACAAGATCACCATACGTAGCTTTACCAGCGGCATTAAAGGCAGTTGCCATCTGTTGTGACATCTCTCTACCATCGAGGCTCTTCATGACCTTTGCTAACTCGTTCTGACCAGCGCCCCCGCTACCGGCGAGCTGTTTATAATGCGCCACAACTTTTTCAGCTTCGTTGTTATCGATTGCGCTCCTGAGACCTGCGGATAACTTATCTATACTATCAGCGGTGCCATCACGTGAGTTAGCTTCTTCGATAGACTTGACACGCTTATTGAACGCCTCGGCCATTTGCGCACCGACAATCTCACCATAGCGGTCACCGCCGACGCGTTTGAGTGCACCACTTTCTTGACCCAAGGCGGCCGCTTCTTCTTTTGTTTTCTCGGTCCTGCTGTCTTTGCGAGCTTGAAGCGCCAAATCGATTGCTGCATTACGGGTTCGTAGTTTGCTTAGCGGTCCTCCGCCACGGTTTCCAACCGTGGCTCCCCAGCCATACTTACCATATCGTATGGCGTTGCTTTTCACACCCTCTTTCAGCGCCTCCTGGCCCTTTTTGGCAAGCCCAAGGCCAGGCATCTTGCCACTGAGGGTATTGAACGTGCCGTGCAGACGGCTGCCAATTGCGCCGATTCCCTTAAAGAGTGCCGGTACGGCCAGTACTGGGGATAAGATGACAAGCAACTGTATGACCGCGAAAATCGCTTTTAAAGCCTCACCTGTTATTGCATTGCCCTGATAATCATTCATAGTGAAACTATTACCCATCGCGCCGATTATCTTTGCCGCGAACATTGCCGCCCCAAACAAAAACATCGCTGCCGGATAAATCATGAGTAGTTTCGAAAACAAGTCCCACCACTTGTCAAAATACTTCTCAGTGTTTGGTAGTACCCATGCGGCAAAGGCCAGCGGCGCGATGATGATCAGTATTATCAGTAACACCAACCGGAGTGCTACAACGAACAGTGTCAGTAGCAACATGACTAAAACAGGTGTGATACCGATCGCAATGACGATGACGATTGCTACGGCCGCACCAATACCTTTACGCACCACACCGAGCGGCTCGTTAATCTGGCTATAGACACTCGTACTCGACGATATGAAGCTTTGAACATTCGCTCCCAATATATTTGATATATCGACCATGATGGCACAAATGAAATACGATAGGTTTATGAGTACTGCTGCCGCGAAAATACGTGGCAGCATCTTTTTTATGCCGTAGGCCGATATACCAAATGATGAGGCTTGCGACGCTATGACTGCCATAAGAGCTAACGCCAATATGATGTTGGCAATATTGACTATCTGTTGCCATGATGCGTATATACTGCTACCCTGGTCGCCGGTTAGGGCGGTAAATTGCAACAACTGATCGAGCAGCTGAGACATAAACGTGATCGCAGCACTCGATAACTGTATGAGAGGGCAGAGCACCCACCCTAGTGGTCCGGCCGTGCACACAATGCCATTGGGGTCAGATGTGCCACCCGAAGAAGTTGACCCAGGTGGTGTGGCATTGGACGTTGCCGCCTGGAGCTGTCCCCACTGATCCGCTACCGCTGGGTTGGCGGCCAACGCATTAATTTTTTTCACAATCTCATCGCATCTAATCTTTGACATTCGATCATAATTACCATCACTTATCAAAGTAGTGTCGGTCGATGCCACACCTACCCATGCGCCTGGGTTATATCTATATTTTGCATCGGTATAACTGCCGTCGGCATTGAGCTTTTTGACAATAGCGACATCACCAGAGACGACTCCGTCTGTCGGTGTTGCCTCACATTGTTTGAGGAAGGCAGTATCGAGATAAAACGAATACTTCTGCAGCTCAGTCAGGTTGGAGATATCGCCACCGACCAAAGTGTTGAGATACGCAATAAAATTATCAGCCCCCGCCCCCTTACTAGGCATCTGCCACGACGAGTTGAGCGTGAGGTCAGTACATGCCGCGGGGTCCTTAGGGGCTGAAGTTCGTACCGCTCCAATCTTACAGAGAAAGTTGGCATAGTCTTGCGATGAGTTCATGGGTACGCCGCTTGCCTTGACTGCGCTAATAAAGTCAGCGCCGTTATTGCCACTACAGGCAACCGTCCCGATCCCGACCAATCCGTTACCGCTAGCACCCGATGCATTCATGATGGACCCAGCGTTAAACTGATCCTGTGTGATCGTCCCGCTAGCGGAGGCTTGTGATAAACACCACTTTACCCACATAGCATTGAGGTGAGCATTGACGACATCTTGAGGTGGTGAGGTAGTCAGCGATAGAGCTGACGCTGTTCCAGGAGTAATGATCAATGCTACGACGAGTGTCGCTAAGACGATAACGCGCCGCGACCAATTCCGAATACTACGCATACACACATATAGTACCATGAGCGTTATACGATGTGTACTGAGAATTCAATCCATTATTATCTTTCAATAGTACCCCTAAAGCCCGATCATCTATCATTTGTTCGTTTTTTGAGATGGTCAATACCCGCACGGATCTCAAAGCAATAGTGATCGCTCCGCTAGTTCTTACCAAAAACAGCAACATCTTTGACTACTCTGCGGCGCTCGGCCAGTATGAGCTTGCAGACAGGTCGTTCGATCTATTTATATAAACCCTAGCTCGACATAAATACTCCTGTTTGGAGCAAAGCGGCGACACGCGAGCGATAGCGCGACGCCTTTAGAGATGGACAGCTCTTTTGGAGCTATGCTTTGAAAGAAGTGGCGACGGG
>JBARSV010000035.1:0-29426 GCA_049644865.1 Saccharimonadales bacterium (SeqCode)
CTGAACCACCCTCACTTCCAACCTTCACCCCACATCATCGGACCTGTGGCTTGCTGTAATTGCTCATAGCCTCTGCGCAGCCAGGAAGTCTGCTTCTTGGGGTGGCGACGACGGATTGTCTGCTTGCTTGGTTTCATCACCAGATAAAGTAAAGCGATGCCGAAACACACGAGCCAGACGAGAACCTTGAGACTGTTTGGTTTCCGTAACCTTGTACGTTTGAGTTCGAAGATGTGTTTCAGGTCTCGAAATGTCTCTTCAATCTCAAAGCGGTGGTAGTAGATACGAACCACTTTGGTTCGACTACTGGTCTGGTCATTGGTCAGGATGTACCACGGCTCTTTTGCTCGTCTGTTCTTCTGGCTTCGAATAACTCGTAGCCGTCGTCCAAACAATTCAACGGCAGCATCCTTATCTGCAAGCTGCCTGACCATTGTCTTCTGACCGTCAAAGTCAACAAACCGTCCAGACTTGAGTCGGATGTAGAACGTGCAACCCTCGGCGCTCAAGTGGGTAACAAGTGATTCATTCCCGAAGCCACGGTCAAAGACGAGCTTAGGCCAGAAACCTAACCGGTCATGGAGGCCCTGCAATGCGTCGATCGTATGCCCAGTCAGTGATTGAATATGTCGGCTGGCAACCATAGCTGTCCGTAGCTGCTGCCATTTTGGTTGGGCGCTGGCGGCTGGTATGGTTGAAGCGTAGGTGGTCTCTACTAAACATGGAACGGCTCGGCCCTTCCGAGTCTGTACGGCACCCACCAATACCATGAGGCCATGCATGTCAGAATGATCGACTGCGACAAAGCTGGTTGGCTTCACGAAGCCTAAGCTGTCGAAGACACCGCCGAAGTGGTCAGCCAGGCTGCTATTCGCCAATAACCGGTCTGTCTTCGTGGCAGCGGTCGCGGTGTTTTGTACAACCATACGGGCATTACCAGCCGCACTCTGGAAGGCACGTAAACTATATGCCTGCATACCAAACAAGAACTGGGGTAACCAACGTTTTGGCACAGCTGGTATGAGTTTGTTTTGAGCCAACTGGTTGATACCAGCTACAATAGCTATTGGCGACATATTTGTTTTCCTTTGTTTAGAATCTAACGAGAACAGTATGTCGCTTTTTTGGTGGTTAGGCTAGAAGTGAGGGTGGTTCAGCAGTATATGATTGACATTTATACAAATTTGTGTATAATAGTTATCAACATCACAACACAAATATGCCCTCGACCGAAACCACCACATCTCATGAAGTCATCACAGCGCCGCGAAGCGCGCTGGAGCTTGTGGCTGAGCGCAATCAGTGCTTGCACGCCGATACGTCAATAGCTGATGAACTCGGGCGATTCTTGGCTGAACAACCGCGCATCCACGAGCAAATATTTGGTACACCTGTCGATCAGCCAGAAGTTCCCGACGGTGTACTTGATGATTTGCTGGATGATAAGGATATTGGGGATTATACAGGGATTACGTCACTCCGTACTGCCGTGGCGCACCCCCATGATGACTGGCCAAAAGGCTTTGTCGATAGCATGCGTACATACCTAGACAATCACTATTCCCTGTGGCGCATAGAAGAGGAATTAGACGAGCGTTTTGGTCTGGAGTTTCATTCGTACGCACTCGCTGAGGCCGAAGCGCTACAACGGTCGCTGGATAAGGATAAGATAAAAGAACTGGTGGCCGAGCAAAATAAATCTCGGGCTGGTATCCGTACCGATCGCACTCCCACACCCGATGGCATAGATCAAACTAATTATCGAAAGACAGACATGGACTTGTCTTCAAACCTTCAGACCCTTACCTATCTAATGGCTCGAATCAAGCAAATTATTGCCAACGGTTACTGTTCATTTAAGACAGGGGAGTTAGAGCTCGACACTATTGATCATTTGCGAGCGGTCTTCGACAGATGGGGTGTCATCAACCGTGATACTGATGACAAAGATGAGGCTGGTCATACGCCTACGGCGACAAGCTTGGTGGAGGGTTTGCAGGAACTGAGTGTGTTAAATCGTCACTACCGGACCGCCTATCCCGAGTTGGCACAAGCTGACCTCGAGAAGTTAGCAGCCAAAGGAGATGTTTTGCCGATGTATGAATGGGCGGCGCATCTTGAGCCGGAAGAGCGTGCACGGCTCGCGGCTCATCTGAAGGGTATTGATGCTGAAAAAGAACTGTCACGCATGAGTGTCTGTGGTCTTGATAAACTACCCGTTGTCATCAGTGAAGACGAGATCAAAGAGCATTTGAGGCGATACATACCGCCGGTGGCATTTGAGGGAGTTCGCACCATTAGTTTTGCCTATCGCCGCGAGCGCGGTGTCACGGACGAGCAATTACAGCAGGAACAGGCCAGTGGGTATACCCCCATGGGTCATCACGATCATGATAGGACGCTGAACAACAGCGAAATTGTTATATGGATTGACTGGCTCGATAAACTGGTACCATTTGTTTCGGACACTATTGCCAGAAGAAAAGGCACCGAGCCAACGCAAGATTTTTACAGTAGATATATCAAAGAACAGCTGTGGCCAGTGCTCGACCACGAATTCGGTCATGCGCTGAGTACTGTGCTGCCAGTTGCGTTACTTCGGCAATGGCATGCTGTAGACCAGAAAGACCATGCTCGCGTCACAGACTACGTTAAGTGGCGCTATGATGAAGATCACCAACACCGATATGCAGAAGACTTTGCCGAATCGTTTGCGATGTTTATCAATGATCCTGCACGACTCTACGATTTGTCGGCGCTACGATACTTAATGATGTACGAGATATTTGGCCTGACCCAGCCAGGCCATGAGACAGTACAAGAACTGTTTACTCGTACTCAAAACTTGCCGCCCGGGGCCGACGTATTGCTGCCAAAGCTATAATTTGCTATACTTAGCCTAACTTCAGGGAGGGAATTGTTGTCTGCGACTCTACCTCTCACCTCTGAAACATTATTTTTGAAATTACTTACATTATCTAAAAACGAAAAAGGAGCACAGTAATTTATGGGTCAACGACGACTCGTGACGCCACAAGGTGATAACCCTGAGCAGCGTCACAACCAACCAAATCAAAAACGCAAAACCGACACCAGCGTCATGGCAAACACCGCCACGCGCCGTGGCGAGGTACAACGCGCTCAGCGCCGCATGAGTGAAAACGTCAACGTACGGGCAAGTCAGCACCGTATTGATGTACCGGTTAACAAAAACCGTCTCAACGGGTACGATGGGCGACAATATACCCTCCTCGACCTCAAGCGCCAGCGGCCAAGTAACCGCCCGGCACTCCGCGTTATCCCGATCGGTGGCCTCGGTGAGATGGGTATTGGTAAAAATATGATGGCACTCGAGTACGACGATGATATTATCGTTATCGACATGGGCTTTTTGTTCCCTGGTTCTGATTATCCGGGTATCAACTACATCATTCCCGATACGACCTATCTCGAGGAGCGCAAGCACAAGATTCGCGGTATCATCTTTACGCATGGACATCTCGATCATATTGGCGCCTTTCGTCATATCATCAGCAAGATTCCCGCACCAGTGTATGCTAGTAAATTCACCATCGGTATGCTGCAAAAAAACATGGAAGAATCATCCGACGATTACGAGCCGACCTATATTGAGCTCAACCCCGAGACGCACGAACGTGTCCAAGTCGGTGACAGTTTCAATGTCGAGCTCGTACGGGTGAATCACTCGATCCCTGACAGCACCGCTGTTGTGGTGCGCACACCGGTCGGAGTTGTGGTTGACAGTGGTGACTGGCGATTTGAAGACGATCCGGTCGATGGTAGAAAATTCGATCTCGAACGTTTGACGCAGATTGCGACGACTGAAGGTATCGCCCTCTTTCTCAACGAATCAACCAACTGTGAAAGCGAAGGCACACATACCCACGGTGAGCGCGATATCCAGCGCAGTTTCGGCGAAGTGATGGACAAATATCACAGCAGCCGCCTCATTGTCAGCTGTTTTAGTTCGCAATTACACCGCATGCAGCTCATCCTCGAAGAGGCCAAGGCCCATGATCGCAAGGTGGCATTTGCCGGTTATAGCATGATCCAAAACCTCGAGGTGGCACTGCGGGCTGGGGCGATCAAAGTTCCCAAAGACGTCGTCGTCAAGATGGAAGACATCATCAAGATGCCCGATGGTAAAGTCACGATCGTCTGTACCGGGTCGCAAGGTGAGTTCAACGCCGTACTCAACCGCATGGCGACCGGAGCGCACAAGCACATTAAGATCAAAGGTAGCGACATTATCGTCTTTAGTAGTAACCCGATTCCAGGCAACGAAAAATACGTCGTTCGCACTGTCGATGGCCTGATGCGCGAAGGCTCGGAAGTCGTCCAAAACGGCAAGACGCATCTGACGGGCATCGGCCCACTGCACCTTTCGGGTCATGGCTACTACGATGACCATGTCAAACTTATCACGGCCCTCAACCCGACATTTTATCTACCAATCCACGGTGAATTTCACATGCTGGTGCACAATGCCGAACTGGCTGAAAAAGAATGCAATATACCGAGCAACAATATCTTCGTCTGCGACTCTGGTGACGTCGTCGAGTTGTACCATGATGGAACTGCCAAGAAAAACGGCCGTATACCAGTCGGTGGCCTGATGTACGACGACAGTGGGGCAGAGGTGAGCGAAGTGGTGCTGAAAGATCGTATCCATATGGCCAATGAAGGTATCTTTGTGGTGGTGCTGACCGTCAGTAAATCGAGTGGCCGTTTGTTGACCAGCCCTGACATCATCTCACGCGGCTTTATCTACCTGCGCGACAGCGAGGAACTGATGAATCTCATCCGTCAGTACCTGAAGCAAAAAGTTGCTCGGCTCTTTACCGGTCGCAAGCTCGATATGGACCAAGCCAAGAAAGAACTTCGCGATGAGCTGACGCATCTCTTATACGATCAGACGCATCGCACGCCTATCGTCATACCAGTTATCAACGAGATCGGTGGCTCGACGCCGCCTCAACCAGGTAATCGTCCGCAGCAGCCACCTCGTCCGCAGGGTCCGAAGCCGCCGTTTGTCCCCAAGACCGACTGGAGCCAACCCGTTCCGCATGATGCCGAAGTCCCGCACCTGGCCGGCCGCAGTCCACGCGATATCTAATCACGAGATAGCTAACAGCCGGGCCAATAATAGTTTGGCCTGGCTGAGCGTCTCAGTGGGGGCTGTTTCGGCAAAATCGCAGTGTCGGGCGCGCCAGTCAAGGCATTTGATCTGATCAACTAAAATCGCTCCATCTATCTTGGCGCCACAAATTCGTACTTCGAACGGGTAGCCTTTGATTTTTGTTGTGATCGGACAGGCAAGAGCAAGACCTGTGGTATTGTTATAGATTTTGGAAGTCAGTATGAGAGCCGGACGCTTACCAGCCTGTTCGCGACCGCGCTGTGGTGAAAAATTTATCCAGATGATATCACCAGCGTCAGGAGCTACCATATCTCTTTACCCTGTGTCGGGCCAAACTCGATTACTTCATGGGCGTTGTCCGGCGTAATCTGCGCAACGAGTACATCGAGCGACGGGATAGATTGGTGGATGGGAGTCAACACGATCGAATCACCTTGTAAGGTGACTGACAATGCCTGACCGGCCTCTATACGGGCCGCTTTTGTAATTTTGCGTGACAAGCGCACACCGAGGCTATTGCCCCATGGTTGTAAAATTTGTGTCATATTCATAGTATATACAAGTATATACATTACGGTTCTATCTGTCAAATGGTAATCGATCAATACCATAATCCCCTTGCATTTTGTGGTAAATTATGCTACAATTAAACCATAAACAGATATCGACGCACATCGGTCGAAGAAGTATAATGAGTCGCATATGGCAAAACGCAAAAAACGCAGCAAAAAACTAGACAAACCGCAACATCAGGTACCTGATGGGTTTTGGCGGCAGGTGTGGGCGATCGGTTTTGTCGTCCTCGCGCTGTTACTTGTCATTGCCATGTTTGGCTCGGGTGGGCCGTTGCTTGATTTTATACTGAGTGTGTTTCGCGCGTTGTTCGGACTAGCAGTCTATGTCTTGCCACTGTTTTTTGTCTTTATCGCCGTGAGCACGTTTCGCGCCGAAGAAAATCGTGTTGCGACGGTCATGAAATTTGCATCACTGCTCGTAGTCGTCTGGATGTCTGGCCTGTTTGGTGTGTTTTCAGGTGACCCAGGCAATAGCGAGATTGCCCAGGAAGGCGCAGGTGGTGGTCTCATCGGTTGGTTAGTCAACCAAGCGATGCTCAGCCTGGTCAATGAATCGGTAGCGAGCTTTATCTATATTGTCCTTATCGTCATAACCTTGCTCTTCGTGCTGGCGATTCCACCACAAGCAATCGTCGATTTCTTCCGCGGGCTATTTCAGCGCGACCGCGACCCGCGTTTCGATGGTAATGCCGCCGTCGCTGAGAAAGCCGGCGGGCTCGACATCAAATCGGCACCAGTTGGCGAGTTTAAACTCAACGAAGGCGTACCGACGGTCATGAGCAGTGACAAAGGGGCCTTAAACTCACTCAAAAACAGCTACAAACAAGACAAAGCCGCTGAAGAACGTGCTGCCCTGACCAGTACAAGCGACCCTGACTGGGAAGCGCCGAGCATTGATCTACTGGAGAAAAAACAGAGCCCAGCCGATGCGGGTGATGTCAAACACAACGCACAGATCATCAAAGATACACTGAGTGAATTTAGCATCGATGTCGAGATGGAAGGCGCCAATATCGGGCCCAAAGTTACGCAGTACACACTTAAACCGCCAAGTGGTGTCAAGCTCAATCGTATCTCAGCGCTTGAGACAAACATCGCGCTCAATCTTGCCGCACAGGCACTGCGCATCGAGGCACCGATTCCTGGTCAACGTGCCGTCGGTATAGAGGTGCCAAACCGCAAAGCCGCCGACGTGCGTCTGTATGGTATCTTAACCGCCAAACAGTGGAGCAGTGCGATCGAGCCGCTCAGTTTTGCCATCGGCAAAGATATCGCCGGTGATGCAGTGGTCGGCGAACTCAACAAGATGCCGCATCTGCTGATCGCTGGCCAGACGGGGTCTGGTAAATCGGTCATGATCAACACACTACTGAGTAGTCTCTTGTATCGCAACAGCCCGGCTGACATGCGTCTGATACTGGTCGACCCAAAGCAAGTCGAGATGACGCCCTATGCCGATATACCACATCTGTTGACGCCGATCATTACTGAGCCTGAGAAGACCATCAGCGCGCTCAAATGGGCGGTCAATGAGATGGAGCGCCGTTATACATTGCTGGCAGAAGTCAAAGTGCGTGATATCAAGTCGTACAACAGCAAAAAACCCGAAGAGCCGATGCCATATATCGTGATCGTCATCGATGAGTTGGCTGATCTCATGATGATCGCTGCCCGTGATGTCGAGGCGCTGATCGTTCGTCTGGCTCAAAAGGCTCGTGCCGTCGGCGTGCACCTGGTGCTGGCCACTCAGCGGCCGAGTGTCGACGTCATCACTGGTCTCATCAAAGCCAACGTCCCAGCACGAATTGCATTTACCGTCGCTAGTCAAGTAGACTCACGGACGATTCTCGATCAGATCGGAGCCGAGAAACTCTTGGGACAGGGTGATATGCTCATGTTGACGCCAAGTATGAGCAAGCCAAAACGTATCCAAGGCGCGTGGGTGACTGATGATGAGGTCAACAAGATCACTGATCATCTGCGTATGCAGCGACCGCCACAATATGACGATGAGATCGTGGCGCAGCCAGTGCAACTCAATGGCAAGGGCGGTGTGGTCATGGACTTTGACGGTGGTGATGGTGACGATATGTTTCGTGACGCCGTGCGCGTCGTCATAGAGAGCCGCAAGGCGTCGACGTCGCTATTGCAGCGCAAACTGCGTATCGGTTATGGCCGCGCGGCGCGCATCATCGAAGAGATGGAAGAGCAGGGTATCATCGGGGCAGCCGACGGTGCCCGCCCACGTGAGGTGCTGATAAGTAGCCTCGCTGATCTCGGTGGCGGGGACGATGGTGATGATACTGACGAGTTCGGTATACCACGCTAATCTAACAGATATAGCTATTGACAGATAGGCATATATTGTATTATAATAAATAATGACTCTCCGCTTTTCGGCGTTGAGTGAGTCGCACCTACTTCTTTTAATCCGTACGTATTCCAGCGCGCCGTTCAGCACAGCAAACTGTGTTGAACGGCGTGTTGGAAAAGAGTCTGGCACGCAACTGGCGGAATGAGCCGCTGGTATGGAGGAGTCCTAGCAGACCATCGAGGAGATGACATGCAGAACTCAGCTAGCAAGACCCGTCGCCAGTCCTGGCTGACGGCCTACCGCATCTCCACGGTTACCGCGCTTGCGGTGATTGTGGTGATGCTGACCGTCCTGCTCGGCCGGTCGTTCGCGCCGATTAACTCAGCGCAGGCGACCAAGGTCGAGCGGGCAACTACCTACCTCCAGGGGATTGGGTTCAAGGACCCGGTCTACCTGGGAATCACGCCGGCAACGGAGGGAGAGTACCCGACCTTCCGCGTCACCGCGATCGGTGGCGCGAAGGCGGATGTCTTCATCCGGACCAACCCCGACGGCGGCTGGGAGTACCAGCTGGGCGGCGGGTTTGTATTGAACCCGATGGGTTCGGCGGACGACCTCGCTCGGGCGGCCCATGACGCGGTATCGGACTGGGAGAAGATGCCCAGCACGATCCAGCCGCGGACCGACGGTGCGTGGGGCGAGTATGAGAGTCGCAAGTACGCGTACGAGCGGCTCAAGCCGTACAACCCTGACGAGTCCTACTGGCACATCCCGCTGGACGAGACGGGGGGTTGGCCGAAGAAGTAGTAGGTAGACGTCGGCGGATGACGTAAACCCGCGCCCCTTGGCATTGATGACCAAGGGGCTTTTCTTATGTATCTACATCTGTTATAATTTGTGTACTATCACCTAAAGCTTGTGTGAAATAGCACAAGCACCCCGCATAGGGAGTTCCAAGAGGAGGTACTATATGCGAGAATACGAGCTCACCGTGGTGTTGCATCCTGATCGGGAAGCCGATCTGGAAAGCGTGCTCACAAAAGTTCGCGCTATTGTCACTGACAACGGCGGAAAATTACTAAAAGAAGACAATTGGGGCAAGAAACGCTTGGCCTATGCTGTCAAAGGTGAAGAATTTGGCGTCTACGCCTATTTCGAAGCCGAATTGCCAGCTGATGCAGTGGCAAAGGTCAATAACACGCTCAACATCACTGACGATGTGTTGCGATTTTTGCTCGTCAGCGTCGACGTGAAAGCCCGCCAAGCTTTGGCTGAAGCTGAGGCTGAAAAGGCCGAGAAGGCTGAGAAGCGAGAGGAAGAGTAGAGTTAGCAATTGGAATATGGCATTTGGAAGATAGCAGTTGCTACATTCTAATAGCCAATAGCAAATAGCTAAGTTTCGACTGAAAGGAGAAACGTACAATGAAGGGGTTTAACAAAGTCATCCTCATGGGCAACCTGACACGAGACCCAGAGACACGCACCACGCCAAGCGGTCAGACAGTGACGCAGTTTGGCCTGGCGGTCAATCGCACCTGGAAGGGCGCGGATGGTCAACAGCAAGAGGCGGTCAGTTTCATTGACTGTGTGGCATGGGGCAAGGCTGGCGAGATCATCGCTCAGTACCTCGGCAAAGGCCGTGCAATCCTCGTGAGTGGTCGTCTTGACCAGCGCAGTTGGGAAGACAAAGAGACCGGTGGCAAGCGTAGCAAAGTCGAAGTTGTCGTCGAAGATTTCAACTTCGTCGATAGCGGCCAAGGTGGTGGCAGCAACAGCGGTGGTTCATTTGACGGCGGTAGCAAACCGGCCGCTAAGAAGTCACCAGCAGCACCTGCTGAAGACATCGACGACCAGCCGATTGATCTCAGCGACATACCATTTTAATAAATAGTAGAAGATGGATTTTGGATTTTGGATTTTGGAATTAGCGACAATGCAGCTCTTCTAAAATCTATAATCTATCATCTAAAATCCACTTTTACTCCGAAGGAGTAACTTATGGCTCGAAGATTTAAAAAAGACATCCCGGCGTATTTTGACTACAAAGACGTCAAGACATTGCAACGATTCGTCAACATGTACGGTGAGATTGAACCGAGTAGTAAGACCGGTCTCAACCCGCGCCAACAGCGTCAGCTCAGCACGGCGATCAAACGAGCCCGGCATTTGGCATTGATGCCGTTTGTGGCACAAGGCTAAACGACATAGTAATTAGATTTTAGATTTTGGGTAGAAGCACAATGTGTTAGTCCCCACATTCTACAATCGGTCGACACTATGATTAGCATTATAAGAAAGAGAAAGTAGGTATTTGTGATTATTCTAAAATCTAAAATCCAAAATCTACAATCTATGGTACGTTCATGAATACGTCATTGCCATTTACCCACGACGATATCAAGCGGATTGCTGAGCAGCATCCGACACCGTTTCATATCTATGATGAACAGCGGATTCGTGACGTCGCGCGACGGCTCAGCGAGACGATGGAGCGTGCTGGTGTGTCGGGTTTTCGTAATTTCTTTGCCGTCAAAGCGCTGCCAAACCCTGCAATTGTTCGCATACTTGCCGAAGAAGGTATGGGGGCGGATTGCAGCAGTCTGGCGGAACTAAAAATCGCCGAGATGGCTGGTTTACGCGACGACGACATCATGTTCTCGAGTAATAACACGCCCGATGATGAGTTCACGCTGGCGACAGCAATGGGTGCTATCATCAATTTCGATGATGTCAGCCAGGTCGCGCCATATCTCGAGAAGCATGGGCCGCCGTCGATGGCGTGCTGCCGGTTTAACCCTGGTGATCTTGAGTTTGGCGGTCTCAATCAAGACATCATCGGCTCGCCACGCGAGGCCAAATACGGTATGCCAGTGGGCCAAATGGTTGAGGCGTATCGCCAGCTCAAAGCCGCCGGTGTCACGAAGTTTGGGCTGCACACAATGTTGCTGAGCAATGAGCTCGATTGGCGTCATCATGAGATGATCGCCGATCGATTATTTGCTGTTGCGGTCGATGTCGCTGCAGAGTGTGGTATCACATTTGACTTTATCAATCTCGGGGGCGGTATCGGCGTACCGTATCGGCCGACAGAGCATGCGTTTGATCTCGCTGCGTTTGCCGATAGCGTGAGTTCGTTGTATGTCGCTCATCAGCTACACGCTATCGGTTCGCCGCGGATTGTCATGGAAAACGGACGCGCCATTACGGCAGATAGTGGCTATCTTGTGACGAGGGTCCGAACAATCAAGCGGACACACAAGACGTACATCGGTGTCGACGCTAGCATGAGTGATCTCATGCGCCCGGCGATGTACGGTGCTTATCATCACATCACGGTGCTCAACGATTCGGCGGATACTGAAGAGGTCGATGTCGTCGGTAGCTTGTGTGAAAATAACGATAAATTCGCGATCGATCGCGAGTTGCCGAGGCTCAATATCGGCGATATCATCATCATTCATACCACCGGCGCACACGGTCATGCGATGGGATTTCAGTATAACGGCAAATTGCGCCATGCGGAGCTGTTGTGGCGGGGCAACGGAGATGTTCGGCAGATTCGCCGAGCAGAGACGGTGGAGGATTATTTGGGAACGGTCACAAAGTAGGATTTTGGATTTTAGATTTTAGGAGAAGACATGAATAAAGTAATTTCATACAGAGATTTGGAAGTATGGCGGCAAAGTCGAACGCTTGCCTCGACAATTTACCAACTTACTCATGATTTTCCGGCTAGCGAACAGTTTGGTATCACTAATCAAATGAGAAGAGCTGCAGTGTCAATCCCTAGTAATATTGCCGAAGGTTTTGGGCGATCCACTGCGAAGGAAAAGAACCAATTCTACTACACAGCCAAGGGCTCGTTGGCTGAGCTAGAGACTCAATTGTATATCGCGTGCGATGTGGGATATATAACTGATAGAATGTTACAGGATACGATGGATCATGCATCGCTCACCCATCGGTTACTTCAAGGTTTAATCAAGGCGAATAAGGAGCGTCTATAGGTTTTGAGATTATCTAAAATCCAAAATCTAAAATCCAAAATCTACTATGTATAACCCAACCGACCTCAAAAAAGGCACTGTCATCCAGATCGATGGCCAGCCGTATCGCGTCATGGACTATAACCAAAAAGTCATGGGGCGGGGTGGCAGTATCGTCAATGTGAAGGTGAAAAACCTCATCACTGGTGCCATGCTACCCAAGACCTATAAGGGTCAAGACAAGATAGAATCAGCCGAGGTGACGACGCGTACCGTGCAGTATCTTTACACCGATGGGACGGATTTTCACCTGATGGACCCCCAGACATTTGACCAGTTTCAGGTCGATACTGAGACGATGGGGGACGCGAACAACTATCTGCACGAAGGCGATGAGGTTGGGCTGCAATTCTTCGGGGAGCGCGTGATCAATGTCGAATTACCGACGGCGGTAAGTCTGGCTGTCACATATGCCGAGGCTGTTGTAAAAGGCGACACGACCAGTAGTGTACTCAAGGACGCTACGACCGATACTGGCCTCGTGGTGAAAGTACCGGCATTTATCAAGACTGGCGACATTATACGCGTCGACACGCGCGATGGTAGCTATATCGAACGCCAGAAGTAGCGGTATGGGCAGCCGAGAAGTATTTATCATGGCGGCACCGCTTGAGCCGGTTGAGGTCGGGGCGGAATTTGACGGCCTACCGCCACATATCACTGTCGTGCCACCATTTACTCTCGAGACAGATCGGTTGCAAGAACTTCATACGTCGATGGAGGGAGTGCTGTATGACTGGGGACCAATCCGGGTAATTGTCGGTGGAGAAGAGTCGTATGGCGACAATGGCGAGAAGACGGCAAAATGGGTATCAGGTGTCATGTTTGGCGTACACGTAGGGGCAACAACAGCTGTTACACGATGCGGCGGGACGTTTGACGAACGATATATAGGGTATTCATGGTCACCACATATTACTCGTCATGAGGATGTCGAGACAGGCGCGAGATATTGTATCCCTGTTCTACCTCTTTTTGTCGGGCGAAATGGTTTATGGGTTGTTCATACGATCTATCACACACCGAATTGTGACGAGGAGACAGCTGCCTTGTGGCGTCGTGGCGTATAATACGATTATGCTTCGACACGTCAAACATACCGCCCGTCGGGTGCACCATCATATCAATCGCCACGCACTTTGGTGGGTTGTATTTTTGGCATTATCGCTTATTGTCGGGCTACAAGTCGCTTATCCACTCGATCGCGCTGTGCCATTTGCGCGTCTCGGCGGCAAGCTTGTCGGTTACCAAAAATTCGACACGATTGCTGAGTCGATCAACAAATCGTTTCTCGAGACAAAAGTAACGTTGTATATCAGTCCACAGATAAGCATACCGTTTTCACCGCGACAGGCGGGTGCCGATGTCGACCTCGATGCAATGAGCGCTCGTCTGACCGACTATCCACTATGGGCGCGGCTGATACCGTTTTCGTTTGTGGCCTTTCAGCCCGATGTCCAGGCAATCGATCTGTCATATAACGGCCGGCAGATGGATGAATTTATGAGCAGCATGCTACCACGCCTCAACGTACCACCGCGCGATGCTGGCATGACGATTCGCGACGGTCAGCTCACGGTGACCGATGATGTACCGGGCAGGGAAGTCACCGCCGACAATCTACGCAAAACGCTTGCGACCGCGCGGTATGGCCTGATTTCAACAACACTTACAGTGCCAAGCAAGGAACTGTCAGCTGCGAAGCCTCGGGCGTATTTTGAGACCGTCAAGCAACAGGCTGAGGCAGTGATTGCGTTGCCGATCACGATCGGTATCAGTGACGAGACGCGGACGCCGAGCCGAGCAGATATCGCGAGCTGGCTGGCTGTCGGCGAGGTGAATGCTCAAGCCGCTCTCACCGTCAATGATGCCGGTATCGACGCGTATCTTAGTAGTCTACGCGATGCCTATACGACGCCAGCGGGACAAACAGAGGTGACACGGGTCGATGGCCGCGAAATTGCCAGGGTTGAAGGGGCGTCTGGGCGAAGCATCGATGTCGCGGCGCTCCGCGCACAGCTGTCTGACATCGTCCGTTCTGGCCGCAACCAACCAGTGCAGGCGACGTTTGTATCAGTGCCGCCGACGGTGGTGATCAATAAGAAATATTCGTCGACAGAGGCTGGTCTCCAGGCGTATGTCAGCGACCAAGCGACCTCGCGCAATGTGCGCATAACAGTTCAGCAAATCGGCGGGGCAAACTGGAGCGCCAGTGCTCGCGGCAGTGAGAGTACGGTGAGCGCCAGTACGTACAAATTATTCGTTGCGCTGTATTTGTTTCATCTGATGGACGAGGGGAAGCTGTCGTGGGATGATGCGATACTCGATACCAATGTGCGCGGTTGTTTTGAGCGCATGTTGGTTGCTAGTACGAACGCCTGCGCTGAGGAGTGGCTGCGGCGCTATGGCGATGACACGGTCGAGCAGTACGCGTGGTCGCGAGGCTTTAGCCGTGGCACGCAGTTTACCAACCCTGAGGCGAACCATACCACTACTGACGATCTGACGCGGTTCATGCGCGGTCTCAATGATGGTTCACTGCTGTCGGGTGAACAGCGTGACTATGTCTTGAGTGCATTGATTCGTCATCCATACCGTAAGGGCATACCAGGTGGGAGTGGTGGTGAGGTGCACAACAAAGTTGGGTTCCTATGGGATTACAGCAATGATTCGGCTGTGGTCTATCATCCGCGCGGCACGTATGTGATCGCAGTCATGACAAAAGGACTATCGTTTTATGCTATCGCCGGGATCACGCGTGAGATTGAAGCGATCATGTACCCTTAAATGGATTATGGATTATGGATTATGGATTATAGATTATAGAATAGAGCCATGAAGCAACGACTTGATAGTGAGATGTTTCGGCGTAGGCTCACGCCGTCACGGTCAGCAGCTGAGAGCTGGATAAAGCTCGGTCGGGTACGCGTCAATGGCACAGTTACTGCAAAATCGGGCGTATTTGTCGATGAAAACACAACGATAGAATTACAAGCAACAGAGCGATACGTGTCTCGTGCAGGCTTGAAGCTGGCAAGTGTCGCGGGGAAGTTTGGGATAGATTTTAGAGGTAAAACTGTGCTGGACATCGGTAGTTCGACAGGGGGGTTTACTGATTATGCCCTACAACACGGAGCTGTGAAGGTGATAGCCGTCGATGTCGGTACGGATCAGCTGCATCCGAAGCTGCGGGGAGACGCGAGGATAGAGTTGCACGAAAAGACTGATATTCGGGATGTCATGCTAGAGGGAAGAAGGAAGAGGGAAGAGGGAAGAAAACCATTAGTTACAATTGAGGCTCCTGATATCGTGGTGATCGATGTCAGCTTTATATCGCTGCGCGAGATATTACCGCATATATCTTCTTTCGTCCTTCGTCCATCTTCCATCTGTCTCGCCATGGTCAAACCACAATTTGAAGCTGGGCGTACGCAGGTGAGTAAAGGTATTATCAAAAACGATCGTGTTCGTCGAGAGATACTGCATGATTTTGAAGTCTGGGCTCGGCGGTATTTTGTCATTATCGACAAAGCCGATAGCGAGGTGTCGGGTACGAAGGGTAATCTCGAACGATTTTATTATCTTAGGATTGCAAAATAACGTATCAGATGTTATAATCTACGGCATGTGCCTTTTGCGGAAGCAAGAGACATGTGCCGTCGGTTGAGGTGAGCGGAATCGGGTTTCTCCCGTGTTGCGCCCTCCCGGCGCATAACAATCCGATTCATCTCAAATTAGCCGACGATACATGTCTGTTTGGCTTTCACGTAGCGCACTGCTTGCCGGGGAAGGTCCCCGGCATGTCTTCGCCCGCAAGGGCAGAAGGGAGACGACAGTGCGTCGTTTCTTCGCTTTGCTGGCCGCATTCGTGGCCATGGCTACCAGCCTCGCTGGCCTCTTCGGTGCCAGCACGGCTTCGGCCGCCACGACCGGTGTTCTCGTCCAGATCTACGGACCGGACGAGAACCCTCCCGCCTATGACGCGGGAGTGCTGATCCGCAACGACACAGTCAACGAAGTGCAGGTGCGGTTCTGGCTGAACGTGGCCGGGTACGCTGGTTATTACCAGACGTACTCGATCCAGAATGTTCAGCAAGCGCTCTATGCATCCCTCTCGGCGGGGCCGATACCGTGTGGAGACACGGTAACCGTCACCGCCACAGTGGAGGTTGACGGCGTCGTTCTGTTGCAGGACGGCACTCAGACCTACACCCGCACCGCTGGGTGTGGACCCATCACCACTGCCACCCCGACCTCCCCGACCCAGACCACCGTGGTCGGAGCGGGGGACGACACGATCACGCCGCCCACCATCACGGGCGTGGTGTACTCGTGCACCGGGTGGAAGGACGTCAACGGCACATACACCAACACGTGCACGACTACGGCCGCTGCTGGCTACCAGCTTCCCGCTGGGGCCACGACGACGTGGACGTTCACGGACGGGGTTGTTCCGACGACAGACACTTGGACCTACGGGTCGTGGGACCAGAAGCACGGAGCTGACAAGCTCCCGTGCGTGACCGGCGGGCACTGGGTGCTCACCGGACAAGGGATCACGGCGGCGCAGGTGAAGGTCGGGGGCGACTGGGTCGCCATGACCCAGAACGGACAGGGCTCGTGGTCGTACACCTCGACCGGCACGGTCACCAGCACCACCGTGTTGGAGTACCGCTACGAGGGCGACCCGAAGAGCTCGGTGTTCACCCTGTTGGACTGCACTGTCACGCCCCCGCCTCCGGTCGACGTCTGCCCGAAGCTCGACGGCGTCCTGGACCCGACGGTCCAGACCAGCATGCCGGCGGGCTACGAGGACCCGGACAAGGACGGCAACTGCACGAAGGTGGTCACCCCTCCGGTCGACGTCTGCCCGAAGCTCGACGGCGTCCTGGACCCGACGGTCCAGACCAGCATGCCGGCGGGCTACGAGGACCCGGACAAGGACGGCAACTGTGTCACGCCGACGCCCAAGCCCACGCCCACCCCGACCCACGTCGTGGTCGTGGTGCAGCAGCCGGCCAGCACGGCGCCGAGCGAGTTCAACGGTGACGAGCCTGGCTCGTTCCCGTTGGGGCTCATCGGGCTGGCCGCCCTCATCGGCGGGGTCGGCATCGTGCTCTCTCTTCGCAAGAAGGGGGCAGAGCAGGTGTGAGATGAATCGGACCGATCGCCCAGCTCCCCCTAGTGGGTGAGCGGTCTGATCCATCAGGGCCTCGTCGCATACCAGCGGCGGGGCCCTTCTCACGTTTATATGATGGTTTACAATCGTATTCATTCATGCTATAATTATATAAACCCCTGTGGTCGAGTATATGCTCCCCAGCGGGCAGTACCTTTAGGACTCGAATCACACCGACTGCTATTGATAGGAGGTGGCGCATGCGCCATCAAAGAGTGTCCATTGCACGGCCCTGGCTGTTCTGGCCGTCGCTCGGCGTCGTCGTGCTACTGATTGGCGCGTTCCTGTCGCAGGCGCCTCGCTCTGTCGAGGAAGCGCTCGACTTGCCCAGCACGTCGGCGTCGGCACCGCCCGCGACATCGTGGGCGACTAGCCCGACGCTCGAACCCACGACACCGGCACCAGCATCAGCGGCACCAATGGCTCAGGCCACTGCCACCCCGCCCACTGCACCGACGGCAACGCAGCCCTCGCTGTTTGCTGACCCGGTAGGGAAGCCGCGGTCGCTCACCATCGCACAAGATGGTGTGACGATCGTGGCGATGAATTTCGCACCGCGGGCATTTGATGCTCGTGATCCGCTGCGATTTTCGTCGCCGTGCGGCAAGGTCTCTCTGTGGGACCTGCCGGGCTGGCCGGTACCAGGTGCACAGAGTGATAACAAGGCCCTCATAACGGGGCACATGCGCTGCGGTACGACCTACTACACGCTCGACAAACTCCGGGGTTCAAAAACTGGAGCGGTGTTGACGGTGTATTACGACGCTGGGCCGGTCGTGTTTGTGGCAACGGAAGACGCCACGAGCATCGGCAAGGCATCACTGCCCAATAGCGAGGCCGACCTGCGCAATAATGCTGTCGCTCAAGACGTCCTCGTGACAACTTGCGACAGCCAGAGCGGTACGCGGGCCGATGGCCATGCGCGTAACAACGTGAAGCAGCGCTTCACGCGAGTTGCGTAAATGAAGTGATCGAGTCCTCCCGAGGCCTCAGTCACACCTCTTATAAACAGGGGTGCGGGCTGAGGCCCGCTTCATGTCCGGAAGTTATTTTTTGACGTTAAATCGAAACTCGACAACGTCGTCGGGCTGCATGACATAGTCACGGCCAACGGTGCGGAGTTTGCCCAGTTTTTGGGCGTTTGCTTCCGAACCAGCATCTATGAGGTCGGGGTAACTGACGATCTGTGCAGCGATAAAGCCTCGTTCAAAATCAGTATGGATGACGCCGGCAGCTTCGGGAGCGGTGGCGCCTGTATGAACAGTCCAAGCACGGACTTCTTTTGGCCCGGCGGTCAGGTAACTTTGCAGACCAAGTGTGTGGTAGGCGGCCCGGGCGAGCTGTGCCAGACTCGACTCAGCTACCCCGTAACTGCTTAACAGCTCAGCTGCATCAGCCTCGTTAAGGCCACGTAATTCTTCCTCGAGCTTGGCACAGACGAATACGGTATTGGCGGGTGTAACCAACGATTTCATCTGGGATTGCAATGTCTCATCTGTTAGCCCCGCCTCATCGACATTGAAGACGTATATGACAGGCTTGGCGGTGAGAAGCTGGAGAGTAGATTGTAGGTTTTGGATTTTGGATTTTGGAAAGTCGCCACTATCGAGTTCGGCACGGAGTTGGGTGAGTTGTTCGACTTCGGCACGTTTTGCAGGGTCGGCTTTGGCCTCTTTTTGTAGTTTGGGGAGGTGCTTGTCGATCGTTTGTATGTCAGCTAAGATGAGCTCAGTGTTGATGATGTCGATATCACTTCTTGGGTCGATTGCGGCGTCACCGTGGCGGAGGATGTCGTCGCCCAGAAAGGCGCGGACGACGTGGACGATCGCGTCGCACTCGCGGATGTTGGCCAGGAATTGGTTGCCGAGGCCTTCGCCCTGGCTAGCGCCAGCCACAAGGCCAGCAATATCGACAAAGGTGACGGTGGCCGGTATGACTTTTTCAGCCGAATACATGTTTTGTAATACTATCAATCGCTCGTCCGGGACAGGGACAATGCCAGTATTGGGCTCAATAGTCGCAAACGGATAATTGGCTGCCAGTGCACCTGCATCAGTGAGCGCATTAAAAAGCGTCGATTTACCGACGTTGGGGAGACCGACGATTGCGATTGAAAGCGCCATGGTATCTAACCAGTATGAGGTATTAGATACAGAAAATCTAGTTACACTATTAAATTATGCTACAATATTAAGCATGAGCGTGTTAGTAAATACGACGTCTTCTAAGGGGAATTTTTCCAGGCGTAGGGTAGTTATTGCTATCGGTATTGCAGGGGTGGTAATTATCGGCTATGCCCTATATAAGCAATTTGTCATGCGTCCTATGCCGATTCAAACGCATCAGCAAGCTGTCGATGCAGAAACCGCCCGCCAAAAAGACTATGTCGAATCGCGTCCAGTGATCGATGCAGAATTCCGGTCGATTGATGAAGCCGCTAAACGCATAACAGTGTATGTTACAAAAGATAAGGCTGAACATGTATATAGCTATGAAGGGTCGACGCAATATTACAAGGGCATATCATACACTACTATACGGCCAGCCGATATCGTTGCTGGTGCTCATGTCTTTATTACCTATAATACCAAGACGAAAATAGTAGAGTCCATATGGCAACCATGAAATCCTCCTATACCAGACTGACCGTAGGGCTGATAACAGTTAGTTTAGTTATTGCAGTTGTTGCAATGACAATATTGTCATCCCATAGCGTACGGGCCGCTACACTCGTGCAATCGGGTCTACCGCTTCTGGTGAGTGATACAAGTACATCAGCGCTTTACATACCGGCTGACCAGTATCCAGTTAATTCGGCGATAGCTAATTGGCCTCTGCGATCTGATCGGTGCAGCACGACTGCAATAAATAGCAACATCTATAAAGCACTGCCAGTGTTGCCTTCTGCTGTTGAAGGGACCATAATGCCCGACAACTATGCTGGTGACCCGTTTGAATCTGATACCAATAACCCACCTGGCACATATATGTATAATCGGGGGGGCAGTCACAAAATTGCAGCTGGCAACTGCGCATTGCCGGTAGGTAGTGCTGCACCTCAGCCGTTGTATATTCCTTGGCTCACAGCGATTCGTGATGGTGGTACGAGTAAGAAACCAAGTTGGGTGAACCTTTTGTCTAGTCAAGGTGGTGTCAGTATAAATCCTACTGCCTACGGCGGCTGGGCGACAACAACTGACCCACTGACATATCCAGGACTCGCACCAGCGATTCAGTTGTCGCCGCGGAATGTTGCTAGCGCGGTCGTCTATAACCCATCGTGTACAAATTACTCGTCTGGCATGAACGGCAATCAAAATGGGTCTGGCTGGTTTTCGGGCTATACTCAGTTCGATGAGGCAGATCTCATATGGGGTAAACTATGTCAAGATGGCCGTAATCACATGCATACAATGCTTGCGAACAATGGTTATACAAGCACTCAGATCAACAATGTGACGCAGTACGGCAGGTACAACGGGATATATTCTATGGGGACAACGCTCTTTCGTCGGGTTTTTACTCTAACGCAAGCTGACATAGACCGAGTGGTAGCAGCTGAGGCACAAGGGGGTGGTCTATACCTCGATATGTTAGCTGACGACTGGTATAGCGTATACATGAATGGCTCGTTTATCCTCGACAATGATCTCACATCGCAGCCTCTTTATAGTTTTCGCCTGAATCTATCAAGTCTTAAGCCTGCAGGACAGCCGAATATTTTAGCTATTGAGGTGATGGACAAGATGACCACCGACCCAACATACTCGAATATCGGGGTTGGTCTTGCGTATGCCTTAGTGGTGAAAAAGACAGCAGGATATGTGATTACGCCAACAACAACATGCAATACATCGATTGCCAGCCCTGGATCAACGGTGACGTGTACGCATACGGCCGCTATGGGTAACTCAATGATATCATCGTCTAACCCAACGACCATCACGGTACGCTGTGAGGCAGTCAGAGCGAATGGCAGCCAGACTTCGTCGCTCGTATTGGTAGATCAAAATTGTGTTCTGCCAGCTAATACCTATGTTCCTGGTGATCCGTTTGGTGTGTATTATTCTCGTGGTATAAAAACTAATATTATCGTACAATATGGTACGCCGTACTCTGCTACCTATACGTTCACTGTTCCTCCGTTTTCGGCATCGTTTCCCGATGGCTCCAAGCTTTGTACCTTTTTACGCGTAAATCCAAGCAAGATGGACGAATTTGGGATGACGTCAGGTCCTACGGATAGCCCCCAGTACTGTATTACGGTGACAAGCGCTGCTGTACCAAAGCCACCTCTCGTGTATTTCCGGCGTGGAGATGTGTGGGCTGACGGTGATATAACGGGGTCCACGTATACGTCGGGGACCGTCTTTGCTAGCCACGGAGAATACGGCGTATTCTCGAGAACAGGTACTATCTCAACATTTACCTCTCAAAATTCATTTGTATTGCCGGGGAGCGGGCTGACGTTTGCCAATACACCATCACTGGGGCAGTTTAACACTACGGGAACGATGATAACACCTACATTTGTTATCGCTGGTGCGGCGGCATCATCACCAACAACGATTACGCTGGATACGATGGCGAACGGAGATTACAATTTTAACGTTCCGATACTGACAGTTACCGCGACGGCTCCCCTCGATAAAAACATACGGGTGCATAACAGCGGCGAGATTGTTATCTCAAGCAACATCAGTCTTGCTGCAACGGCCAAAACTTCATTGGCTGATCTCCCATATGTGTTATTAGTGGCTGACGGAGCAATGACTGTCAATGATGCGGTAACAACCGTATCAGCTACGTTAGTGAGTGGCGGGACACTCAAGACATGTACTACTAAGCCAGCCAATTCAAGTAGTTGTCCAGCGCCACTGTCAATTAGTGGCGCTGTTATTGCTGCTCGGCTTGGGTTGTATCGGACGTACAGCGGTGCAGGCGTGACGCAATTTACTGGGGCGGCAGAAACTATCAGTACATCATCATCGTCTGTTTTAGTGCCATGGACACGAGCTATCACCGGTAACCTTGTGACTGACTTCGAGTCGGAATTGCCTCCTCGATATTAATGTGTTTAGTATTGCCAGTGGCATTTCGATAACTCAAACAGACTATTATTGCCTATGATGCTTATGCTATAATACGTGTCAGTATGAATGTATTTAAAGTGGTGGGCGATTTTTTCGCATTAGATATTGGTAGCGGAGCCATTAGAGCTGTCCAGCTGAAGCCGAGTGGCAGCGGATGGCTACTACAAATGGTCGGTAGTGTTTCGATCAGTATGAAAGTGGCGATGTCTGATGCACCCGAGGATCAAAAGAAATTGTCGGAAGCTATTACCACCCTTGTCGGTCAGACAGGTATTCGTACGAAAAATGTTGTGCTCGGTATACCGTCGGCGAAAATGTTTGCAACAGTTGTCGATGTGCCGGCTATGTCAAAAGAAGAGTTAGCAAGTACTATCAAATATCAAGCGGAGCAGTATGTTCCAATGAGTCTTGATGAGTCAAAAATAGATTGGGACGTACTGGGCAAATCGCCGAATGATCCTAGTAAAAATGAGGTATTATTGGTGACGGTTGCGAATTCATTTACCGAATCTCGGCTCGATTTACTTGAAGAACTTGGATTTAATGTGATTGCAATTGAGCCTGACTCACTTGCGTTAGCGCGTGCGCTGGTGGCTTCCGGGAGCAGTACCGTACAGATATTAGTCAACGTTAGCGATAGCTCTACTGACATTGTGCTGGTGTATGGCGATACTCCGAGGCTAATTCGGTCGGTACCGACAGGGCTTCAGTCATTGACTAAGGCAGCAGTCCAAAATCTAAACATACAGGATGAGCAGGCTTTACAGTTTATCTTCAAATTTGGGGTCTTAGCTGATCGTTTGGAAGGCCAGGTGCTCAGAGCGCTTGATAGCACGATCGATCAACTAACCAGTGAGATTGTTAAGTCGATTAAATTCTTTGAGACACGCTATCCGGCTACCCCTATTGATGGCGTATCACTGACTGGCTATGGTGCTACTATACCAGGTTTTACTGAGTATGTAGCTTCCAAAACTACACTTCCGACTACAACTGCCAATCCCTGGAGCCAGATCGCAATGAGTAATGCTGACAAGCAACGTCTGGCAGATACTGCAGGTACGTATACTATTGCTATAGGATTGGCCATGCGAAAGGAAGGATTATGATACAACTGAACTTGCTGCCGGATCTCAAGAAAGATTATCTTAACTCACTACGTACTCGTAATAGGATCGTGAGCTTGATGATTATTGTTATGATGGCGTCGGTCGGTGTAGTCGTAGTGGCAGTCGGTTATACCTACGGTTTTCAGAAATGGCAACTTAGCGAAGTAAATGGCAATATTAATAAGTTTCGGACAGCATTGGAAAAAACCCCAGACATTAATAAATATTTAACGATTCAAAACCAGTTGGCGGTATTGCCAAGCCTCCATGCTGATAAAACAATTTATTCACGGCTCATGGATGTATTACCGGCACTAAACCCATCGGCTCCCCACAGTGTATCCCTAAGCAGTGTATCGGTCATCGAAGATGGAACTGCTGTATCATTTTCTGGCCAAGCACCAACATTTGAAGCGCTTGGTGTATTTAAGGATACGCTAGCCTATGCCGTGCTGCAGTATCAGACCACTGATGGCGGCGGTCCAGTCTCGGAGAACCTATTTACTGACGTTGTTATAGAGAGCTCAGGTCTTGCCGCGCAAACCGAGGGCAGGCGCGTTGTTTTTAGTATTCGTGCACTCTATAACATGAATGCCTTTTCCACAAATATTGCGTCAATTGGGGTCACAGTTCCTAGCTTGCAATCATCACAATCGGCGGACTATCCCGCTCGATCGATATTTCGTGAAGGTGGTCAACGATGAATCAAGATAAGCATCTAACAGGGCTAGGTAAACGGCGTAAAATTCAATCAGCTAACCGCATGATGTTCTTATGGGTCGCGGCTGCCTCGGCAATCGTATCATTTGCGCTGGTCGCGTTGCAGTTTGTCTATCAACAATTCGCATTTAATAACAGGGTCTTGCAAGCCAAAAATTCTGCCATGTACACACTTAATACCAATATAAAATCTATTGCATCTCTGAAAGATGAGATCAATAAGTTGCAAGGTAATGCTGATCTGGCCAAGCTACGTAATAATGATAATGAAAACCCTCAGCAAGTCGTTATAGACGCATTACCGGCGAACAGTGATGTTACCGGTTTGGCAGTATCATTGCAAAAACTCATTGTTCCACGATCGGCAGTATCGTTGGAGAGCGTGAGTGTGCCGAATGACGCTCCTCCTGCTACAGGAATAATCGACGTGCAACCAGTCGCGCAAATTTATGGTGTTGAAGTTGTCGGTTCATATGATGCTGTTAAAGTCTTTCTCCAAAATCTTGAACGGACGATTCGGCCTATTCATATTAAATCACTGCAGTTAACAGGATCTGACACAATGCTCAAAGCGCAGATTAGTCTTGCAACTTACTACCAGCCTACTAAGACCGTTACTATCAAGAAGGAAGTTCAGCACTAATGAAACGCAATGACGTCGCTATAATTATCTTAATCGCATCTCTATGTCTTTTGGCGGGATACTTTGTCGGCAAGACTCTTCTTGGCGCGCCCCAAGACCGAAAGGTAGAAGTCGAAAAAGTCGATGTAATTCAGACGACAATTACTGAGCCATCGAAAAAGGTCTTCAACGATCAGGCCATTAATCCCGCCGTGCCGATTCAGATCGGCAATTCAGCGAATAAGCAGCCATTTAATGGGACACGCTAGCGATAGCAGGAAATTCCGTTATGGCTGCTGCACTCACGGATAACAACCAAACGAGAATCGAGGATGAACTTATCAACGATAAGTTATTGACGCATGATGATATCCAAAGATACCGAGTGGAGGCTAAAAAGCAACAGAAACCCTTACTGGAGTTTCTGGTTTCTTCAAAAATTATAACTACCGAACAACTCACCAAGGCAACAGCGACCACCACTGGCGTGCCGTATGTAAATCTCAGTAATGTGCAAATTGAGCAAAAAGTTCTCGCTCTGATTTCTCGCGATGTTTCCGAACGATTTATGGCAGTGCCTCTGGGCGAGATACAGAACCGCTTGGCCGTTGCTATGCTTGATGCAAACAACGTACAAGCGGTTGACTTTCTCAGCAATAAGCTCGCAAAGCCTCTCAAGGTGTATATGGCGAGTGAAGAGGGTATACGGCACGTTCTGGACCAATACAGGACTGACTTGGCCGGCGGTGTGAGTGCTGCTGTTAGTGCGGCGAAGGATGAGGAGTCGACACAGCTTGAGGCAACTGCACTGACTATTAGCCAAGATTCTCCCATTAGCCGAGCGCTTAGTACAATCTTAGAATATGCGGCTAGGGCTCGTGCCTCGGATGTGCATATAGAACCGTTAGAAAATGCACTAAAAATTCGTTGCCGGATCGACGGTGTATTGCGTGAAATAATGAAATTACCCAAAAGCATTGAACCAGCCTTAATTTCAAGAATAAAAATACTGTCGAATCTTAAGATTGATGAGCACCGGACCCCTCAGGATGGACAATTCGCCGTGCACGTTGCTGATAAAGATATTGACCTCCGTATTGCTATTAGCCCGGTGGTGTGGGGGGAACAGGTTGTCATTCGATTGCTCGATAAAAGCGACTCTACGTTTGCGCTTGAAGATATGGGGTATGCTGGCCGTGCGCTTAGGATGATACGAAAGGGGATTCGTCGCCCTAACGGCATGGTGTTGACCTCAGGTCCGACTGGATCTGGTAAAACGACCAGTATGTACGCACTTATTAAGGAGATATTCTCCGATGCTATTAATGTTGTGACGCTTGAGGATCCGATTGAGTATAAAATGTCGGGTGTTAATCAGATCCAGGTAAACAATGACGTCGGGCTAACATTTGCTAGTGGTTTACGTTCGATTTTGCGTCAAGACCCCGACGTTGTGATGGTTGGTGAGATCCGCGATAAGGAGACAGCCAACCTTGCGATTCAGGCAGCATTAACTGGGCATCTCGTGTTTAGCACCCTCCACACCAATTCTGCTGCTGGAGTGCTGCCGCGTCTTCTTGATATGGATATTGAGCCATTTTTGATAGCAAGTACCGTTAATGTAGTAATTGGTCAAAGACTCGTGCGCAAGGTTGCAAAAGACTCAAAGGCCTTCCTATCAAATGAGCTTGAGACTAAAAGTATACTCGATACAGTTGGTGCGCTGTTACCCCAAACTCCTGAGCATGTGCCTATGGTCGCGGCAGACCTTGGCTACAAAACACTACCACTTGCAACTGAAAAAGCTTATACTTTAGTTAAGGGTGTTGATAGCGCCCAAGCTCCAGGAGGCTATATGGGTCGGCTGGGGCTGTATGAAGTGATGGAGGTGTCGGAAACGGTTCAGTCTTTAATTGTGCGACGGGCTACAAGTGCTGAGATTCAGCGTCAGGCAATGCTTGAGGGCATGGTGACAATGCGCCAAGACGGGTATTTAAAGGCTCTGACGGGGCTAACAACAATTGATGAGGTGAATCGTGTCGCGGCCAACATTGCATAAAAGGAGTGGGTATGGAGCAACAACAAGAAGTTCGAATTGAGCTATTACTGGAAGACGTAATTCGCAAAAAAGCCAGCGATTTGCATTTGCAGATAGGGCTGCCGCCTATGCTTAGGATAGATGGCTCGTTGTCAGCAATAGCGGGGATAACGCCATTGACAGCAGAATCATTAGAGAAGCTCGTCTTTGCTATACTGGACGAAGAACAACAACAGATTCTCATTAAAGATAAGGAATTCGATTTTAGTTTTGCATTTGGCGACCTCGGCCGTTTTCGTGTCAACGCCTTTCATGAGCGGGGTAATTTAGCTGCGGCTCTACGGTTGATACCCAATGAAATCAAAACAATTGCCGAGCTTGGTATGCCGGTGATTGTCAACAATTTTGCTGAGTATCCGCGTGGGTTAGTTCTCGTCACTGGTCCGACTGGTTCAGGTAAATCTACCACACTTGCGGCACTTGTTGATAAGATAAATTCGGAAAAATCCCACCATATCATAACGATTGAGGACCCAATAGAATTTACGCATAGGAGTAAACAATCTGTTGTCGTCCAGCGTGAGGTGCACTACGATACCTATTCGTTTTCAGTTGCTCTGCGTAGCTCCCTGCGTCAAGACCCAGATGTTGTCCTGATAGGTGAGATGCGCGATCTTGAAACAATTTCGGCAGCGATCACGATTGCCGAGACGGGGCATCTAGTGTTTGCCACACTACACACCAACTCTGCTGCGCAATCGATCGATCGCATGGTTGACGTCTTCCCGCCGCATCAGCAGCCGCAGATTCGTGCGCAACTCAGTAATATTCTCATGGCAATCTGTTCTCAACGGTTGGTGCCAGCCATCGGTGGTGGCCGAGTGGTGGCCGCTGAGATCCTTATTGCCAATCCGGCAGTTCGTAATATTATTCGGGAAGGCAAAAGTCATCAGCTCGACGCGGTTATACAAACTGGTGCCGATCAAGGCATGCAATCTATGGACAAGACTCTCGTTCAGCTTGTGCAAGCTGGCACTGTCACATACGACGAAGCACGTCACTATGCAGTTGATCTGACCGAATTTGAGCGGATGATGCGGGGGTAGCTATGCTGACATTTGACTATACTGCACGAGACCCGTCATCGAACAAGCACATTAAATCCACTGTTCAAGCTGATTCGGAGCGAGCTGCGGCAAAGCTGATAATGGCACAGGGCCTTGCGCCGCTCAAGATTAGTATGCAAGAGGACGATGGTGATATTTTTTCAAAATTTACTAATCGGATTGGCGCAAAGGATAAAGTTGTTTTCTCACGACAGTTGGCGACGCTTATCAATGCCGGACTACCGCTTGCACAAAGTCTACGAACGGTTATTGATCAAACCGCTAACAAGAAACTAAAAGCAGTGGTTCAGACAGTCTTGAGCGATATCGAAAGTGGTAAGACGCTGGCAGACTCGTTTGCGCGGTATCCTGACGTCTTTAGCAATGTTTTTGTAGCATTGATTGCTGCAGGGGAAGCGTCGGGAACGCTTGACCAATCGCTTGAGAGAATATCCTCTCAACAAGAGAAAGATGCCGAGATAGCTTCGAAAGTCCGTGGTGCCATGGTGTATCCGGCTATCGTGTTTGTGGTAATCATAGGTGTGGTGATTTTTATGATGGTTACTGTTGTGCCTCAAATTGAACAGTTATATCGTGATCTAAAGCAGACGCTACCATTTGTTACGCAGTCGCTCGTGGCTATAGCATCGTTTATGCGCAATTTCTGGTGGTTGATAGTGATCCTACTTGGCGTGGGTATATATTTTGCGAAACGGTATGTCGAAACAGATGGAGGACGTGCTCTATACGACAGTATGAAATTACATGTACCTTTGTTTGGAAGGATGTTCCAGAAGTTATATATGGCGCGTTTTATGCGCACCGGACAAACCCTTATGGTTAGCGGTGTCCCTATGCTTGAGACGCTTGCTATTTGTGCTCGCGCTGTTAACAACGTGCAGGTGGCTCAGTCGATTCGCAAGGCTGCTGATAAAGTAAAGGGTGGCAAGGCTCTCTCGATTGCGTTAAAGGATAGCGACAATATACTTCCGCTTGTGCCGCAAATGATTGGGATCGGTGAACAGTCTGGCAGTATTGATGCTATGATGGACAAGGCTGCCACGTTCTATGAAAATGAGCTGGATAATGAGATACGAGCGATCTCAACGGCGATTGAACCGGTCATGATGGTGGTCTTAGCTGCAGTGGCGGGGCTTATGGTCGTTGCGATCTTGTTACCAGTTTATGGCTTGATCGGGAGTGGGGCAATCAGATAAAGTATAGTGCTTGCGGTTTTTTAAGACTTGACTATAATGGGGTACATATGAGAAATTTCTCTATAAATTAAGATAGTAAGAAGGGTGGTTAAAATGAATCAATATCGACGTAATAACACAACCGGCTTCACCATCATCGAGGTAGTCTTGGTGCTGGCGATTGCAGCATTAATCTTCCTCATCGTATTTCTCGCCGTACCTGCATTGCAGCGTTCACAGCGCGACACGCAACGCCGTAGTGATGTT
>JBARSV010000036.1:0-6797 GCA_049644865.1 Saccharimonadales bacterium (SeqCode)
GCAAGCAGACAATCCGTCGTCGCCACCCCAAGAAGCAGACTTCCTGGCTGCGCAGAGGCTATGAGCAATTACAGCAAGCCACAGGTCCGATGATGTGGGGTGAAGGTTGGAAGTGAGGGTGGTTCAGCATATACTGTTGCGCTAATTAACTTGGTTCTGCGACATACTTTGAAGGGCTGAGTTGAGGCTTAGACAGCTAGAAGTTCGTCAAACTTCTTGCCCAGGCAGAGATTGAGCAACTCAGTCGCTTCGTGGACGTAATCGTTGGTCGCCTGGTCGTTGTAGGCATCGGCGATGACGCCGATGGTACGGTGGGTTAGCACGGGCATGAACTGGCGAACAAATTCGTCACGTGATTCGCTGCTGTGGACGGCCAAGAATTGGCGAAGCAACTCGCCGGCTGCGGCTGGCGCATGCAGATTTGCATAGAGTCGCGTAAAGCCATAGGCGAGGTCATAAAATCGAAAGAGGTCAGTGCCACAACGTTCGCCGTCATAGACGATCCACATACCATCGACATCAAATATCTGCCATGGGCTGAGGTCACCATGCTGCATCATGTGTTTGAGTGTCCATTTGGTCAGATCGACATATTTGCGGGCGGCGGGTAAGTATTTCACCTTGTCGGCGTTGTCGCCCAACCATTCCAGCCAGATGCTATATATATCGACTGACCGCGATGGTTCATCGGGCAGGTCTTCGGATTTCCACCCCATGGCGACACTATCAAACGTCTCAAGCATGAGTGCATAGCGCGGCATCACTGCCTGCCAGCGATCGAGCTCACCAGCTGTCGCCACCACCGGCGCATCGACGTAATCGTACACCAGTGTGTCACGACCAATCCGCCGTTCTACCCGCATACCGCGAAACTGCCGGTCAGGATAAAATGCCTCGACCCGGCGCATAAATTCGTACCAGACCAACTCACGCTGTATATGCGACTGCATATCGGTGCGAATTGCCGATTTGACGAAGTAAGTATGAGGACCTTTACTCGCCTTAGCGTACTCGAAGCGATCGTTTTTGCCGTTGGTATTGGTCAGCGGCTCTATCGAATCATATATCGCACTGATCTCAGGCGTTATCATAACCTCATTATACTCCCCTCTCACACCAACTACCCCATACCACTAACCAGCAAATAATAATTGTTTACTTTTTGTAACGATCGTCATAAAAAGTAAACAGCATATCATCTCTACATTTATTGGGAAGTTCAATGAGAACCTGTGTCAAAATTGGTCATCGGGTATTTTTTGGCAAAACGCCGGATGAGTGGCTGTTGGTTGTCGAGATAGTGCGCTTCAAAGTACGTCACAAACTGCGCGATATCATAATATGACGCATGCCCTACCACCACATCGCGACAATCAAATGGTGTTATCCACGTACTTTTTTGGAGCTGAAAACATCCCGCCTGCCGTAGTGCCGATCCGAAACAAATACGAGCAGTCCGGTACATTTCAGGAATGTCATAGATAACAATGCGCCACATACCATCCCATTGATCTGTGGGGGCGACTTTGAGAGATTGAATATTGAATGATCGGAGACGGCGTCTTGCCTTAGCTGTCACGCGCAGACCATGCTCATAATCACCAGCTAAATATCCGCGAGATTTCATATAGTAAATCGTTTGCATGATATGCCGCTTCCGTGAACGCTCATCCATGGTTGTGTCGAGTGCAGCCAGCGGTTTGTCCAGGGCCTGTACGATGTTCGGTGCCACTATCACTGCGGTCGTAGCCGCTGCATACGACGCCACGCGCAAGATGCCGTCGACGATTGCTTTTCGTTTGAGTGATGCCAGCTCAGGCACATCGTACACATCAACTGTGTTCATAGTTGTATACTATTTTAGACGATCGTTATAAAAAGTAAACAAAAAACAGTGTATCATCAAGGATGGGTGGAGTTGAGAGAAATGATGGAGGTTATAGAGCCATTACTCAGCCAAATATATCATGTGTCGTTGGGCTAGGTGAGCGGCGGCCAGAAAATCATCGATCAGGGTTTGGCGCATTGAGCCATTATAGAGTGCGGCCGCTGGGTGATAGAGCGGGATGACGAGAAATTCATGCTCGTGAAATTTCACTCGCCTGGCCCGTCCATGATCACGAGATATGTGCAAGTCGGGGATGAAGCACGCCCCGCTATGGCGGCCGAGGGTTATAACAACCCGCGGGTCGATAATCTCGAGCTGGCGCATGAGGTATGGCCAAAAAGCGCGTTTTTCCTCAGGCTCAGGATCGCGGTTGTTTGGCGGACGATACTTCACAATGTTCGTTATGTAGACATCACTGCGCTGCATGCCGGCTGCTGACAACATCTCGTTTAAGAATTTGCCGCTGGCACCGACAAATGGCAACCCCTGCTCGTCTTCGGCCTTACCCGGCGCCTCGCCGATGAACACAATATCGGCATCGGGATTGCCATCGCCCATCACCAACTGCGTGGCGGTCTCACGCAGATGCGCACAAATGTCATGCTTCACTATCTCATCACGTATATCATCCAGCTGAGACTGAGTCATAGCGCGATGCGGATTATCTGCCTATCGATTTATCAAAGATTGCTTCGGTCAACTTTGTGAGATCATCTTTCATCTCGGCCTCAGTCAGTTTCTTCTCGAGGCCGTTCTGCCATGTTCGCATGGTTGACGAGAATTTATCAGCTGCATCGTAATAGGCTGATTGTGCGGTGCTATCGACCTTTTTCGGGTCAGCTCGGCCAGCTTCAATCTTGAGAGCCAATGACTCCATGTCTTTGAGCTCAGCGATGACATCGGACACAAGTTTTTTGTTGGTCTCGTCTTTGATATCTTTGATTGACTCAATTGACAATCTCAAAGCTTTTAGCTTGTCCGACCCTGCACCGGTCGACTCCATTCCCTCGACAAGTGGCGGCAAAATCGTATCAAGCGCTTCAGTCGCCATCACCAGACCAGCGTCAAATTTGACCTTTTTCGTCTTAGCCGCCTCATAGAGCGCAGCAATTTCTTTGTCGCCCGTTACCGCTTTCATAGTGCCAAGCTCGGTAAATTTTTTGTCAAATAGCTGTGCTGCAGCTTTCATGTCTGCGCCAGCTGTTTGCAATTCGTCAGCGTTCGTAAATGACGTGATGGCATCGGGCTTGATCGCCTCGTAAGCTGTCCGGAGAGACTTAGCAGTATCACTGGCTTGTTTGTAGTCAGCCTGACTTGGGCCCGACAGCATCATATATGCAAGGATACCGAGGCCGAGTACAAGGACGCCCGCGACAATAGTAATGATCTTCTTCATCGATCTCGCACCACTAGTCGGTGCTGGCGCCGAGGCTTGTACGGCTGGAGCTGCGTCCTGCGGCATAGTCGGCTGAGTTGTCGTAGCCGAAGGCTGCACAGGTGGAACCGACGGTGTGACCGGCTCTGGAGTGCTATTGTTTTGCGATGACGTGCGTTGCGAATCCATGATATACCCCCTCAGTCTATTTGCTTATTAGCGTACCATATTAACCCCGCGACATAAACGTCTGGCTACTCGCTGCCACGCTCGATCGTTGTGGGCTGGACTACGATATGTATTGTTATTATTTGAGATCGCTTGGGCGCATGCTGAGGCTGAGACGGCCGCGGTCGTCGATGGCGACGAGGCGGACTTTGACGACATCACCTTCTTTGACGACATCGGTGACTTTTTCGACGCGACTATCAGCCATAGCCGAGATGTGGCACATGCCATCGATACCAGGCATGATGTTGATGAAGGCGCCAAATTCCATGATCTTGACGACCTTGCCTTCGTAGATCTTGCCAACTTCTGGTTCTTCGACGAGTGATTTGATCCACTCAAGCGCACGTTCGATGGCGGCAGTGTCGACGGCCGAGACAGTGACGAGACCAGTGTCTTTGATATCGACTTCGGCACCAGTTTCTTTGGTAATCTTGTTGATCGTTTCCCCGCCCTTACCGATGATGGCACCGATCTTGTCAGGGTTGACCATGAGTTTTTCGATACGTGGTGCGTAGACACTGAGGGCTGTGCGCGGTGCAGCCAGTGTCGTCAGCATGTGTGTGAGTATATGTTCGCGGCCAGGCTTGGCAGCCATGACAGCTTCGCGTAGCACCGCGATCGGCAGACCGTGGACTTTCATATCCATCTGCATGGCAGTGACGCCTTTTTCTGTCCCGGTGACTTTGAAATCCATGTCACCAGCGAAATCTTCGGCATCGGCGATATCGGTCAAGACATATGGGGTATCACCGTCCATCATGAGGCCCATCGCGACACCCGAGACTGGTCGGGTGATCGGTACACCGGCATCCATGAGCGCCAGGCATGAGCTACAGGTCGCGGCCATGCTGGTACTGCCGTTTTGGCTCATGATCTCTGTCACGCTGCGGATCGCATACGGAAAGTTTTCGACATCAGGCAAGACTGGTACGAGGGCGCGTTCGGCCAAATAGCCATGACCGATCTCGCGACGGCCCGGACTACCGAGACGACGAACTTCGCCGACAGTGTAACCTGGCGCGTTGTAGTGGTGCATGTAGCGGCGTTCGTAATCATTGTGCTCCATGGTGTCGACCATCTGGGCATAACTTAAGGGCGCCAGCGTCACGATGTTCATCGCCTGGGTCACACCGCGGGTAAAGAGACTTGAGCCGTGGGTGCGCGGCAATATACCAACTTCAGAGCTGAGTGGACGAACCTCATCGAGCTTGCGGCCATCGGGACGTGTCTTGTCCTTTACGATACCGTCTCGGACGTCGTGATGGAGCGCGCTAGTAAAGGCTTCGTCGTATTCGTCGCGCTGAGCAGCATAGTCATCACCGACCTTGGCGGCCATCTCTTCGTGGAACGCCCAGCGGATGTCGTTGATCAACTCATTGCGCTCTGGGTAGGCACGGCGCAGTGCGGCGCCAAATTTGCCCTTGACCCACGCGTCGACTGCTTTTTGGATTGTCTCATCAGGTAGTACCAGCTCGTACGCTTGCTCAGTGACGCCGACCTTTGTGGCGAGCTCTCGCTGCAGAGCGATCGCGGGCTGAAAGGCTTTGACGGCCCATTCCATAGCGGCGAGCAGGTCTTCTTCGGGCACTTCATTGGCCGCGGCTTCGACCATGGTGATACCGCTTTCGATACCGGCGACGACCAGATCAAGGTCGGATTGTTCACGCTGTTCTGGCGTCAAAAATGCCTGGAACTCGCCACCGACACGGCCGACACGGAGGCCCGCAACCGGACCGTCAAACGGCGTACCGGTCAGCATCAGCGCCGAGCTAGCGGCAATCATGGCGATAGCGTCGGGTCGGAAGCGCGGGTCCATACTGAGCACGCTGGCGACGACCTGAACTTCTTGGCGGTAGCCTTTTGGAAACAGTGGACGAATCGGACGATCGATCAAGCGACCGATCAAGATAGCTTCGTCGCTGGGACGGCCTTCCCTTTTGATAAAGCGACTGCCCGATATCTTGCCAGCTGCATAAAATTTTTCTTCGTAGTCAATGCTTAAGGGGAAATAATCGAGTACGACCGGACGTGAGCCGACCATCGCCGTGCCGAGCACAACCGTGTCGCCGTAGCTGACCAGCACGCTCGCCGTGGTGCGGAACCCGACGCGGTTGACCTCGAGTGTTAGTTTTTGACCGCAAAAATCGGTCGAGACAGAGACTATGTCTTTGCCTGATGGGTTGATAGTCATAAAGTGACCTCCTCGTTATCGCAGAGGGTAACAGGTATGAATCCATGGGCTGAACTCGTATCTATCACACTCTGCCTTGTTTACAGGGATACAGTATAGCAGTATTTGACTATATTTGCGAGTTGTGATATAAAAATAGCTATTCTCACACTTTGGGATGTACGTTTACCGACGTTTTAGGATAGCTTGTGATTGAATTGGGCTGATATTACTTAATTTCTTTAAGTACTGCCAGCCCAATTCGGGTAACCATGCGGGAAACCGCCCGATCAAGGAGTGCACCACACTATGGCCATGAGTTTTGAACAAGCGGAGGCAATCGTCCGGCAAGAAGGCGATGCCGTCGTGCGCTTCATCAACTACCTCGACGACCCCGGAATCCGGCTTTACTTCCGCGTCGAGATGATGGCAGCGGCCGATGACCTGGAGGAGGGCAGGCTCTTCTACAAGCTTTACCGCCAATTGGTCAACCAACTAGTCCAGTTCGATGGAGTAGGCGTGACTGCGGCAGCACCAGCTCTTGCGATGATCGTTGCAGTGATTGACGAGCTCGTCAAGGATGCTGATCACGACGAGGCGGTCTTCCCATCGAAGCTCATCCCCTCGGAGGAAACTGTCGAGGCGTACCTGACGCTCTTCCACAAGGGCATGGGCTACACCCAAGACTCCGACGGACCGCACGATGCGCCCGCCGATGAGGCGACCAAGCCAAGCGCCGACGAGTTGGCGAAGCTTTTCGACCGGTGAGGTGCACCCCCAACGCGGGGACGGATGCGTGGCTCCCTCAAGAGCCCCATCCGTCCCCGCCCCGGGACAACACAGGAGAAATTGCAGCTGACTGTGACAGGTCAGTTTTTAATTTTGCATTTTTTACAGATCAAAGGCCGACGGCTTTTACAAATCACTCAACAGTATTTACAGATGGAAAGTATCGCGGTATTTGACTATCTGATATTGAAGTTATATAATAATTTTAGCTCTACCAACCCAAATTATACCCCCAACTGTCCGCCTCTCATCCACGTCTTGTTAATGTCATCCTTCTAGCATACCGCACCGCGTGAGCGGTGTGTTTCTTTTTCATCCGTGCCGTTTCCTCGCGCCGCCGCTTT
>JBARSV010000037.1:0-13643 GCA_049644865.1 Saccharimonadales bacterium (SeqCode)
ACAATGTTTGATGACGGCATAGTTTCTCCTTGTTTGTTTTAGAAGGTAACCAAGGAAAATTATGTCGTCTTTTTTATCCCAAAACAAACAACCGGCTAGCGCCGGTTGGAAGTGTGGGGTGGTTCAGAGCAGGCTCTTACCAAATCTTTGCACGTTTGCTTGGCGGTAAGTAGAGCGCATCGGTTGCAGTGACGCCGTATGCTTCATAAAACGCATCGGTATGGCAGACGACGCAGTTGACACGGAAACGTGAGGGTGGGTGTGGGTCGATCTTGGCGAGTTCGGTCAGACGTTCGGGCGTAGCGTGGGCGCACTCGGCGCGGGCGAAATTAACGAAGAGGTTTTGCACCTGGGATGCAAATTCTGCCTCTGTTGACTTCATCTGGAGGGCTTCGACAGCGAGCTGTAGGCCGCCGATATCAGCGATGGCCTCGCCAAGGATAAGCTTGCCTTGCAAGTACACACCAGGGACGGTCTCGAAGGCATCGGCTTGCCGCACGATATGGTGGGCTAGCTTATCAAACGCGGCGCGTTCATCGGCTGTCTGCCAGCGATTGGTGTTACCGTGTTCATCAAAATCAGCTCCTTGATCGTCGAATCCATGAGTAAATTCATGACCGATGACTGCACCGATACCGCCGAGATTGGTCGCATAGTCGGACGACGGCGCGTAAAACGGTGGCTGTAGTATGGCGGCCGGAAAGACGATCTCGAGGCGATTGGGGTGGTGGTAGGCATTGACAGTGTGAGCATTCATCTCCCACTGTTCGGCAGCTGGTGGCTGGCCGACTTTGGCGAGTTCGAGGTCACTACGAAACGCACGAGCCGTAAACATGTTTGCCAGGTGATTGTCACGACCAAACGTCAGTTTCGATACGTCTTTCCAGACCGTTGGGTAGCCGATGAGTACCGATATGTTGTCGAGTTTTGTGTGGGCGCGCTGTTTGCTGGTGTCACTCATCCAGGTGAGACGATCGATACGGGCGTGGTATGCGGCGCGGATGTCTTCGACGAGACCCAGGACGGCGTGGCGTGACGACTCAGGAAAGTGCCGCCGGGCATACTCGCGGCCAAGCGCCTCGCCGATGATCGAGCTGTCGGCTTGCATGACGGCTCGTTTCCATAGTGGTTTTTGTTCGCTCGTGCCACCGATCATGACGCCGAACAATTCAAAGGCTGCTTGGGCGCATGTGCTATCGATCCAGCTGACGACACTGCCGATCAGTTTCCATGCCAGATATGACTTGACGTCTTCGAGGGGTAGCTGCTGGAGTTGCACTATACAGTGCTCGATAACGTCGGGCTGGCTCACGACGATATGATCGTTGGGCGTTGTCCAGCCGAGACCGTCGAAATACGCCGACCAGTCAAATGACGGGTAACGTGATGCTAGCTCTGTACGAGTCATGGGGTTATATGCTCGGTGAATATCACGCAGGTCGCTATCGGTCCACGAGGCTTTGGCAAGGGCGAGTTCGATAGCGTAAACGGCGTCCCAATCAGGTTGCACATGACGAGCGAGGTGCCGATGAATGGTGTCGTAGTAGGTTTGGTAGCCGGCACGAATTGCGGCCATCTTATCGTCGGTCTCGAGATAATAGTCGCGATTTGGTAGTGTCAAACCATCTTGGTGGAGACGCAAGACTTGCATGCCACTGTCTTTGTCATCCATATCGATAGCGCATGTCCACCAGGCGTTGATGTTGTAGCGGTGCGCGTAGCCGAGGTAGTGTGCCAGGTCGCGCTGCGAATCAATTGTGTAGATACGCTGGAGTTGCTCGTCGAGAAAGGCGCGGTGAGCGGGCCCAAACGAGTCAAATTCCATAGCCGTGTCAAAAAATAATTTGAGCAAGCGTTGATCGTGGGTGAGCTCGGACGATTTGGCGCGGCCTAATTCTTGGACAATCTCATGCAGTGCTGCCCATGACGCGTCACGCAGCACATAAAACGCTCCCCATGAGCTTTCACTTGGCGGTATGGGATTGGCGGCCAACCACGGATTGTTGACGTAGCCAAAATAATCGTCTTGCGGACGCAGCGAGGTATCAAATTGCGGTGTGTGGTGTGTCATCGCTACTTAGTATACCTCATCGACATAGATCACGAATGACGTCGCCATCACGGCGGACCCACTCTGTGCGGGCGGTGATCTCGTCGATACCAACGCGCACGGCTCGGCGAATCGTCGGGTCATCATGGGTCTCGAAAAAGTCACGATACCGTCGTAGCCAGTCGTCACCATGCATGACTTTGGCGGCATACATAGGAAATTTTTCGAGCGCGTGACCGTTACCAAAATTAGTCACCAGCCAGTCCCAATGATCGTGCATCCATTGCCAGGTGGCCTCACGTGACACGGGGTTACGCATGAGGTAGTAAAACCAAAACGGTAGGTCTTGGAGCTTGACGGTATCAGTGTCATCGAGGGCATTGACCCACACATGAAGTGACGATGCGTTACGACTGGTCGATAGCGCGCGGGCGATGACATCGCGTTGATGGGCGTCGTGCGTTGTGCTGTAGAGATGAACCAGACGGTGCAAGTCACGTTGGCTACCGGCAATGGCAACAGCACTGTAGACGGCGCCCTGCAGGTCACCGGCGATGCGTGCGATGTCATCGGCTTCGCGAAAGAGCGTGAGAGCAGCCGAGATTGACTCGGTATGATCATGGTTGATCAATAATTCGTTGACGATACCCTGGGTAGTACGATCACCGTCGCCTGGGAATGAGTGGTCAAGTCCGTATCGTTCAAAGGCGGGGCTGAGGAGGGTTTGTATGTATGTATCGAAGTGTGTGCGATTGATACGGTTCTCGCTGGCGACCGACACGGTACCGATAACACCACCGATAGTCAACCACACGGCGCTTGATGTCTCGTCACGGTAGTAATCTAAGAGATCGAACAAGCGTTCCGTCGTATAGTGACCACTCTGGGCGAGCATAGCGGTCTCGTATAGCAACAAACCACGTTCGACAGTACTGAGATTATCTGATCGCACGAGTTCGCACATCGCTGCCCACGACGCGTCATCATAATTAGTCACGAAGTGTCCGACGCCGTTGACGTTTAGCTGTGGTGAGGTGGCAGTGTCGACAACGTGGGAATGATCGTAAAGGAGCTCGGGGAAGTGTTTATCGCGGGCAGCGAGCGGGATCGGCCAAAGTGTCGATTCGCTAGTGCGGCCGACGCTGAGGCGGTGCTGCGCGAGCTGGTAGCCGTCACCACGTGTCGTCACCGATACGACGGGCAGCCCGCTATGACGCAACCAGTGATCCATGAGTGATTCAATATGTTTACCGCTGGCAGCGTGCATGGCCCGCCACAGGTCGTGGCTTTCGGTGTTGCCGTAGGCAAAATCAGTAAAATACTGTCTGAGAGCGCGGCGAAAGGCCTCGTCGCCGATGTAGGCGATTGTCATGCGTATCAGGCGGCTGCCTTTGCTATATAAAATTGCCTTGTCGAAGACGGCGGCGATGTCGTCAGGGGTGCGCACATGATAGGCAACTGGTTGAATCGAACCGAATTGGTCGCGGCCGAGCGCCAGCGTCGACTCTTTGGCTGCAAAATCATCCCAGACGTTCCAATCGGGATGGAGGGCATCGAGGGCGAGGTATTCCATGACATTGGCGAAACTCTCGTTGAGCCAGAGATCGTCCCACCAGCGCATGGTCACGAGGTTGCCAAACCATTGGTGTGCCAGCTCGTGGGCAATGACGGTGGCGATGGCGCGTCGCTGGTCAACGGGCGTGTTGTTGTCGGCCAGTAGGTAGCCCTCGCGGTACGTGATAAGTCCCCAGTTTTCCATGGCTAGTGCCGAAAAATCAGGCAAGGCGACATGCGCACAGGTGGTGAGTGGGTAGGGTACGCCGAAATACTCGTCATAATGATCGATCAGGGCAACGGCCTCACTGAGGGCAAAACGATGCGACGATTTCGCCTGGGATAGGGTGGAATACACCGAGACTCTCGTCCCATTTTTGCTGGTGGTAGTTGTGGCGTGCAGTTCGCCGACGACAAATGCCAGCAAGTAGGTGCTCATCCGCGGTGTCGTTTGAAACTCAGTCTGCAATCTGCCCTCTGCAATCTGCCCTCTCTTCGCAGGCATATTCGAGAGGACAGTGACGCCTGGTTCAGTTACAAGTGTCAGATCAAACGTCGCCTTGGCTTCTGGCTCATCGATACACGGGAAGACTTCACGGGCGTGGTGAGACTCAAATTGTGTCGCGAGTATTTCTTTCTTTACACCATCCAGTTCGTAGTGGCAGGGGTAGAGACCATGCATCGGGTCGGTGATCGTACCGCTAAATTCGATGGTGACACGGTAATCTCCCGACGGCAGCCCATCGCCAATCTGTAGTGCGTCATGAGCCAGCGGCTTGGTCGGTACGAGTGTATCGTCGATCATAGCGGCGTGGATGGTCAGATCTTTGCTGTGCACCATGATAGGGTGTACCGCGTGGGTCTTATGTCCACTCATGACAACTCGGCCGTTGAACCGACGCTGTTCACGCTCGATTGTCAGAGTCAGCTCGTAATGTTTGGGGAGAAAGTAGTCGTAGAGTCGAAGAGTAGAATGCATGTATCCTATAGTAGCAAATCATTATTTACCCTGATATTTGATACGGTAATAACTATATCCTGTTCGTCGAAAAAGTTTCCTTTGAATCGAGCCCCGCTATTGTGTCCACGGTTGAGCAATTCTGAACTGATCTTAGCCTGAAAGATATCTAGGATATTTGGTCGATATCTGATAAAGTAATATTCAACAACTCTTTTTTGATGCTCAAAAAAGCGACAAATTAACTCAACAAAGGATCAATGACTTCTATGGCTACGCAACAAGACGTTCCGCTCAAACAATACCGCAATGTGGGTATCATCGCGCATATCGACGCTGGCAAGACAACCACGACAGAGGGTATTCTCTACCGAACAGGTATCAATCATAAAATTGGTGAAGTGCGTGGTGCAAACGGTGACAGCGCGACGACAGACTGGATGGAGCAGGAGAAAGAGCGCGGTATCACGATTACCAGTGCGGCAGTGACGTGCTTCTGGAAGGGCCACAAGATCAATATCATCGATACGCCTGGACATATCGACTTTACCGCTGAGGTAGAGCGTAGTTTACGTGTGCTCGACGGTGCGGTAACGGTCTTTGATGGCAAAATGGGTGTTGAGGCACAAAGTGAAACTGTCTGGCGACAGGCGAACAAATATGGTGTGCCGCGCATCTGTTTCATTAACAAGATCAACCAGACGGGCGGCGACTTCTATAAATCGCTCGAATCAATCCATCATCGCCTCAGTAAGCACGCGTTGCCTATCCATCTGCCAATCGGTTTTGAGAAGACGATCAATGGCCTCGTTGACCTCGTCGACATGAAGGCATATACCTACAACGACTATACTGATCACGAGCTAGTACAGGGTGAAATACCGTCCGACATGCTCGAAAAAGCGAAGAATGCACGCTCATTGCTCGTCGAGGCGGCCGTCGAGGCTGATGACGCGCTCATGGAGAAGTTCTTTGAGCACGGTGAAGAAGCGATCAGTGTCGACGAACTCAAGATGGCGCTCCGTAAGCGAGTACTAGCGGGTGATTTCTTCTTGGTGACAGGTGGTGATGGCCGTGGTGTTATCGTCGAAAAACTTCTCGATCTTATGGCTGACTATCTCCCAAGCCCGCTTGATGTCGACGCTATATGGGGTCAAAACCCTAAGACTGGCGACGAAGTGAGCCGCAAACCTGCCGATGAAGAGCCGATGGCCGCTCTGGCGTTTAAGATCGCAACCGACCCATTTGTTGGCCGATTGATCTTCGTTCGCGTTTATTCTGGCGTCCTCACGGCTGGTAGTTATGTACTCAATACAACGACTGGCGAGAAAGAACGGGTCGGCCGTATCGTTCGTATGCATGCTGATAAGCGCGAAGACATCGACCGCATCGCAGCGGGCGATATCGCGGCAGTTGTCGGACTCAAGAGTACGTTTACCGGTCACACCCTGAGCGACGTGGCGCACCCGATTGCGCTAGAGAGCATTTCCTTTCCAGAACCACCCGTTAGTATTGCTGTCGAGCCGAAAAGTAAAGCCGACCAAGAAAAGATGGGTATCGCGCTGCAGCGCCTGGCCGAAGAAGACCCGACATTTCGTATCCATACCGACGAAGAAACTGGTCAGACCATCATGTCAGGTATGGGCGAGTTGCACCTCGATATCTTGATCGACCGTATGAAGCGTGAGTTTAAGGTCGAGGCCAATGTCGGTGAACCACAAGTTGCCTTCCGCGAAACAATTCGTGGTATGGCTCAGGCTCAGGGTAAACACGCCAAACAATCTGGTGGTCGCGGTCAGTATGGTGATGTCTGGATCAAGTTTGAGCCGACCGAGAGCGGTGAAGGCTTCGAGTTCGTCGACGAGATCAAGGGTGGTGTTGTGCCGCAGGAGTACCGTCAGCCAGTACGCAAGGGTATCGAAGACACCCTCAGCAATGGTGTGATTGCCGGTTACCCGATGATCGGCGTCAAAGCCACGCTGTACGATGGTAGCTACCACGATGTTGACTCGAGTGAGCTCGCCTTTAACCTTGCCGGCGTCTTGTCAGTCAAAGAGGGTATACCGAAGGCTAAGCCAGTGTTGCTTGAGCCGGTCATGCGTGTCGAAGTGACAACTCCTGAAGAGTTTATGGGTGATGTTATCGGCGACCTCAACTCTCGCCGTGGCCGTATCGAGGCTATGGACGATCTTATGGCGGGGGCCAAACTGATCAAAGCCTTTGTGCCACTCAGCAATATGTTTGGCTACACTGGTGATATTCGTTCCATGAGCCAGGGTCGCGCCGCCAGTACTATGGAACTTGCCCAGTACGAGGAAGTACCGCCAAACGTTGCTACAGAGATAATTGAAAAAAGAAATAAAAAATAAGAAATTTTTCGCTGTAAGCTAATTAACTACAGTGTCGAATACAAAATCAAAAGTAGAATAAATTTGCACGGATCATTCTAACGGACGTGTTTATCTGAAGGAACGAAAAATATACAGCGCCTCGTCTTTAAAGCCTGCATCAATGGCATTTTTGTCAGGCTTTCCAGGCTCAATATCGCAGATTTTTACTGGGACAGGGGGAGGTCCAGGTTGAAAAACATACGGGGTACCCTGTAATGATCGCCATTCATCAATAGAGTAATACCCATCGGAATTTTCATAAGCATAAAAGGTCCAGGTATTGCAACCTTTACCAGTTATAATAATTTGTTTACGACTCGCTACTGTATTTGGTTTTACGGTAATCTTTGCTTCATTGTAGATTGATTGATGGGTTGAAAAGACAATTGATGTGCCAAAGACAGGTAATGTAATGATCGATGGGTCAGTGGAAAAATCTGGGTCGGTATAAGGGTTAGATGTGCCACCGTAAACATCGGTTGCGTCAGATGATTCTCCTGACGATCCCGCAGAATTTTGGCCCTCTTGGTTGGTTTGAGTTTGCCCATTGGTCTGAGAAGTGTTATCGGTGATATTCGACCCTTTTTGTATCGTTGGTTTTGGTCTTGAGATAGTCACGATAATACTTGAGATAACAAGAATAAAAACAAATGAGGCAAGAACAATCATCACTATTTTTGGGCTCAATTTGCTCATGTCTATTACCTATTGTACGTGAAATGCGTAACTTTTTATAGTAATAATGTATGATTTCGGACGAGATCAGACATTCTGCCGCACTGGGCATAAACAGGGTGTCGACTATACGCTGAGGTGGTGTCATGGGAACCTATGGTAGCGTCGTCTCAAAAATCAGGCAATTTTGGTTTACGACAATTTTGTCAAAAGCAGCTAGGCAACGACAAAAGTACATGAAATTATATCGCCCTGGTTTGTCGACTGAACAAACTAATGCAGACTCACGCCTGAAAAGCATTATTAATCAGATGTATAGGGGTTGGGTTGTTGTACAGATACTTTACAATATGACAGTAAACACCTATAATCAACACCATGCGCGCGACGCTTCTTTTTTGAGCGATCAACGGAGCCACGCGTCGCGATAACAACTAATAATCCAAGGAGAAAATCTCTATATGGCAGATTTTGACCGAAGCAAGCCTCACGTCAACGTCGGTACTATGGGTCACGTCGACCACGGTAAGACGACTTTGACAGCTGCGATTACCGCAGTGCTTGCCAAAAAACTTCCAAGCGCCGTCAACAAACCGGTTGCTTACGACCAAATCGACAACGCACCTGAGGAAAAGGCTCGTGGTATCACCATCGCGACCTCACACCAAGAGTATGAAAGCGAAAAGCGTCACTACGCTCACGTTGACATGCCTGGTCACGCCGACTACGTCAAAAACATGATCACCGGTGCGGCACAGGTCGACGGTGCTATCCTCGTTGTTTCAGCTGCTGATGGTCCTATGCCTCAGACTCGCGAGCACGTGCTGCTTGCTCGCCAAGTCGGCGTGCCAAAGATCGTTGTCTTCCTCAACAAGATGGATCTTGCCGATCCTGAGCTCGTTGAGCTCGTTGAGATGGATGTCCGCGAACTGTTGACCAAAAACGGCTTCGACGGTGACAACGCACCAATCGTCAAGGGTTCTGCTACCAAGGCCCTCGAAGGTTCAGCTAGTGACGAAGACGCTGTCATGGAACTTGTCAAGGCTATGGACGACTACATCGAAGAGCCAAAGCGCGATCTCGATAAGCCATTCCTGATGCCAATCGAAGACGTCTTCTCGATCAAAGGCCGTGGCACTGTTGCGACTGGTCGTATTGAGCAAGGTATCGTCAAGCTCAACGACGAGGTTGAGATCGTCGGTATCCGTGACCTGCAAAAATCAGTTGTAACTGGTATCGAGGCATTCAAGAAAAACCTTGATCAGGGCCAAGCTGGTGACAACGCCGGTCTGCTACTCCGCGGTATCGAGCGCGAGCAAATCGAGCGCGGCCAGGTGATCGCCAAACCAGGTACGATCACACCTCACACTGAGTTTGACGCTGAAGTCTACGTGCTTACCAAAGAAGAGGGCGGACGCCACACGCCATTCTTTAAGGGCTACAAACCACAGTTCTACTTCCGTACAACGGATGTGACTGGTGAGGTTGAGTTGCCAGCCGATAAAGAAATGGTTATGCCTGGCGACACTGTCACCTTCAAGGTCAAGTTGCTTGCACCTATCGCTATGGACGACGGTTTGCGCTTCGCTATCCGCGAAGGTGGCCGTACGGTCGGTGCTGGTGTGGTCACAAAGATCACGAAATAGAAGTCGGAGCCGAGAGGCTCGAGACGAGTGATAGGTCAGAAACGAATAAATCGCCCCGAGTTGCGGGGCGATTTTTGTTGACGACGAATTTGCTATTACTAAGGGGTGACGGTCTTTTTCGCGGGCAAAACGGTCTCTGAGTTTTGTACGTCCAGCTTGTCATACATGTCATTCATCTGTACTTGTATGGACAATACCCAGGCGGCAAGTGCAACGACGGCGACACCGATAATTAACCAATACAGCGTTTGCTCGGTGAAGCGGGTTTCCATAAATGCACGATCGCTTCGCGATACTGCTGCGACTGATTTCGCTCCGGATGAACGTTTAACAGGGGAAGATTTTGTTCGGGATTTGTTTGACACGGGTTTCTTTGCTGGTTTTTTCTTTGCTGTTGCCATGACCGGGATATTCCTTGCTTATATGCTTATGGTATGAAGTATATCATTGCTCTGAAGAAGAGGGAAGAAGGTATGAGTAAGAAGTCGGCATAGACAGCAAGCAGATTTGTATATTGCAGGAGAATACAGTATACTTATCCGCGTATTATCAATCGCTCCGAGAACTCGGCCAAGCTGAACCAAACAGAACTGAGCACGAGGTTACGGAGTATAACGAGCTCATAGTCATTAGCTAATAGTCCTTAGCTCTTAGCACATAGCTCATAGCTAGTAGCAAATTCACCAGCTACCAGCTATAAGCTACCAGCTACCAGCTACCAGCTACTAACTATCAGCTAGGAGAACCATATGGCAGACGCCAAAAAACCAGAAGCACCGCGGATACGAATTCGCCTCAAAGCCTACGATCACAAAGTGATCGATCAATCGGCCAAGCAAATTATTGACACCGCTATCCGTACCGGTGCCAGTATCGCTGGCCCAGTACCACTACCGACACGACGTAGTACGTTTACCGTCGTCAAGAGCCCGCATGTCTACAAAAAAGGCGGCGAAGCTTTCGAAATGCGCGTCCACAAACGCCTCATCGATATTATCGGTGCAACACCCAAGACGATTGACAGCTTGCAAAACCTCAGTTTGCCAGCTGGTTGCGATGCTGAAATACGCATGTAAGTCGACGTATAGAGACAACTAGTATAGCGATATCGTACATTACCACCTCGTTCGGGGTGGTAATTATATAGATCAGAGGTACCTATACATGTAATGGCTCGATAAGCAGAGGTTTTGTGATGCAGATTACATTACCGTGTTATCTCTGGTGTATACTTATATATGAACACGAAATAATGAGGAGGATACACTATGGCAAAAGGTAAAGCATTTGGGGCATTAGTATTTGGCGCGATTGCCGGGGCAGTTGCTGGGTTATTGTTTGCACCTAAGAGTGGCAAAGAAACACGCGACGATCTAAAGAAGAAAGCCGAAGAAGCGAAGAAGACCGCTGAGAAAAAGGCCCAGCAAGCTAAAAAAACGGCAGCCGATAGCGCCGACGAAGTCAAAGCTGCAGCTGCGCGAGCCAGCAAAGAATGGAATGAACTTGCAGCCGATGCTAAAGAACGTGCTAGCCGCGTCGCTGATGACGCCAAGAAGACGGCAGGTTCAGTTGCTGACACTGCGAAGAAGCATTTTGAAGAACCGTCCACACGCAAAAATAGCTAATAGCTAATAGCTGGTAGGTAGTAGATAGTAGACCTATTTACTATTTCCCAATTACCATTTACCATAAGTCGTATGCCTAACCTTAAAAAACGCAGCGCACGGGCTCCGATCGAACGTGATTCGACCTATTTTCTCAAGATTGTTCTCTATATCATACTTGGCTCATTGTGGATTAAACTTGCCTCGCCAGTATATATCGGCACTATCATCGTTGGAGGATTTCCCCTCGGATTAGCGATTGGTTTGATGTTTGCGAGCCATGATCATTTTCAGGTTGATCGTAAGATCGAGTATGCCCTGCTTATTATCGTAACAATTATGACCTATTTTCTCCCGGCAGGTATCGTTATCTGATGCATATCTTGCAGCAAAATAGTATATGATTACTGTCCTATTGATGATCTACAAAAAATAATCAATTGGGATTTCTGACTCTCCCCGGTGCAACTTGCTCGATAAACTCATCAAAGGCTAGCCCCGAGGTTGTTAGTTGTTTGGCAAGCACGATACCAACATAACGCAGATGCCACGGTTCATAGGCGGTACCTGTTACTGGCTGTTTGGTCGATGGGAACCGGATGATGAAGCCATAATCCGGCGCGTGCTCCGCCAGCCACGCAATGCTTTGGTAGCTGAGCTCGCATGTATCGGCATCGCGCTCGCAGGCTGGTGAGGCGTCGTCAACGTCGACAGCGAGACCGGTGTGATGTTCGCTGGTGCCCGGCTGTGCGACATATTGCTTGGCAGCCGCTTCACCCCGTTTGGCAACAAAATCATCATATAATTTTTGCTGCTCGGTGACTGATCGATAGGCGCTAGCGATCATAAATATCTGGCCGTCTTCTTTGGCTTTAGCAAACAACTCCGTTAGCTTTTGATGTGCCCGCGATTGTAGCCGCACGGGAGAGTCGCTGGCTGCGTGAGGAAGTGTGACATCGACGAGGTCGGCTGGTAGGTAGTGTGAAGGAAGAGGCGCTGTGCGCGAGACATACATCCATGGCTGATTGAGCGTGAGCAATGAGAGGTCGGGAATATAAAGTGGTCGATCAAGGTTGGAAAATAAAAATTTTGTCGTCTGACGGTCATAAATGTTACGTAGTTGACTATCAAGCGATTCATAACTTAGTAGTATTTCTCGAGCGGAATACACTGCGTACCAACTTAACCCAACACTGGCAACAATAATCCATAAAATTATTATGCTTGAATTGTTAAATTTATAAGTATGAGGCAGCATATATTAATAGTACCATTAGCGATCCAAATATTTATTCGCCGACATTGAGTTTATGCTTGGCGGTGTTACAATCGTTATATGCAATATGGTTACAAGTCCGTATGGTACAAGAATACATGGCTTATTTTAAGCGTTATTGGCTTATTGTTAGGGCTGGGGATTGTGTTTGCATTTATGAATGCACCGCAAGCAGTGATAAAACAGGAACCGCCTGAACAAAAAGAGCTCAAACATAACACCGTCTCAGTTGTAGCAATGGGTGATATGCTGGCTTATGATAGTGTTGTTGACAATGCAAAGACTGTTGAAGGGTATGATTTTACAAAGTTTTTTTCAAAGATCAATTCGCTATACAAAGATTCTGATGTCATCTTCTGCAATCAAGAAGGGCCTACGGCTGGTCCGTCATTGGGCATTAGCGGGTATCCCCTATTGAACGGGCCAACTGAATTTGCTCGCGATCTGCAAACGGGAGCGGGCTGCAACCTCATTAACATTGCAAATGACCACATTGCCGATAAAGGTCAGCCAGGTATAGATGCTACTATTGATGTCTGGAAAAAACTGCAACCCCTAGCAATAGCGGGTGCTAACAAAAAATCAGAAGATCAAAACACTGTTCAGTATTTTACAAAAAATGATATTAAAATAGCGTTCGTCGCCTTTGCTGACACGAATAATAACGCATCGATACCTACCACTTCGGTCAATATATATCATGATGAAAAGCTTGTACGAAGATTACTCACAGATGCTCGTGCGAATGCGGATTTTGTATTTGTTTCTGTCCACTGGGGAACTGAGAACTCACCAACGGCAAATGAGGACCAAGAGAAAACGTCGAAGTTGTTTGCAGAACTGGGAGCCGATGTGGTGGTTGGAACAGGGCCGCATGTCATACAGAAAGTTGCATATGTCAACGGTGTAAACAATCACCGGACACTCGTGTGGTATTCTATCGGAAATATGCTAAGTACCCAACAGGATATCAATGAGCTAACTGGTGGGTTAGCTCGATTTACAATTAATAAGATCGGCACGGCACACGCAACCATAGGGGATCTTACTTTTATTCCAACATTTATGTCGTATGTCTGGTCGCCTAAAGATAGGGGCGTAGGGAAGTTACAAACGAGAACAGATTTGATGATCTATCCCCTATCAAGTGCTGAGACGGCAATAAACGCAATGTTTCCAGGATATAGTGTTAATGAACGACGACAGTACGTGCGAACTGCACTCGGTAACTATGTTAGTGTTGAGCTACAATAGTGATAACATGAAGCTATAATAGTTGTTTATCTATGCCGACTCGTGGCCGCTAATTGTAGATTCGAATAGGTTTCATGAGAGTCAGACCCCCTGATAGTTATCTCGTCGCATATTTATTCCCGGCGCCAATACCCCGACCGTCAGGTCGGGGCTGCATGCCCGTCCCTGGATCGGCTTGCTGCTCCCGTCGTTATCACGCTATCATAGCAAGTGATGCCAACTGTCTATCGTCGTTC
>JBARSV010000038.1:0-54203 GCA_049644865.1 Saccharimonadales bacterium (SeqCode)
TTGAGCCAACTGGTTGATACCAGCTACAATAGCTATTGGCGACATATTTGTTTTCCTTTGTTTAGAATCTAACGAGAACAGTATGTCGCTTTTTTGGTGGTTAGGCTAGAAGTGAGGGTGGTTCAGTTAGACGATATTGTTATTTTTTAGTAACCAACATATAGTAATGTGTGGGAATATAACGCATAAGGTAAAAATATGGAACTCAACACTCAGTCGGTCTGGTCTCGTGAGCCTGAGCAAACTTCAGCTCCAGAATTAGCTCCCCCCTCTCCTGTCAAAAAATCAATGTCATTGAAGGCTATCATGGGTATTATCGCGAGTTCTATTATAGTTCTCGGTTTAGTAGTAGGGCTCATTTTGGTATTGCGTAATCAACAAGTCTTGACGCAAGAATTGTCAAAGACTAAAGAGACCCTAAAGACTCGTAGTAGCGAACTCGACGCGTTAAAGAAACAAGAGAGTATTAATCGAACAAGTTTTGAGCGATTTGCACAAGGCTATACTGACATGTTGGGCTCAACAATATCAGGAGATACTTCGGTTGAGAAAACTGCTATCGAGGCTGCTATCAAAGCACACTATAAATTATCAGTACTCCCAGAGGGCTGGCGTGTATTAACAATATTTGAATTGGCGAGGCCCTTAACATCACCAACCGGCGAGCTACGAGCGCTTATCTATTGGCCGGCGTCCGATACAAAACCTGCAGGATTTTTTGAGATGCTCCGACCCGTGAAAGGCTCATGGCAATACAATGATGCGACGTAAATATTTATCGTGCTCAACAGGAAAACATGACGTATGAGTCAAGCTAAAATCGTAGAGACCGGTAAGGAATTAGATGCAGTGGTGCCGCAGAGGAAAAACCAAGAACCTCGTGAGCGACACAGTCGGGCGTTTTCGTTTGTCAGCGTCCTCTTCTTGCTAACACTGCTCGGAGCAGGTGTCATGGCATACCTGTGGTACAACCAAAAAGCCGATGTCGATCAGCTCAACAATGAAGTGGCTACTGCTAAATCCGCTCAAACATCCCTGCAGTCGCAGATCGATAAGCTAAAGAAGCAAAATGCCAACCTCGGTAACGCGGTCGTCGACCAAGTCGCCAATGGCGACGCCGCCACATCAGATAAAGATCAGATCATTGCCGTTGCGCTGGCCTATGCCAAGGCCGGCAAAGATGCCGCGCAGAGTAAATACACAATTACAGTTACCAAGCAAACTAGCACCTTTGCGGCTGTCAGTGTCGGCGCTAGCGAAGGTGGCGGCTACAAGTGTTGGCTCAAAAAATCCAATGACATCTGGCTCGTGCTCCTCTGCGGCCAAAACACCCCGGCTCAAACCGATATCGATCGCTGGGGCTTGCCAGCAGATATGGTGTAGATCGGTATACGTTTACATCGACTCTGTTATCTGTTATACTGATCGCTTAGTATTATATAAATCATAAGGAATGCTATGAAAGCAGTTGTTCGCGTCGGCGGCAAACAATACATTGTTGCTGCCAAAGAGACCCTCCTGGTGGACCGCCTCCCGGATGGAACCAAAGAGCTCACGCTCGAACCGCTGATGGTCTTTGACGACAAAGACGTCAAGCTCGGCACACCGCAGGTGAGTGGTATCAAAATTAAAGCAACCGTTATCGAGGATGAGGTCAAGGGTGACAAACTCCAGATCATCCGTTACAAGAGCAAAAAACGGGTGCACAAATTGACTGGTCACCGACAGAAATACAGCCGAATCGAAATCGGCACGATTAAGTAGTCGGTCTGTAGGGTATGAAGTATGAAAAGCCCCATAGGGGGCTTTTTGGTATGAGAGGGAGATTCGTCCATTTAGCATATCGTATTATGTAGCCCAATACGACATATTGTTTCACGCTCATGGTATAATCGAGAGTATATGAGAGGGAACGACTAGTGGCCGTGGTGATCGCGGTGACCAATCAAAAAGGCGGCGTTGGTAAGACGACGAGTAGTGTTAATCTAGCATATTGTTTGAGCCGCGAAGGTCGGAGCGTGTTGTTGGTCGATTTTGACCCGCAAGGCAATGCGACGAGTGGGCTGGGGTTTGCAAAAGACAGCTTAGAACTCACTAGTCTCAATATCATCCAGCTCGATAGTGCAGCCAGCGAGGCCGTGTTACATACTGCGCATAAAAACCTTGATCTCATACCTGCAACACCACAGCTTGCGAATGCGGAAGTCGATCTGGCCAAGGCAGAACGTCGATTTGTTCGGCTCAAACTTGCGTTGCAGCGGTTGAGCGCCTATGACGTGATTATTATTGATAGTCCACCAAGTCTCAGCTTGTTGACCGTCAACGCCCTCATCGCGGCCGACTATGTGCTGCTGCCGGTCCAGGCCGAATTTTACGCTATGGAAGGGCTCGGCCAACTGCTCGAAACCATGCAACTGATTCGTAAGGGTATGAATCCAACGCTCGAGTTGATCGGCGTACTGGTGACGATGATGGATCCGCGTACCACACTGAGCCGACAAGTTCACGCTGAGATCGCCAAGCATTTTCCGGGCAAGGTCTTTGAGACGGTCATACCGCGCAATGTTCGTATCGCCGAAGCGCCGAGCCATGGTTTGCCAGTTGGTGCCTATGACCGCTGGAGCAAGGGCGCCCGCGCCTACAAGTCAGTCACCAAAGAACTAATCAAACGGGTGGACGAGAGGAGTGCGTCATGACCGCAAAAAAAGGCTTAGGCAGAGGATTTGATTCGCTCATACCGACCGATGTGCTTGATGAGACGTTTGACCCGACGGCCGGTAGCGATGAAAAGATCTCCGAGCTACGCTACATTGCTGTCAGCGATACCGAGCCAAACCCCGACCAGCCGCGCCGCGATTTTGACCGTGCATCGCTCGAAGAACTGGCTGAGTCATTGCGTCAGCACGGGCTTATACAGCCAATTATCGTCTCAGCCCGTGGTGACAAATACCAAATTGTAGCAGGTGAGCGACGCTGGCGGGCCGCACAGATCGCGGGGATTGAACGTATACCGGCCCTTGTTCGCACTATCAGCAATCAACACAAACTCGAACTCGCACTCATCGAAAATATTCAGCGCGAAGACCTTAACCCGCTCGAGACTGCCACGGCCTATCTCAAATTGAACACACAATTTAATCTCACTCACGAAGAGATCGCACAACGGGCTGGTGGTAAGGCAGTCAGTACGATTACTAACACGATTCGGCTACTGCGGCTTCCCGATGAGGCCAAAAAAGCTCTTGTAGCCAAAGATATCTCCGAAGGCCATGCTCGTCAAATACTAGCTGTAGAAGATCCGGCAATTCAGCGTAAACTATTGAGTCTGATCATACTGAATAACTGGAGCGTACGCAAAGCCGAGCAGTTTGTCGTCGGCTACAAGAAGGGGCCGACAGAGGACAAAACAGCCTCCGCGGTGAAACATACCCAGAGTGAGACTGATTTTACGCGCCAGCTGGGTAGTCGATTGCAGATGAAAGTCATGCACAAGACGACTGCACATGGCGGGCAAATTATCATCAGCTATCATGATGAACGCGAGCTTGAACGACTCCAAGCACTGCTTGGGTAATGGAGAAGAGGCTAGAGGCTAGAGACTGGAGGCTAGAGATTAGAGCCAGTGAAATCGTGCATGGTATCGATTGTCTTTGTCTGCTACCCGCGCCATGATAAATTTCTGTTCCCTGATACCTGCAACCTGCTACCTGTTAAGCCGAACCCCTCCTTGTTATCGCACCGGTGCGTCGCATCGGCTTTAGGGGGTGGAACGCAGCATTTGAATTTATTTCAAATGCAAGTGGAGGGGCGAGCCCCTCCTAAAAAATTGCGAGCCCCTCCTAAAAATTAGTACTGATCTTGTCAAACGGATAAATGCGCACTGCAACCGGCCCCACAATATTATCAAGCGGTATTAAGCCCAGACCGTTGCGCGAGTCGAGGGATTCGTTACCGCCACGATTATCACCAACGACAAAGACCTGTCCTTCAGGGACCATTTCATCAGATTGACCGGTGACGGAAGATTGAGCAATACCCAAGCCTGCATAAGGGTCGATACCTTCTGGATGTGAAGCATTAAATACTGTCAAATGGCCTCCTGCAATAAGTACTCTATCGCCTGGTATGCCGATAACTCTTTTAACGATAAACTCATCAGCTTTCATTTGACTAAATAAGGGGTTACGAAATACCACAACATGTCCGCGACTCGGTGAGAAGGGTTTACCCTGGAGGGCTGAAATTGCAACAGGGATACGGTTAACAATAAGTCGATCACCAGTATACATCGTCGATTCCATACTGGGACCCGTCACGCTAAAACTACGAAATACAAGAGCATTGATCAGCCACGCGCCGACAATGACGGCGATTACAAACCACACGATACCCATAATATCGCGAAGATTTTGGCGGCGTTCAATGGTAAGCATTACCATACCAGGATACACTAGATAGTGCTCGGTCACTAGAATAATCATCAAAAACATAAGCATATTCATGGTAGTCATAACAGCTGAGAACGGGTATAGTAGTACGTAGCTATGTCGCATAGACCACACAATAATGTCGATGGGTTTGTGTTGCGTCGTCGCAATACGTCGCAATCGTATCATAATGTCGCGCCGCGGCTGGAAGTTGATAAACTGCCGGTGCCGCAGCAGTTTTTGCGGGAGGATAGCCTGAGCCAAGACGAACAAGATCCGTCCATATACAAACGACCGACTTCACATACTATTGGCCAGGTCGGTACGCTTGCAGCACAACAGTCTGTGGTGAGTAATGATATCGAGGCATCGTTACAGGCTATTGAGGCAGAAGAAAACCAACCCAAGAAGCCCCGTCGTCGCATCAACAAAAAAGCAGTCAAGCGAACGCTTGTCATACTGGCGATCGTATTATTGTCGATCGGCGGGTATTTTGCCTACAAGGTGATATTTGCGAGCAATAGTATATTCCAGGGTAATATATTTGATGTGTTTAGCGGGCGGGCTCTCCAAAAAGACGCGATGGGGCGGAGCAATATACTACTATTTGGTACCAGTGAAGATGATCCGGGGCATGACGGGTCAGAATTGACAGACTCGATGATGGTCATCAGCCTTGATCAAGCCAAGAAAAATGCTGTGATGTTTAGTATACCGCGTGATTTATGGGTAGAGTATGGACAAGCATGCCTCGCAGGTTACCAGGGCAAGATAAACGCGTTGTATGAGTGTGCAAAGCAAGGGAGTAGTGATGCAACAGGGGCGAACAAGTTAAAAGAAGTCGTCGGCAGTGTTTTTGGTATGGACATACAGTATTATGCCAAAGTAAATTATGCGGCGCTTAAAGATGCCGTTAACGCTGTTGGTGGTATCACTGTAACGATTGATAGCGACAATCCCGATGGTATCATGGACCCCAACTTTGACTGGCAATGTGGCGCGACGCGGGCACAACGGGTCGCCAAATGCCCACCCAACGGCCATATGGTTGATTATGCTAATGGTCCGGTTCAACTCGATGGTGATCATGCATTGGCGCTTGCGAGGGCACGTGATGCGACCGGTCGCGGCTATGGCCTCGACGGCGGTAATTTCTCTCGTGAACAATACCAGCAAAAGATTATTGTGGCACTCAAAGACAAGGCGGTGAGTGCGGGCACACTGGCGAATCCGGTTGCAGTATCGGGCTTGATCGACAGTTTTGGCAACAATATTACGACCAATTTTGCCACTGGCGAGATAAAAACACTTGTCGAGCTGACTAACAACACAAAATCCGACAGTATTCGCAGCATTAGCCTTGTTAAAGAAGATAAACCGTTGGTGACGACAGGCAGCTATTCTGGTCAAAGTATTGTGCGGCCGGTTGCGGGTCTGACGAATTATTCGCAAATACAAAGTTTTATACAGTCTCAACTGAGCGGTGAAACGGGCACAACAGAAGAAGCGACGATAGAAGTGCTCAATGCGACCGACCTATCGGGAGTGGCGAGTAAAAAGCAAACAGAATTGGCGAGTAAAGGTGTCATTGTAACAAGTATCGGCGATGCGCCAACTACCCGCGAATATGCTCTCAAGTGGTTTGATCAGACGGGTGGCTCGAAGCCGCAGACAGCCAAAAAGCTCAGTGACGTGCTCGGTCAGGGCAGTAGCGGCTCGACATTGCCGACTGGGGTACGATCCACGGCTGATTTCGTGATTATTATCGGTGAAGGCCAGTAAGCCCCGACCGCGGCTGCATGGTATAATAAACAGCGATGGAACTTATCAAATCGGCTGCCAGGCGCTCACAAGTCAGCGATATAGTTTATATATTGCTCAATATGGGTTTCGTGCTCACCGTGTATCTGCTTGCACGTTTTTTTGATCCACCAAGCTTTGCGTATGCCGTAGTGATACTGAGTAAATGGCGGACGCTTGCTGTAAGGCCACGTTTTTGGTTCGCGAATATTCAGACAAATCTTGTAGATCTAATGTTTGGGCTAAGTATAGTTACGCTGATCTGGCAAGCAAACGGACACGGATGGCTACAGGTGGCTGCTTCGCTTGTGTTCGGAGTGTGGTTGCTTGTCATAAAACCGCAGTCAAAACGACAATTTGTGATTCTTCAGGCAGGATTGTCTCAATTTGTGGCATTGGCGTCTATGTTGAGCTTTGCCTATGTTTTTGATTCATTTTTCTCTGTGCTATCAGGATTTGTTATCGGATATATCGCAGCTAGGCATGTCCTTTTGGGCTATGAAGAAGAGCAAACGACCTTACTCAGTTTAGGATGGGGGATGATTGTAGCAGAACTAATGTGGGTAGCATATCACTGGACGATTGTGTATCACGTTGTCACCAACAACAATGCTGTCGGTGTCGGTAGCGGTAACGTAGCGATACCTCAAATGGCAGTTGTCATAGCCTTGCTCAGTTATCTCTCGGCCAACGCGTATGATAATTATCATCGGAGAAAGTTAACGATAAGAATAATGAGAAGGCCAATCATTTTCGTCATAGCAGTGCTGATCGTCTTGTTTGAGGGTGAGTTTGCTGCGTTGTTCCACATATTGTAATAATAATATTTTGGAGGGAAAATTATGCTGCAAGCAATAATTACCGCACTGCAAAGGGGTTTTGGTAATAACCAGACGCAGATAACACGTCAAGTCATACATATGCTCACGATTTGTGCTATCGCACTAGTTGCTGGCTATTACGGTTCTTGGTTACAGCAACACAATTTGTCAAATCAATCATATGTAACCGAAAGTCGTGCAACGGTGATTGCTGAAGGTGAGGTGGTGACTGACATTGCCAAACAGGTATCACCGAGTGTGGTATCAATCACGTTTGAGGCGGCGGTAAATAGCGGTTTTTTCGGTACCTCGTACGAACAGGGTGCGGGGACGGGCATTATCGTTAGTAAGGACGGCTATGTACTAACGAACAAGCATGTGTTGCCGACGGGTGCAAGCAATGTCAAGGTAATTGTGAGCGATGGCACTAGTTATGATAAGGTAACAATTATTGGTCGTGATCCGATCAATGATCTCGCGTTTCTCAAGATTCGCGACGTCGATAATTTAACACCAGCAAAACTTGGCGACTCGTCGCAACTTGTCGTCGGCAACAAAGTTGTCGCAATTGGCAACGCCCTTGGCGAGTTTCAAACGACGGTAACGTCGGGAATTGTATCGGGTATTAACCGTTCGATTACGGCTGGTGATGAGACGACGTACGAGAATCTATCGAACCTTATACAGACAGATGCAGCCATCAATCCCGGTAATTCTGGTGGGCCGCTTGTCAATATCAACGGAGAAGTTATTGGCATCAATACAGCCGTCAGTCAGGGTGCCGAGGGAATTGGTTTTGCGATACCCATCAATGAAGCCAAGGGCTTGATACGTGGAGTGATCGCTAGTGGTCGGATTGAACGGGGGTATCTTGGAGTGCGCTATGTCATGCTTGATGCGGAGCGGGCCAAGTATTTTAATCTACCTCGTACGACCGGAGCATATGTGACGGGCAGTGGCGAGAGTTCAGCCGTGGTCAGTGGCAGCCCGGCCGCGAAGGCAGGTCTCCGCGAGGGTGATATTATCACCAAGGTCAATAATGTTGAATTATCAAAAACAGTCAGCCTGGTTGGCCAGTTGGCCCAGTTCGGCCCTGGCGAAGAGGTCACGTTGACTATCGTACGCGATAAGGCTGAGCGAACGGTCAAAGTGAAGTTGGAGAGATACCAGTAGCTGCTATAGGTCATTTATCATAGGTCATTCATGTCTTATAGGTCGTATGTCATTTATTGTAGCGGTATATGACCTATGACATCTGACCTATTATTGACATGTGAGATATGGCCTATGATCTATATTGCAAAACAACAATATACTCTCTTACCTCTGCCATCTCAAATCCGTATCGTTTCCCATACTCAATAATTACTTCGTGTTGACAGGGATCTGCCTCGAGCAATAGGTAGCCACCTGGGGCGATGACAGATGGTGCCTGCACGAGTAAGGTTTTGATGAGTTTCAATCCCTGTTCTGCGGCGTAGAGGGCGATGTCGGGTTCATGCCTGAGCTCGGGTGAGACGTCCCATGAACGGTCGACATAGGGGAGGTTGGCTATCACTAGATGGAAGAGGGGCGAGGGAAGAGGGAAGAAAGCTGCAAGGAGATTGCTTTGTACGATTGTTACATCGGCGCCAAGTTTATGAGCGTTGCGACGGGCAACGGTGAGAGCAGCGGGGCTGATATCACTGAGCGTGACATCGAGTTTCTGCATCTCTAGCTTTGCCGTGATACCGAGGCAACCGCTCCCACACCCTACATCCAACATTTGCCTAGAGGAAGCTCCTGGCTGCACAAGGTCTTTTAATAACTCGATGATACCTTCACTCTCGGGGCGAGGTATGAGTACATCAGGAGTGACAGCGAATTCACGGCCGTAAAATTCTTTGCGCCCCACGATGTAGGCTACTGGTTCACGCTTGAGTCGACGAGCGATCAAGCTCTCAAACCTCCTGGCATCCTTACTACTCACCTCATCCTCACCATGCGCGATCAACCATGCTCGATCAACACCGAGCACATATGCCAGCAAGACCTCCGTGTCGAGACGTGGTGATGGCATGTCAGCACCATGAAGCGTCGTAGTTGCAACGCCCAATAAAAACTTAACGAGTTGTACCTTGGGCTTTGAGTTCACGTTCATAGGCGCCTAAATGTTCAATCAAGTCGTCGATATCGCCACTCATAGCGGCGGGTATGTTGCTGCGGGAGTAGCCGATACGGTGATCGGTGATGCGGTCTTGAGGGAAGTTGTAGGTGCGGATTTTTTCGGAGCGATCGCCAGAGCCGATAAGGGCGCGGCGCTCACTGCTCAGTTTGGCATTTTCTTCGTCAACTTTCATCTGGAGGAGGCGACTGCGGAGTACGCTCATGGCTTTGAGCTTGTTTTTGAGTTGGGATTTTTCGTCTTGATTCGTCACGACGAGACCCGACGGGATGTGCGTGATCCGGACGGCGCTATCGGTGGTGTTGACGCTCTGGCCTCCGTGGCCACTGGCGCGGTAGATGTCGATGCGAAGATCGCTCGGGTTTATCTCGATGTCGGTCTCCTCAGCCTCGGGCAGTACGGCGACAGTGACGGTACTGGTGTGGATACGGCCTTGGCTTTCGGTGACGGGCACGCGCTGGACGCGGTGCACGCCTGATTCAAATTTGAGTCGAGCATACGGTGCGTCACCCTTGACTTCAAATATCACTTCTTTGTAGCCGCCTGATTCATTGGCCGATTCGCTCATCATCTCGGTCTTGTATCCATGAGTCTCGCACCAGCGCAGGTACATACGGAGCATCTCAGCCGCAAATAGGCTCGATTCGTCGCCGCCTGCACCGGCACGGATCTCTATGATGACGTTTTTGTCATCGTTTGGGTCTTTTGGGGTCAGCATAACAAACAACTTTTCGTCGAGGGTAGCTAGTTCGGCTTCGAGTGTCGGTAATTCTTCTTTGGCAAGCTCAGCGAGCTCATCACCAGCACCTGACAACTGCCGAGCTTCCTCGATCTGCTGCCTGAGTTGCACCTGTCTCTCCCCAGCTGCAATGAGGTCATCGAGTTCGATCAATCGTCGATTTTTTCGCGCATACTCAGGGTCGGAAAATGCGTCAGGTTGCGTCAAAAGATCTGTTATTGTGGACTTTTCAGAGTGCAGATCATCAAGGTTGAGGGAGATAAGGCTCATAAGAGATATTATAACAGATTAAGGATTGTCGCAGATGTTAACAATATATTTCGTCTTATGTAATATTCTGAAGAAAACTGTTATATGTGTGATAGAAGTCATAACAAAAAAGCGACATTAATCTAGCTTTATGAGCAAAAAGGTGCTACCGGGGATCTTGTATCAGGATAATATAAAACATCAGATCGGGTCTTTTAGATATATAAAGAGTGGCAACATCAGCAGCTCTAGTTATAATGTCAGCGTCTGTGACCAAAATATCGTAACTTCTAGCTATCTATGCAGTCTGACTTTCCAACGATTTCAACTATGACGTTGCGAGCAGTTTCCTCTACCCCTAATCCATACCTGGCCGTGTTAATGATGATTCTATCGGACGGCACGCCTTGTGCTATGAGTTCTCTTTTTGCCACCTCTGCACGGTCTGCAGCGAGTTTGATACCAGCGGCATCTTGACTTGCCTGATTTGTCATAGGCGTGATATTGATCGTAAATGCTTTTGCAGCATGGGATTTATAAAAATTTGCAATAGGGGTATATATAGCAGAGGCTAATCCGGGAGCGCTAAATTCATCAATGTATTCTGAGCTATCGGGCTTAAAGAAGATCGTAGTGCTGCCAATTGTCCCACGGGCATCAAAATCTATATTAAAACCTTCAGATTCTGCCTCTGACTTTGTAACGCATATATTGGTCATGACAACTGATGCTTGAGTAGGATTTGTTTCAGGAGTCGCAGACGGAGATAGCGTGGAATGACTTGATTTGTTTGAGGACGATTCATTATTATTTGGCGATTTATTATGGCCAAAAACCAGCCATGCCATCAGGCTTGAGATTAAAAGGATTGCAATAATTGTAATATAAATTAGTGTTTTGTTTCGCGCGGGCTTTGTGCCAGTGGAGAGTGGTGTTTGCTCGGATGTGGTGACTTGCTGCTGTTGATTTTCTAAGGGGTTTTGATCCATAACAAATCCTTAAATTAAATTTATATTAAGATGATATCACAGCCGATATCGTTTGCGCGATCAAACTAATCATTTATCTGCTCTCGTTTTCTTTGACGGCTTTTTTCTCGCTGCGGGCGGCGGATTTCTTAGCCTTGCTGGCGAGGGCGGCTTTGCGCTGTTCGGCAGCGGCGAAGCGGGCTTTGAAGCGGTCAACGCGGCCTTCGGTGTCGATGATCTTTTCTTCACCGGTGAAGAACGGGTGACTGGCACTGCTGATATGTACTTTGACGAGTGGATACTCGTTGCCGTCTTCCCATTTGATGGTGTCATTAGTAGTAGCCGTGCTCTGCGTTAAGAAGGCAAAACCAGCGGCGTCATCCTGAAAAACCACAGGACGATAGTCGGTAGGGTGTAAATCTTTTTTCATAGTCAACGGTAGATTATATCTGTTTCACCCCTTGATGTCAAAGGAATTATTTGTTATGATACATTGGTATCAATTTTTAATGAAGCAACGCTCACATTGATCCTCCTACGGGAAGTGAGCGCGAAGGGAGAAGGATATCATGGCTGTTCAAGTCGATATCAAGGCTTTGCTCGAAGCCGGTGTGCATTTTGGACACAAAACGAGCCGGTGGCACCCGAAGATGGCGCCGTACATTCATAGCAAACGCGGTGACAGTCATATCATCGACCTGACGAAAACGGTCGAGGGGCTTGAGCGGGCATTGCCGTTTCTGAGCGAGGTGACGAGCAAGGGCAAGTCCGTTCTCTTGGTCGGTACAAAGAAGCAGGCCAAAGACATCGTGCGCGAAGCCGCCGAGGCGTCTGGCTCACTCTACGTCACTGAGCGCTGGATGGGCGGCATGTTGACAAATACAGCGACGGTCAACGCTCGCCTCAAACACCTCAAGACTCTTGAGAAAAAGATGGAGAGCGGCGAGCTGGCCAATCGCTACAGCAAACTCGAAGTCCAGCGGTTCCAAGAAGAAATCGACGATCTCAACCGCAAATACAGCGGCATCAAAAACATGAATGGCAAACCGGGCGCAGTCTTCGTGACTGATGTGCTCGAAGACGCCAACGCTGTCCGCGAAGCCAAAAAGCTCGGCATACCAGTTGTGGCATTGGTCGACAGCAACGCCAACCCGACGGGTATTGACTACGTCATCCCCGGCAACGACGACGCAATCAAAGGCCTCAAACTGATCCTCGACTATGTGGTCGCTGCGATCGCAGAAGGCAAGGCCTCTCAAGCGAAGCTTGAGAAGAGCTAACATTAACATGTAGAAGTTAGATTTTGGATTTTGGATTTTGGAAGCAGCTGCAATATGATTCTTCTAAAATCTATAATCTATCTTCCAAAATCTACTTTTACTCCGAAGGAGTAACAATGAGCATTTCTGTAGACGATATCAAAAAACTCAAAACCCTCACCGGTGTTGGCCTGACCGATGCCAAGGCTGCTTTGACCGAAAGCGGTGGCGACTTCGACAAAGCGCTCGAAGCGATGCGCAAAAAAGGCCTCACCAAAGCCGAAAAACGCGGCGAACGTGAAGCCCGCGCTGGATTGGTCGACGCCTATGTACACTCAGGCCGAGTTGGCGTGGTTGTCGAAGTCAACTGTGAGACTGACTTTGTGGCTCGTACCGACGAATTTAAGACGCTGGTTCACGATGTAGCCCTCCAGGTAGCGGCGAGCGCACCAGAGTACATCACACTCGAAGATGTACCAGCCGATATCCGTGACAAAAAAGCTGCTGAGTTCACAGAAAAAGTCATTGCCGAGGGCAAACCAGCTGCGATGGCTGACAAGATCGTCGAAGGCCAACTGACCAAATATTTCGGCGAGAAGACACTGCTGGCGCAACCTTTTGTCAAAAATCCCGACCAGACAGTCGACGCCATGGTCAAAGAATACATCGCCAAACTCGGCGAAAACATCGTCGTACGACAGATTCGTCGTATCGAACTCGGTGTGAGCGAGTAGATCTAAGAGAGAAGAAAGAAGACGTGAGAAATCGCTCGTTCCCGCGGGCGATTTTATTTAGCAAGATAATCGCGGGCGGAGTCGTCGACACAGATGACGAAGAGATCGCTGCTAGTGGCGCGCATCTTCATCTTACTGGCGATATCCCAGAGTATCGGGCCGGTTTCTTCACCGAGCTGGCTGGTTTCGATGACGCCGAGTCCGACGCCGAGACGCAGGCGTATGACGGGATTGTAGCCCTGGGCAATCGTCTCGTGTGCGATGCGAATCTTGTTGATTAGTGGCGTGACATGGCGACGAGCAAAGGTGGTGAGCTCACGGGGGCTGCTACGATTGAGGCCAGTCGGTAGTGATAGGATGATATTTTGTGCGTCGCCGCGATATGAGGTGATATGGCCACCATGAAACTCGACAAGCGGGCGGATAGTGCTTTCAAATGTCGTGATGAAGTGGCGCAGCTCGCCGTAGTTGGTCCTCGCTACGTGGCTTGAATCCATAATGTCCCATTTGAGTACGAACGCGTTGGGGGTGACTGGCACATTGAGGCGGCAGGCGTCGATAAGCGATGGCACATTGAGTGTCGCCAGAGCCTGCAACGCTTCGACGATCTCAGGACGACAATCATCCCAAGCTTTTTCGATGGTGGTGAGGCTTGGGGCGGCGCCGATGGTTTTGTCGAAGGCGAGTTGTACGACGGCTTCGTGGTTGTTTGGCAGGGGCAGGTACGCACCCCAGACGATGTGCTGACGGTTCATGCGACTTTGCTGCAGCGACGGTTGTTTTGTCGTAAACGTCTCCCCAAGTGCACTCGCGGTTAGATCGACGCTCCGGCCCTCTATGGTACTACGAACAAATTGCAATCGTTTGGCGGCGACGCGAGCCGGATACGAGGCGATGACGGCTGCTCGGTCGGTATAATGGCGGTCTCGTACAAAGACGACAGGGCCATTGTATGATTTGATATGACCAAGCGCCTCGGCCAGTGGGCGAAGTGACAACTGCACCAGCGCAAGGGTTGTTGTAATGGGTGGATTCATAAGATATTACATATATTATATCACAAGTGATAGAATTATCAATTATGATTGACTGGGGGATTGACAAGATTAAATATATGTAGTATTACGGATCTATAGAACAATCCCAAAAATAAAAATAACCTCATAGTAGAAAGTAACAAGCATGAGTAAAGAACTAGATCGTCAACGATCAAGCGGCTCCTTCAATAAAGAAGAGCGCGAGTACCGCAGGGGAGACGCGGCTAAATTTATTGATGCAATTATTGGTCGACACGCTGAATATTTCTCTGACGCCGAGAATCGTTTGGAATTTGTCAGAGACCAAGACCCACATGAGTTCCTGCGGCTTGCTCGCTTTGCAAATGCCAATCTTAGAGGTGAGCGATGGGGTAAATTACGTTATACAAACGAGCGGGGCTCTTTTCTAAAAAATCTACACACGCCAGCTTTTGAAGATAAAGTTGATGCTTTTTGTAGTGGCTTTAGGGCAATTCAAGAATATATTCAACAGTCGGATGACCCGCAAGAGCGAAAACTTCGGGCTACTGGAATGGCGATAGAGGCCTTGATCATATGGACTCATCCTTTCAATGACGGAAATGGTAGAACTAGTCGATTTATGGCAAGCTTGATCGAGAGCGGTGTCGGGAACACAGATACCCTTCTTGCCGAAACTATATCAAACGTGTCACGGCAGGCTGAGTACCCACGAAAGAGGACAACAAAGGAAGCGATGCTTCATTGGGCAGCGATCATAAAGCTGCCCGATATTGATTTTGATGATGACACTGATACTGAGGTTGCTCGGCTAGAAGCATTAGCAGAGACGCTACCAAATGATGTGGATGGTATGTACAATGACATCAAATACCTCCTTGATCACCGGCTAGATACATTAGATAGGGAAAGAAAAGAGCGTTTAAGCAAGTTCGCTGAGGATGCCACCGGAACAGCTGCTTAATAAGTGTAGATTCTATTTTTTTGTTATAATAATCCTTACGAGAAAGAAAGTGAGAATTATTTTATGTTCGATACCAGATCATATGAAACCAAGATGACCCAGGCGCTGGAGCATTTTCAGAATGAGCTCGCCAAGGTGCGGACCGGTCGGGCGCACCCCGATATGCTCAGCTCGGTCATGGTGGACGCCTACGGCAGCAAGATGCCGCTCAACCAAGTCGCCAACGTCACGACACCGGAGCCGCAACTCTTGCAGATCAGCCCGTTTGACCCGAGCAATATCAAATCGATTAGTGATGCGATTCGCACCGGCGACCTCGGTTTCAACCCGAGTGATGATGGTCGCTTGATCCGCGTGCCGATACCACCGCTCACAGAGGAACGCCGTCGGGAGATGGTCAAGAGTCTCGGTGAAAAAGTCGAAGATTGCCGTATCGCTATGCGCACCATTCGCCAAGATGCACTCAAAGATGCCAAGCGCATGAAAGACGACAAACAACTCAGCGAAGACGACGTCAAGCGAATCGAAAAAGGTCTCGACGACGACATGCGAGATTTCCAAGTGAAGATCGATGAAGCGTTCAAAGCAAAAGAAAAAGAAGTGATGACGCTTTAAGTAGATTATAGATTTTGGATTATAGATTTTGGAACAATCACAACAAAAAACAGGTAACGTCCCTTCTCACATAGGTTTTATTCTTGATGGAAATCGGCGCTGGGCGAAGAAGCACGGAGTGCCGACCTACGAGGGGCATTTGGCGGGGTACAATGCGCTTAAAGACGTCATCGAAGCGACGGCTGATGCTGGGGTACAATACATTTCATTTTATACGTGGTCGACAGAGAATTGGAACCGGGCTGAGGAAGAGATCCGAGGCGTTTTTAAGCTCATTCGACGACTCTTCAAGACGGATATAAAGCAACTTCAAAAAGAAGGATTTCACCTGGTCGTGCTTGGCAGCCGTGACAAATTGCCGCCAGATATTGTGGCAATGATCGAGGAAGCCGAATCAGTGTCGGCCGATGGAAAACGGGCAACGCTTGCCATGTGCTTCAACTACGGCGGTCAAGACGAAATAGTCCGCGCCGCCACCCGCCTCATTTGCTCAAGGACGGACCTTGAGCAAATAGGGGTGAAGGAGTTCGAGAAGTATTTGGATCATCCGGAGATTCCGCCATGCGATCTTATTGTGCGGACGAGCGGCGAACAGCGGCTCAGTAATTTTATGCTGTGGCGCAGTGCCTACAGCGAATTTATCTTTCTCGACAAATTTTGGCCTGACATGCGCGCAGAGGATGTAACTGCTATACTAGAAGAATATAACCGCCGCGAGCGTCGGCATGGGGGGTAATTGTGATTAGTTTGATGTTTGTACTGTCTGTCATAGCGGGGTTGATGATCTTAGTGTTCCTTGTGGTCGTGCATGAACTCGGTCATGCTATCGTGGCGCGACGCAATGGTGTCACCATCGAAGAATTCGGTATCGGTTTCCCGCCAGCGGCCAAGAAATGGACAGTCAAACAGAGTTTTCTCGGCAAAAACGTCGTCTATAGCCTCAACTGGTTGCCAATTGGGGGATTTGTCAGTATGAAAGGCGAAAATTCTGCCGATACACGTCCAGGTAGTTTTGGTGCGGCCAGTTTTTGGAGTCAGACCAAGATTATATTTGCTGGTGTGGCGATGAATTGGCTGAGTGCGATCGTACTTTTCACAATACTGATGTGGATTGGTATGCCACGGGTGATTCCCAACCAGTTTACGGTCGCGAATGATGTCGTAGTGGCTAGTGCGCCAGTTGTGATAAAGGACATTGAGGCAGAGCTTCCCGCTGCCAAGGCAGGTTTGCAAAAAGGCGATACTATCACCGGAGTTTCTTACTCTCAGCCATGTACCGCCGAGACGCCAAAACCATGTGACGAACAGCAATTTGCGCAAGAAATTGATGAAATAGTCGCCATTGCAAAAAAGCATCCGGGTGCACAACTAATCGTCGATTATATGCGCGACGGGCAAAAAAACTACGCCATCGTACAGAATCGTACTGCCGAGCAGGCGCGAGACGGCAAGGGCTACATGGGCGTACTGTTCTCTCAAGACAAGCCGACAACATACCGCGCAACGTGGTCGGCACCGATTGTCGGAGTGGGACTCACTGCGCAACTGAGCTGGGAGACACTGAAAGGCCTGGGTGATTTACTGACAAAATTTGGTTCTGGTTTGGTCGGGCTATTCAACCTCGACGACGCTGAGCGCGCGAAGGCATCTGCCCAGATCGGCCAGACCGGCAACAGTGTGGCGGGACCAGTCGGTATACTTTTCAATCTTCTACCAAATGCTGTCAGCGCAGGTATCATGCCGATACTACTCATCTCGGCCGTTTTGTCGCTCACGCTTGCCGTCATGAACGTATTGCCTATACCAGCTCTCGATGGTGGACGGTGGTACTTGATGGCTATCTTTAAGGCAATCAAAAAACCGCTGACAAAAGAGACTGAAGAAAAGATCGTTGGCGCTGGTATGGCGTTTATTCTCGGTCTTGTTGCATTAATCACGATTGCCGATGTCGCGAAACTCCTCTAAGCCTCGTTTGCGCGATCGTCTGCGACGAGTTGCGGCAGCAGTTGCATTGCCACTATGGACGGTTGGATCGGTGTTTTTCATCGGGCAATCGATTGTAGTAGTCGTCATGCTTGGCTCACTTGTGCAGATACAATTCGATGATACGCAGACTGAAGGCGGTGTGTTTTTGGCGCTCGTCAGTGTCTTAACGTATTGTATCGGTCTGGCGATTTTGCTCATAGAACCATATGCAATTCGCAATATGACACGTCGACAGATGCGTGAATTACTTGGTCTGGTGCGCCGGCCGATGATCGATGATGCCGTGAAAGCGGTGCTTGGATGGGCGGGGTATTTCATGGCAATAGCACTCGTGGCAAATGTCGTTATGTGGTTGCTGCCTCAATTTAACAGTGATCAGATACAAGAAATCGGTTTCAATACGGGGGGTGATGTCACGGAAAAAATCTCCGCATTTGTTGTCGTGGTTATTGCAGCTCCCATCGTCGAAGAAATCGTCTTTCGCGGCTATTTGCAAGGCAGTCTCAGACGATTTATGCCATGGTGGCTTGGCGGGGTGATTACGAGTGTCGCGTTTGGCGTCGTGCATGGTCAGTGGAATGTCGGCATCGATGTCTTTATACTGAGTATGGTAGCCTGTTATTTGCGTGAGCGAACAGGAGCGATCTGGGCAGGTATCGGCCTCCATATGATCAAAAACTCAATTGCGTATTACATACTTTTTTGGGCGCCACCGTGGCTAGTGAGTTTGCTTGGCGGGCCATAACAGGGTAGGATAGATCTATATGAAAATGTCACAATTATTTACGCGAACGCTCCGCGATGCGCCCGCCGATGAGGTGGCGAAGAACGCGCAGTTATTGATCCGCGCTGGGTTCGTCTACAAAGAAATGGCCGGAGCCTATGCGTATCTACCGCTTGGTATGCGCGTCATTGAGAAGATTAAGCAAATTGTGCGCGAAGAGATGAATGCGATTGATAGTAACGAGTTGCTCATGACTGGCCTGCAACGCAAGGAAGTCTGGGAGCGAACTGGCCGATGGGACGAGAAAACTGTTGACGTCTGGTTCAAGTCACATCTACAAGATGGTACAGAAGTTGGTTTCGGCTGGAGCCACGAAGAACCGATTGTTGAGATGATGCAACAATATATCAAGAGCTACAAAGACCTGCCTGTCAGCTTATACCAATTTCAGACGAAGATGCGTAACGAGCTGCGCGCCAAAAGTGGTATCATGCGCGGGCGCGAATTTGTCATGAAAGACATGTATAGTTTTCATGCGACAAAGGAAGATCTTGAGAGCTATTATAGTCGAGCGATCGATGCCTATATGGCGGTATTTAAGCGTCTCGGCGTCGGCGACGATACCTACGTGACGTTTGCAAGTGGTGGGGCATTTACTAAGTTTAGTCATGAATTCCAGACCGTTTGCGATGCTGGTGAGGATACTATCTATCTGCACCGAGCTAAAAATATTGCCGTCAACGAAGAAGTTATCGACGACGCGGTCAAAGAGCTCGGCATCAACCGCGACGAGCTCGAGCCAGTGAAGACGGCTGAGAGCGGCAATATCTTTAACTTCGGGACGCAAAAAACTGATGAGATGGGACTGTATTATACTGATCATGAGGGCAAGAGACAGTCAATGTACCTCGGTTCGTACGGTATCGGTATCACGCGCGCCATGGGCGTGATTGTCGAGAAATTTGCCGATGATCGCGGTCTCGTCTGGCCAGAAGCAGTCGCGCCATTTCGCGTGCACCTGGTGGCGATCGGTGATGTGGCGACTGAGGCGCAGACGCTGTACGATGAGCTCAATGCCAAGGGTGTAGAGGTGTTATGGGACGATCGTGATGAACGAGCAGGTGCCAAGTTTGCCGATGCTGATCTCATCGGCATACCGCATCGTGTGGTAGTGAGTGAAAAACACATCAAGACACAGAAGTACGAGTACAAAAAACGCACTGAAATCGACGCGCAGATATTGACCCACGACCAGCTGTTTGCTATGCTATGACCACTGTTTGAGTGAGGGTCAATCCAGTCAATCAGTTATTGTATGCGGCACGCTACTATGGCGCGCCGTTTGTAAGGTAAATTAAGAAGAGAATAATCATGAAAAAGACATATCATATCACTGTGGAAGGTAAGGCTGAGCTCGAAACTGAGCTCGAAGAACTCAAAGGCCGACGGAGCGCGATTGCCGAGAAGATCGCCAATGCCCGCGATTACGGTGACCTCAGTGAAAATGCCGAGTACGATAGTGCCCGCGAAGAGCAGGGGCTGGTCGAGAGCCGCGTCAGCGAGATCGAAGACATCTTGCAAAACGCTGAGATCATCAAGGCGACCAAGAGTAGTACCATCCGTGTCGGTAGCACTGTCGTACTCAAAAACGGCTCAGAAGTGACCTATCGTATCGTCGGACCGGTCGAGGCTGACCCGCTCGAGGGCAAGATCAGTAACGAATCACCCATCGGTAGCGCCCTCATGGGCAAAAAAGTCGGTGACGAAGTCACGATCAAAACGCCAAAAGGCGAGACCACGTATCACGTCAAAGAAGTTAGATAATTTTAGTATCGTTCCATTGAATCATACCCGATCGTCAGTACAGGTCCATCGCCATGGCTCGAAATACGTTCGGCAACAACTAAGCTCATCAAGCTGCTACGCCCAAGCTGATATGGGGGAGATAGTCCCTGATTCACTCGTTGGTGCATAGCATCACGTTCGTGATTATTCACTGGGATGACACGGTTCATCATTCGGATCCCGCGTAATTGTTGACCGAGTCCCAGGGATGTGGTTTGCGGCAGTGCCATTCCGAAATTTTGAGGTATAGTTGCATCTAGTGGTGATTGTACGCCTACTAATTCAATGTGATGCTGGTGCGACCGAAGTGATGAGCCCACTCCGACTAGAGTTGTTCCATTGCCGATAGCGAGCACTGCTTTGCTTGGTGGGGTTGACATTTGGTTGAGTGCCTCTTCGCCAATCGCTCGGAACGAGCGAACGGTTAACAAATTCTCCGAATGGTTCAGAAAACATACTCTTTCCCCCGTGATTGAGTGCTCAAAAATTATTGATTTGATCAGATTGTTGCTATGTGTAATACGGCGCCATGCAGGGTCTTTACTAAAAGCTATAATATCATCTATCTGCATGGCTGCGGCGCGTGGCATATAACCCTTACCGCATCTGACAATCTCGGCGCCCCATCCGTGGGCAGGCTCAACCCTGACGGTAGGTATCTCGTCCGGTACGATGGCGTGCACTTTGTAGCCCAACATCTGCCCAACATAGGCAAGCGAATTGACGGCACTCCCAGATGAAATATCACGGACTTCATCGCCGGGACGAATGAGACTACGTTGCTCCATCCAACGGATCAAATCCAGATAAGCCCGGTCATAGTGCGACCCGCCAGGGTTCTCAAGCTCCATTTTTGTAAATACCCCGGGCAATATTTCGCGCAGGGAAGTATTGCCGACAGACCCGCTGAGTTTATCATAAAGCTCGTCTCGTGGTGTATCAACTTCTATCATATACCATAAGGATAATATACTTGCAAATAACAATAAACAGTGATATAAAAAAATTTAACAAATATTTGTTAAAAGGAATTGTCTATCGTATGATGAGTGAAACGGAGCATAATGAAACGAACGAAAAATTATAGATTAACACAGGGGTCGCGCGAGATATGCTACCTTTGCGGCCAGTCCAAGCCTTTCACTAGAAACCAATTAGATTATTTTTCAGAATTAGGCCTCAGCGATGATGCGGTTAAGCTATATAATGTTATTCGTGCTCACGGTGAGATCACCGCATTGATTGCTGGGGACTGTTTGCATAAATTGCCAAACGCACTGTACAGATTGTTTTACGAGATGGAACAATTAGGGTTGGTCAGCCGCATCGCCGACCGGCCTGTGCGGTTTCGGTATACTGATCCAGTAGTCGGGTATTCGAGTGCGTATACTGTCAAAACTCATCGTATTTCTAAGCTATTAGCGGATACGGGCGAAGGAATAATCGCACACGATCAACCGGAAATTCTGATCGGCAAAACTGCCATGTACGAACGATATGTACCCATGGCAGATGCGGCCTGTGAGCAGATCAGACTCTACACGATTGGTATCGCCTATTCTGATGAATTTGTACAGGTGCAAGGTATGGCTATAGAACGCGGCGCGCAGATACGGCACATCATCCAGGAACGCCGCCCCAGCAACTATCACATCCTCAACACGTGGCGAAAGATGGGCGTAAATATTCGGTTTTTGCCTAGTCCCCGAGGATTCCATTTAATGATTTTTGATGATAGTGCAGCGATGGTGACGTTCAGTTCGCCTGACGATACGGAAAACAGGGTCACGATCGTGATTCGGCACCCCGGGTTGATCACTCCGCTAATTGCGCTTTTTGAATCGCTATGGCAGGAGTCAGGGCAGATCAAGTGGCTCGACGGTGGCAAGTAGGCTATACTATTACTAATTATGGCGACATTGAAAGAATTGCGCGAGGAGCGCTTACGAAAACTTGAGGACCTAAAAAAGCTCGGCGTCAATCCGTATCCGGCTGATGCTCATCGTACGCATGATATCGAGATGATTCATCGCCAATTTGCTGAGTTGGAGGGGCAGACGGTGACGGTCGTCGGGCGGATCACGTCGATACGTAAATTTGGCAAGTTGGCATTTATCGTGATCAGAGACGCGACGGATAGTTCGCTACAGCTCTTTATCCGCCAAGAAGATACGGCAATGCCAACAGATCGAAGCAAGAGTCAATTATCGCTCCCAGGTGAAATTGGTCTACTCGACTCAGGTGACTTTATCGAAGCAAGTGGCGACGTCATGCGCACGCAAACCGGTGAAGAGTCGGTGCAGGTGCGTGAGTTTCGCTTGCTGAGCAAGAGTCTTCGGCCGATGCCGACTGCTCAAGAAGGCTTCACGAACAAAGAAGAGCGACTGCGTCGACGCTATGTCGATATGAATGTGAATCTCGATGTCCGCCAGCGGTTTATGCGTCGCAGTACGTTTTGGCGGGCGACGCGTGAGTTTTTGCAAGGCGAAGGGTTTGTCGAGGTCAACAACGCTGTGCTCGAAAACACCGCTGGTGGGGCCGATGCCAATCCATTTGTGACACATATGGACGCGCTTGACCAGGATTTTTACTTGCGTATCAGCCACGAATTGCCGCTCAAGCGATTGCTTGTCGCCGGTTTTGAAAAAGTCTTCGACATCGGTCCGCGCTTTCGTAACGAGAACTACACCGAGGAGCATCTGCCTGAGCACAATGCCATGGAGTGGTACTGGGCCTATGCTGACTGGGAAATGGGCATGGAGCTGACCGAGCGAATGATCCGCACGATTTGTGATCGGACATGGGGTAGGCGTGAGTTTACACTGGCCGATGGTCAGGCAGTGAATTTTGGTGCTGACGGTGAGCATTGGCCACGGATTAGCTTTGTCGACGTGCTGCGCGAACAGTACGGTATCGACGTGTTTGAGTCGAGCATGGAGGATATACAGGCAAAACTGCGCGAGCACAAACTCGAGGTGGAGAAGGCCGACAATCGCATCCGCAGCCTCGACAAACTCTGGAAAAACTACCGCAAGACGCTGGCTGGTCCGGCTTTTCTCGTCGACATACCTGTCTTTATGCAACCGCTTGCCAAGGTGCAGCGCGGTAACGACAAGCTGACTGAGCAGTTCAATCTCGTCTTTGGCGGCTCGGAGATGTGCAAAGCCTTCAGTGAACTCAACGACCCAGTTGACCAGCTCGGACGTTTTAAGGAGCAGCAGAGTCTGCGCGACGCCGGTGATGATGAGGCGCAGATGCTCGATATCGACTATGTCGAAGCACTCGAGTACGGTATGCCGCCGGCCTGTGGTCTCGGTTTTAGCGAGCGCATCTTTTGGTCGCTCGAAGGCGTCACCGCCCGCGAAGGCGTGCCGTTCCCCCAACTCCGCCGTGAGGTGGACGAGGTGACGAAGGGGATATATCCAGAATTGAAACTGTAGATGGGTAGATACTTAGACAATTTCGATTACTTGTGTGATGAAATTGAAGGTATATTTCGCGTACCAAATATTTTGAGAGATGCATTTATAAACTTAATCAGAAATGACGAAGTAGAATTAAAGAAAAGTGTATATGCGAAAGACTTGAAAGAAAATGCAGTTAAAATATTTGAGAATATATCAGACAGTAGCATCTCAACTTCGTACAAAGATGCATACAGGATATTGTACGAGAATGGTTTAATTCTACTCATTTCTAGCTCTGAAATGATTCTTAGAGATATATACGATGAACTTTTCATCACTAATTTCGACAAAATTAAAATGATTCAAGACATGGAGCTAAAAGTATCAGATTTGAATTTTGAAGATGATAAAGTGACAAGAGATGAAATTATAGAATTGATGAAAAAGAAGAAGTATGAAGATAAGAATCCATCTACAAGGTTATATTTTGAAAATATTCTTGCAATTCAAAATCAGTTTCGACAGTTGGGGGTCACTATAGATTTAAACAAAGATACAACCGACAAATTGCACTTGTATTATCAAATTCGCCATATACTCATTCACCAAATGGGAAAGATAGATAAGATTTTTCTCGATAATCTAAGACCGATAAAAATTGATGTTTCAGAATATAGAATTGACGAAAGAATACAGGTTGATGAATTTAAATATAACGATTGTAAGAAATACCTGAGAGAGTTAATAGGTATCTTAGAACAAAATCGTAATTGACTTGTTAATAAATTTATAAATTCTACACTTAGGGCACATGAGAAAATATGTCGCTCAAGAAGACTCGATGGGCTGTGGTGTAGCGTGTGTCGCGAATCGGTTAGGGATATCGTATGCGGATGCGCTCGAACTCTTCGATGAGCCGGAACGCGCGGGAACTATCGGCTACGCATGCAGATACATAGTCACTGCTCTCCAGCGAGGCGGGGTTGAGGCGCGGCTGCATCATATCAAACGTGTTGATCGCGCACTGGTAGTGACCGGTGGGCTGCCGCTGCCAAACGGTGCAATCGTACTACTCGAGAAGTCTGCAGTGTATCCGTACCAGCATTATTTATTGAAGGTAAACAAAGGCTGGTGTGATCCGTGGATAAATATGCACGAAAACAGTAATATTATTCATGCTGAGTCCGGCGTGCGACGCGAACTGCCAGGCAAACCGTATTATGCAGTGTATTAGATCTCGTTCTCTATCTGATCAACTATTATGGAAAAAATGATCACGTGATTATTTTTTCCATAATTTATTGTAGGTAGGTAAGGGTACGGGCAAGGCGCAAGGACGAATTGGGCGTATAAAGTAACGAGTGCATGATGAAAATAGGCGCATGAAGGAAGATGGTGCGACGAAGTGATACAATTGAACACAACATGAAGACAGTAGCAAGACTGATCATACTGGTGATGGCGGTGATGGCAGTTGGGGGTGGCTCGATAGTTCATGCTGCGACGACTGACGATTTTACCATCACAAGTTTCCGAGTCGAGATGACGTTGGGTCGCGATGGTGACAACCGTTCGACACTGCGGACGGTCGAGACGATCACGGCTGAATTTCCCGAAATTGATCAAAATCACGGGCTGGAGCGGGTATTTGTGCGCGACTATAATGATCATCCGACTCACATCACCGTGACGTCGGTAGCCGACCAAAATGGTCAGGAGTTGCCGTACCATTGGCAAGATGACGCACTCCGGATCGGCGAGAAAGATACTTATGTGCATGGTTCGCAGACCTATGTCATCACCTATACACAGCGAGATGTGACGCGTTTTTACGCCGATACGGACAGAGACGAATTTTATTGGGACGTCATAGGGACAAACTGGCAAGTACCGATTGCAAGCGCCAGCGTAGCCCTCACGCTCGATCAGTCGATCGCTGGTGCGCATAGCAACGAAGCCCAGTGCTACGCAGGAATATCGGGCGATACGACGTCATGTGATATCGCTATCGACACGACTGCGGTTCCGGTGACGTACCGAGCATCAGCGGACAACCTTGGCAGCGGCCGTGGGATGACGGTGGCACTGGGTTTTGCTAAAGGAACCTTTGCTGAATACAAACCATCATTGTTGTATCAGGTGTTTTTAGTATGGAACGTAGTGCAGCAGGCATCGATTGCTCTTGGTGTAGCTCTGGTGGGGTGGCTCATCGTAAAATGGAGTGCGTTGACTAGCCGTCGGAAAGAAATTGGCACAATCGTTCCGGAATACTTACCGCCAAAAAACGTCAGCGTGACTACATCGGCTCGGGTTGGCGGTTATCGCAATGCAGTCATGACAGCACAATTATTGGATCTAGCGGTGAGGCATTATATCAAGATCTATGAGGTTAAAGAAAAGACACTGTTTAGACCAGCTGAATACGAGATCGAGATTGTCAAATTAATCGATGATCTCAAATGGGAAGAAAAAGAAATCTTGATAGATACATTTGGCGAATCTCCGACAAGTATTGGTCAAAGAATAAACCTCAAAACTCTTAAGAACAACACAGCCTACTATTGGCGGACGCTAAATAATGATACTGACCTCGATAAACTCATCAAAGGTGAGTACGGCCTTAAGTCTGAAGACGAGACGATAAAAAAATGGTTGCGACGTGTCGCAAAAATCATCCTTGTCATCGCGGTTGTGCTGTTGTCATTTGGGCTGGCGATTGCGGCGTTTGTGGCGTTTATCATGTCGCTGATCGTCATACGACTGACCGACGACGGTCTGGCGCTGACGCGCTACCTAAAGGGTCTCAAGATGTATATCGGTGTAGCCGAGGCTGAGCGGCTGAAGATGCTGCAAAGTCCGGAAGGGGCAGAGAAGATTGCATCGGTTGCAAAGGGAACCGATCAGGCCCAGCTCATCAAGCTTTATGAGCGAGTCCTGCCCTATGCCGTGCTGTTTGGGCAGGAGAAGCAATGGAACAAACAACTCGGCTCGTACTACGAAACAAGCGGTATACAGCCTGACTGGTATGTCGGACGTACGGGTGCATTTAACGCGGCGGCGTTTTCATCTGGTATGAGTGGTTTGTCGTCGGCCAGCAACAGCGTGTCATCGGCCAGTTCATCATCTGGTGGCTCGTCGGGTGGCGGCTCATCTGGCGGGGGCGGAGGCGGCGGAGGCGGTGGGGGCTGGTAATGGCGAATTATCGGGGGCATGTGGCGGGGGGAGTGGCAGCAGGTCTGGTGTATGCTGGGGCGCTCATGTTTGTGCCTGTCGCGCAGCTCGCAGAGTACGCGGGACTATTGCACAATTGGCAGGCGCTGGCTGCGGTTTTCGTGATCGCACAGCTGTTTGCGCTGTTTCCCGATGTCGATACCAACAGCAAAGCTCAAGATATATTTTTTTGGATCGTGTTTCCGCTGGACGTACTGCTCATATGGAACGGAGCATGGCAAGCTGCTGCGTACCTCGGGATCATTGCCATGTTGCCGATCGTCACACATCACCGCGGCTGGACTCATAGCAAATGGGCTATGATACTCGTGCCGTTGCCGATCATCCTCGTCCCGTACCTCGCCAACGAAAAAGTGCTTGCGATCAGTCTCGTATACTACGGCGCAGCGGTGGTAGGGTATTTCTCCCATCTACTGCTCGATGGTCTGATCTGGAAACGATTTCGGATAAAAACCTAATCTCCTATATAGCCTCCAATTTCGCAATAAAATGCTCTTGACAACAATAAGTACCTTGTATAACATAGAACTATGACAGATGAAGATAAGAAGATCGATAGCGAAGGTTACGCTGAGAATCTTGCAGTCCAACTGCGCAAAGGATTTTTGGCGTACTGTGTGCTCAAGGTCTGCTCACACGAGCCGGTTTACACCAGCGATATCATTCGCAAACTCCGCGATGCTGAGTTGGTGGTGGTTGAAGGTACGATATATCCGCTGCTTAGTCGGTTGCAGCGTGACGGTTTATTGCGTCATGAGTGGCGTGAGAGTGAGCAAGGTCCGCCTCGTAAATATTACGAAGTGACTGAGGCTGGTCGTGAGGTCGCCAAAATGACTTCGCGCAAGATAGCAAAACTAAATACAACGTTGGCTAAATTATAAGGAGACATATGAAAGAAATTACTCGTATCCACCTCGCGAAAGTTGCGTACGACATAGAGTTAGATGCCAAGCACGAGCTTGAAAAATACCTAAACGCGCTCAGTAAACACACCGACGAAGAAGTTATGGCTGATATTGAGTCGCGCATTGTAGAACTCCTGGCCGAGCGAGGTGTTACAGCTGGTGGGGTAGTGACAAGCGATGATGTCGCTGATATCCGTATGCATCTCGGCGAGCCGAAGGATTTTGTCGACGGTGACACTGACGAGTCAGTATCGGCTGCATCCGATGACGAAACGCTCCGCGATCGACGGCTGTACCGCGATATGGACAATGCCTTGCTTGGTGGGGTGCTGAGTGGTATAGCAGTTTACTTCAGAATCGACCCCGTGATAGTTCGCGTGATCTTTGTGGTGATAGCAGTCGGTTCGTTTGGCTGGGCGCTACTCGTTTACGGGCTGCTATGGTTCCTGATACCACCTGCCGAAACAGCAGGACAAAAACTACAGCTACGCGGCAAGCCGATTACGGCAAGTACAATCCGCGAATTTAGTGAGCGAGAGTTTACCAATGAACGGTTACAGACAATACGGAACTTTCTCAGTATCTGCGCTGGGATCGGCGCGGCGGCGGCGGCGATATGTGCGGTCTTCATGGCTATAGTTCTGATTGGCCAGGCGACACTAAGTGGTGATATATGGTATGACAATCCCCTCGTCATTAGTCTACTGATACTTGGCGCTACGTTTGCAAGCTGGATGTTCGTTGTCATGTCTGGTATGTTTTTTCGCCAAAAATTTACCGCCCAAGAAGCAAACAAGATTGCTATACTTTTTGTACTGACGCTACTCTCAGGTGGCGGGGTCGTCGTTTGGCGTATTGTTAGTGACGGCATGATCATCTACTAAACAATCATATAAACCGCCCGAAATCGAGCGGTTTATATGAGTCAGTTGCAAGTCTTTATTCGTCGACTTCAACAATGTCGGCGTCGGCAGCTGCGCGAGCGACGGCTTCGCAGCCGCGCATAGCACCGTCTTTGCTCGCGTACTCTTCGCCAGTTGCGACAACTTCACCATTGCCAGCTTTGAGCCGCCAGCGGTAGCCGTTTTTACTTGGGTAGACTTCAAATTTTGCCATGATTCCTCCTCGTTTATTACGTGTCATCATCAATGATGCGCTTGTTTGTGAGAAATTTCAATTAGGGTGTATGATAGTGCTATAAGCAGGAGAGGTGTATGGACCCAGTTTATGAGTACGATGGACAGATGTACGAAAATGTTGAGGATTTTTTACAGGCCCTCGCGCATGAGTACACACATGGCGACGCCGAAAATGTCGTCGATACGCTCGAACAATATGGCTTTACGCTCAGTGATATAAATGTAAGACCAGAGGGGGTATAAATGGTCAAAAAATCAATTATAGGGTTCGTGGTCGCTTTGCTTGCGGTCGGTGGTTTCTTCGCTAGCCAGGCAAGCGCGGTTGGGTTGTTTGTGGCAAATGACCAAGGTGACGCTGTGGTAGCAGCTGATAAAACTGTTGATGGCTCAGCTTACTTAGCTGGCAAGACAGTTTTGGTAGACGGTACAATTCAGGGAGATTTGTTTTGTGCGGGAAGCGATATCATCATCAACGGTACCGTTGAAGGTGATGTGATATGTGCCGGGAGCAACGTCACGCTCGGCGGCGTGGTGAACGGCGATGTGCGCTTGGCGGGCAGCAATGTCACACTCAAGGGTAGCGTTGGTGGTAGTGCAACGGTCGGCGGTAGCGCGGTCAATCTTAACAAGGGTGCGATTGTTGCTGGAGACCTAACAGGTGCTGCGTCGACATTGGTAATTGATGGTACTGTCGGGCGCGATATGTTGGTCGGTGCCGGTGTCGCGACAATTAGTGGCATGGTAGGCCGTGACGTTAACGCTTCGATAGAGACCTTGACGGTTGCGAGCGATGCAAAGATCGGTGGCAATGTCGTCTATGAGAGTAAATCAGAGAGTGTTATTCCATCTGGTGTAGTGGTTGGCGAAACTCGCTACAGTATGATGAAAGAAGATATAGGTATGTCGGGTGCGAGCAATCCGTTTATCGCACTACTAGGCGGGGTTGTGGCGCTTATCGTACTAGCTCTTCTCGTGACATTGGTCGTACCAAAATACGTTCACGACGCAGCAGCAGTGCCATTTAAGACGGTACTTGTGGCGTTTCTAGCTGGTTTTGCCGGAGTCGTGCTGACACCTATGCTGGCCGTACTCCTCATGACGACCATCGTTGGTATACCTGCCGGGCTAGTTATACTGGTCGCGTGGAGCCTGTTTGTTGCACTTGCGGCTGTCTTCTTTGCGTACTATGTTGGTATGGCCGTCTTGAGGAAACGAGCAACGAATGCATTGCTCGTGGCCCTAGTCGGATCGGTTGTGCTGGGTGTTGCGCTGGTGATACCAGTGCTTAATGTTCTCGTGTTCCTCGCCATGATATTTGTCGGCGTTGGTCTACAAGTAATGAATCTGCGACATCAGTTTACGAAGAAGCCGTATACAATTGCAGGTTAATGGTGTTCATAAAGCATTTGGTGTAATAGGTGCAGAAACGAGAGAATTGACGGTAATTGTCGTGCCTTCATCGGCAATTGATTTTGCACTGATTGTTCCGTCTATATAATCCATAATAATTTTATCGAGAAACAGACTAAAACCTAGCCCCTCATAATCAAACTGCATTGACGAGGTGGCGCGAGAAAAAGGTTTGAAAAGCTGAGGTAGTTTCTCTTTTGGAACACCGATTCCACTATCTGAAATAATAAGTTTAAACTTATTATCTCTTGAGCCACTTTTTATATCGATAGCATCACCTTCTCGGCAAAACTTAATTGCGTTATCTATGACTGATCGTGCAACAAACATAAATAATGGCTTGTTTTGTTCGAATACAATGCTAGGTTCTGTATTGTTTGTTACTACGAGTTTTTTCTGTTCGATTTGATCTCGATAGGCTGTAAGTATAGTTTCTATTACTTCATGAAGATTAATCTTCTCATTCGGTAATGTTTCGCCAGCTTGAAGCTTTGATAGTAGTGTGAATTTAACCAATATTTCTTCAAAGCGCTCGAAGCCCTCTTCAAAAAAATGGCTAGAAGGAGAGTCTGCTATTACTGATTTACTTCGTTTGATACTGCCGAGTCCACCGCTGAGAGCCGTCGTAGAACGCTTGATGAATCGATTACGAGCTTCATCAATCGTGTTCTCGTACTCTAATAGCTCCTGATTGCGCAGTTTCTCCTGCCGGTTCAAATATCGATTTCTAAGAGCAAGGTATAAAAGGTACATGACTAGTACAAACACGAATGTTTGTACCCACAGATTTGTTACCCCTAGATCAACATCTGCAACTACACCAAGTAGGAAATTCCCCAATAATGTTAAAGCGATTGAGCTAACGAGTGGTAACCAGAAATATATCGATCGAAGTACCCGCGGTCTTTCGCTGACCATTACGGGTGAATCAATTTTTTGGAGTGCGACGTTATTATCGATTTCCTCCAAGATACGTTTAATGTCTTGATGGAGACGTTCGACGGCACTGCGAAGCCCTATTAATACTTGCGCCGGCAGCTCGTTCAATGAGATTACCATATCAATACCGTTATGCATAAGTGTAAGCGGCGTCAGTAGATAGTGTGACGCGAGTGCAACAAAATTGTCTTTTTGTTCGGCTATGTCACGTCGTCGTTTCATGACACCTAAAAAAAAATGTGCCATGTGTGCTTCGCGCAGAGCCTGCACAGTCATGATGATGGCTATAAGACCCATGGTTGCAAAAATGTAATATGGGAATGACCGTGCTACGTTAATAGGTACGGTTCTGACAAATTTTTTGATGGAGTCAGGCACGAGATCGATGAGTGGTTGTATCATTGGATCGAAAATATCTGGAATGTTTTTAATATCACGTCTGGTAGTTGTTTTGGGCGCCCCTTGTGGGGGTGACGGTGATGTTTGGCCTTGTGGCGTCAAACAGATATTATTTGTCAGGTCCATACCGAGCGGAATGAATTCTTGACGGCCGGGGATATTAGGGCATATGTCGGGCGGAATGGACGTACAATTGTTCCCTAGGTCGAGTGCCATACCATCAGGAACTGATACTTGCAAACCAATAATGTTGGGACAGACATCTATCTGTTGTGTAGGTAGTGCAGGTTGAACGTAGCAATTACCCGAAGTGTCTCTAAAGTGGTTCATGGGTAATGTAGCTTGAATTCCGGTTATGTTTGCACATAGATCAACTGGGTCCTGCGGAGGTGATATGCAATCTCCGATGCCATTTATTACCATACCATTTGGTATCGCCGCTTGAATACCAGGGATGTTCGGGCACACGTCAGGTGGCGCAGGTACACAATCTCCGTTGGTGTCAAGGACCATAGAGGGCGGTATACTAGCCTGTATACCGCCAATATTGGGGCACAAGTCAACGAACGGACCGGTGACATTAAGTTGAATCGTTGAATCGGCTGAATACGCCATTGTGGGCAATGTAACACATACAACTAGTATTGATATAGAGACTGGACGCCAGATTTTGGGAAAAAGTTTTCTCACGTTTTTGTTCCTAGTATTTCAAGTACACTATATCATTTTATGTCCATCAAACACAAGTTTTATATGTCATGAAGTAAGAGTATAATCTAAGATGATGATTGATGTTGTTGAAGTCGGCAAAGTGTATGGCAAGAAGGATCAGATTTTTACTGCCCTCGAGAAGGTGACGTTTGTTGTACCTGATGGTGCGAGTGTGGCGATTGTTGGCAAATCTGGTTCGGGCAAAAGCACACTGATGCATATCATGAGTGGGCTTGATCATCCGAGTCATGGTGCGGTTGTGGTGGATGGCGAAGATATATCGGCCATGAAGCGCAAGGCGCTTGATCGGTTTCGCGCGGAGAAGATCGGTTTTATCTTTCAGGCATTTTTCGTACAAGCCAATGAGTCGTGTTATCACAATGTTGCGTTGCCACTTGAGATTGCGCATATCAGTGGTGCCAAACGCAAGAAGCGTGTGCACGCCGCTCTGACCCAGGTTGAGCTCGCTGACAAGATTGACCAGAAAGCCAAGAATTTGTCGGGTGGTCAGAAGCAACGGCTGGCGATTGCGCGGGCTATCGTCAATATGCCGAAGATTATCTTTGCCGATGAGCCGACTGGTAACCTTGATAGCGTGACCGGTGAGAAGATCGAGAAATTACTCTTTGACTTTAATCGTAAGCTCGGTAGTACGCTGGTCATTGTGACGCACGACGACGAGCTGGCGGCCAAATGCGATATGCAGATACATATGAAAGACGGACAGGTCACGTCGATCACCAAACGAAAGGGCGGCAAAGCATGATAATCATTGATTCGGTGCGCCGCGCTGCACGAAGCCTTGGCAATGCCAAAGGCCGGACAGTACTGACCAGTCTGGCGATCGCTGTCGGGGCGTTTACGCTGACGGCTGCACTGGCCGCTGGTACTGGTGCTCGCCAATACGCTGATAAATTGATCAAGAGTAACGTCGACCCGCAGAGTGTGTTTGTTGCCAAAGATAAGGATCTGTTTGGCGGCGGCGGTCCAAATAGTGGGCTGAAAGAATACAGCGAAGGTGCGACGCGATTTGGCGGTACGACATTTAAGACGCTGTCGCAAGCCGATATCGATGCGCTGCGCAAAGTGAGCGGTGTTCGCACCGTGACGCCGACCTATCTTGTCAATGCTCAGTATGTTCAGTTTGAGGGCCGCGACATGCGTTACACAAGCGATGTCACCGCCTATGACTCAAGTGTCCGAGCCGATACCGCAGCCGGATCATTACCAGTGCTTGGCACGCAAATTGGCGAACGTGACGTGATCATACCTGAGTCGTACGCTGAGACATTGGGTAAAAAACCAGCCGAGCTGATAGGTAAGAAAGTGACGCTCCATGTCATCAAAGCCTCGGCTGCACCAAATGATACTGAGATACAAGAGGCATTTCTACGAGGTGGCACCAGGGCGGTTCAGCAGCTCGTGACACGTGAAGCGAAGGATGAAACATTTACCATCCGCGCCGTCAGCGCCAAATCATCCACGACGTTTTCAGCCAGTGCCGCGTTATTTATATCTGACAGTGCCGCACGTACACTAGCGGATTATATTACCGAAGGGACAGACCAATACCAGAAATACGTCACTGCTACTGTCATGGTTGACGCTAGCGCCAAACCGACCGATGTAAAAGCCGCAATTGGTAAGCTCGACATCGAAGCGCGCACCGCTCAAGACTTACAAGATTTGTTGTTTACGATCGTCAATACCCTACAAGGCATCGTCGTCGTCTTCGGCGTACTCGCTCTGATCGCTAGCGTGTTTGGCATTATCAATACGCAGTACATCAGTGTGCTCGAGCGCACCCGCGAGATCGGTCTCATGAAAGCCCTCGGTATGCGCGGCCGGCATGTCTCACGGATGTTCCAGTACGAAGCGGCCTGGATCGGCCTGTTTGGCGGTGTACTTGGCTCGGCGATTGCTTGGGCGGTTGGCACTGCGCTCAATCCGTGGATATCAGAATTTTTGACCATCGGCGACAATCGTATCTTGGTTTTTGAACTGCTGCCAATCGTTGGTCTCGTGATCGGCCTCATGCTGATCGCTATGATTGCCGGTTGGTTTCCGGCTCGCAAGGCCGCCCGCCTCGACCCGATCGATGCACTACGGACGGAGTAGGTGTATACTAAAGTCATATGTTAGATATTCGTTTTATTCGAGACAATGCTGATCGCGTACAGGAAAGTGCGACGCACAAAGGTTACGCTGTCGATATTAAAAAATTGCTTGAGCTCGATGATCGTCGTCGTGAACTCATGGCGCGTGTCGATGAGCTGAGGGCGCGGCGCAATGAAAACTCGGCGCGTATGACCCGCCTGTCTGGCCGACAGGGCGGACAGGCGGGTGGCAAGCCTGACCAGGCCGTGATAGATGAGGGGAAGCAGATCAAACTCGAGCTTGCCGGCGAAGAGGCGCAGCTCACAGAAGTTGATAGCCGATTTATAGAGCTCCTTAAAAAAGTTCCCAATATGCCACATGACGATGTGCCATTGGGTAAGAGCGAGGATGAAAACGTCGAAGTGAAAGTCGTTGGTGGTAAACCGACTTTTGATTTTACGCCGAAAAACCACTATGAGATCGCCGAAGCCAAAGGTTGGCTTGACAAAGAACGTGCCGCCAATGTTGCGGGTGCGCGATTCGCATACATCATGGGAGACCTTGTATTGCTACAACAGGCGATTATCCAGTGGGTTATGAATACATTGACCAATGAGGTGAAACTGACAGAGGTGATAAAGGCAAATGGGCTGAATGTCAGCCCGCGGCCATTTGTGCCGGTATTGCCACCATTGATGATTCGCACGGAGCCATACGACCAAATGGATCGACTTCAGCCGAGTGATGATCGCTATAAAATTGAGGGTGAAGAATTGTGGTTGCAGGGCAGTGCTGAACACGTGCTTGGTAGTATGCATGCCGGTGAGATATTTGATGCCGAGCGCTTACCGCTACGATATTTGGGATTTGCCACTAGTTTTCGCAAAGAAGCTGGTACGTATGGCAAGGACATGGAAGGTCTCATACGTATGCATCAGTTTGACAAGCTCGAGATGGAGAGCTTTACCACGGCCGAGACAAGTTATGATGAGCACTTGTTTTTTATCGCTATCCAAGAATACCTATTGCAGGAATTGAAGCTACCGTATCACGTGCTGATGAAATGCACTGCCGACATTGGCAAGCCAAACGCACGCGGTGTCGATATGGAAGCATGGTTGCCTGGTCAGGGCAAGTATCGTGAGACCCACACTGCGGATTATATGACAGATTATCAGGCGCGACGATTGCACACTCGGGTGCGTATGGCCGATGGTGTGGAATTAGTGCACACCAATGATGCAACGGCTTTTGCACTCGGTCGTTGTCTTGTGGCAATTATTGAAAATTATCAGACTGCTGATGGAAATGTTATGGTGCCTGATGTGCTACAGCCATACATGGGTGGTCGCAAAACGATCTAAAACGGAGTATACTTTAGGGTACTATGGGACTCACAACCGACGACAAGACATGGATTCGCGGCACGATTATCGAGGCGCTTGAAGACGTTGTGCTGCCTCGCTTTGACGAGCATGACAAGCGGTTTGACGATCACGACAAGCGGTTTGATGAGCATGACAAGCGGTTTGACGATCACGATAGCCAATTTCGTGAGATCAGGGAGGAGTTGCGTCAGATCAGAGCTCATCAGATGACGATCGAGGGTCGGCTCGAAGCACTCGAAAACGACATCAAGGAATTGTATAAAATGATATCAGGGCGCGATAACACTTCACTGGTGGACAAAAAATTTGCAACCCTGCCGCCTGATCAAAAATTGCTTATCATGCACCGTGAATTACAGGCGACTGCTAAGCAGCTTGGCGTGGTGCTGCCGCAATCATAGTATGGGTAGGTTGACCCGAACGGTTACACGGGCTGGCTATCGTCATGTGGTTAAACCGCTGCTATTTCGCCGACATCCGGACGCGGTGCATGCCGATATCGTACGCCTGGGAAAACTAGTGCCGCACATGCTAGGAGTACGCTCGATCCCGCGGTCGTGGGCATATCACAATAGTAAGTATCTGCGACAAACGCTCATGGGGGTGTCGTTTCGTAATCCTGTGGGGTTGGCGGCCGGGTTCGATAAAAACATCGAGCTCGCTCCGCTTATGAAGTCGATTGGTTTTGGCTTCATGACGGGCGGGTCAGTGACGGCGGTGGCCTGTGACGGCAATCCGCGGCCGTGGTTTCATCGACTGCCGCGCAGCAAGTCACTGGTGGTACACGCTGGCCTGCCCAATGTTGGCGTAAAGCGTATCGTCGAGACTATTGCGTCGTATCCGCGGCGGTTATGTGCCGATTTTCCGCTGGTGCTCAGCGTTGCCAAGACCAACGCTGAATTTACGGCCGTCGACGACGTGGCGATCGACGACTATTGCGCCAGCCTGACACAGCTTGAGCTGAGTTCGCATATCGCGTTGTATGAGCTCAACATCTCGTGTCCCAATGCCTACGGCGGTGAGCCGTTTACGGACGCTGGCCGCCTAGACGAGCTATTGCACCGGATTGATCAGCTGAAGTTGACGCGGCCGATGGTCGTGAAGATGCCGATTAGCCTTAGTTGGGTGCATACATCGGCATTGCTCGATGTGATCGCTCGTCATGATGTCGCGGGCGTGACGATTGGCAATCTACTCAAAGATCGGCACCAAGCTCAGCTTGACGATGAACTCGACGATGACACGAAGGGAAGTCTCAGTGGTCTACCGACACGCGATATCTCGACTGAACTTATCCGCAAAACCTACCAGCACTATGGCGAACGACTGATTATTATCGGCGTCGGCGGGATTTTTTCGGCCGAGGACGCCTACGCCAAGATTCGCGCTGGCGCTAGCCTCGTCGAGCTCATCACCGGTATGATATTTGAGGGCCCGCAACTCATCGGCGAGATCACCCACGGCCTTATCGAACTACTCGAACACGATGGTTTTACGCATATATCACAAGCGGTCGGGGTAGACTCTGTACGTCCTACTACGAATCACTCGACAACGGCTTCCGCGCGCCAAGAAGCAGCATAAATATATTCGCTGAAAGCTGCGGGATCGCTTCGCTTGGTCCTCGCTTTGTCAGGCGTAATATGAAATGGAATTAAGATTTGGTAAAATGACGGATATGAAGATCGTTAAACGTTCAGCAAGCGGTATCACAAAAGAGCCTGCTCACGGCGGGAGCGGATCGCGGAAAGTCTATGCAGCGCCGGAACATCTGGCGAGTACGCATTTCGAGGCCATGACTCACGGTTGGATTCCGGCAGGTCGGATGTATGATTGGCATGACCATACGGATATCGAGGAAATTATGGTGGTTGTAAAGGGCGAGGGCGAAGTCCATGACGAGGACGGAGTATATCCATACGCGGCCGGTGATGTGTTTATATTTCCAGCCAACACTCTGCACAAGATATACAATCCCACTGACTATGAACATGAAATGATATTTGTAAGAGTTAAAATTTAGAGTTGTTGACTTTTTAAGACGATCGTCTTAAAAAGTCAAAAGATTTTACAATGGCTTTGTCGTTTGTCGTTTGTTGCGGTATAATAACAGGTACCAACACGGTTAAGTCGCTAGGCTAGCGGCATCGAAAGGAGGTCAGTATGATCACACATATCGATATAACCGGAGTACGCTATTCTGTGGATGAGGTGACGAAAAAATACGTCATGAAAAAGATCGGACGGCTTGACCGATTTTTGCCACGCCATGCTCGCAAGAGTGCGAAAGTTGAGGTGGTTCTCAAAGAAGTCAATCGCGCCAAAGGCAACAAGTATGAGTGCGACATAGTGATGACTGTGCCGCAACGCAAGATCAACGCCAAAGACAGTACGCTCAATATGTTGGCTGCGGTTGACATCGTCGAGGCGAAATTGACCACCCAACTCAAGAAATACCACGATGAGCATGCCTTTCGTGGTGGCCGCGCCCAACGTCTCTTGCGATCCCTGAAAGAACGCGTCCGACTGTCGACTGAACCGGTTGAGGCCTAAAATGGTGATCGTTGAACGTTGATCTTTGATCACTGGTTGATCATTTGTCCTTGATGTATTTATGTAGCTGCAAAGATAAAAGATCAATGGAAAACTAACGATCAATGTTCAATGAAAAATGATCAATATCCTTGGTATTCTCTCTGATTGACGCTATACTATTAGCAAGAGAAATTGATTCCTAATAGAGAGGTAATACAGATATGAAACAGGCTCTCACCAAGCTGTTCGGTGACCCGCAGGCACGAACTATCAAACGATTGACGAAGCGCGTCGCAGCGGTCAATGCGCTGGCCGAAAAGTACCACGATATGAACAAAACCGACCTCAAGAAGCAGACTGAGGTGCTCAAGGATCGGCTTAAAAAGAAGAGTACGACTCTCGACACTATCTTGCCCGATGCGTTTGCGCTGGTGCGTGAGATGAGTGACCGCGTGCTTGGTCAGCGTCACTACGACGTACAGCTCGTGGCGGGTATCGCCTTGCATGAAGGCAATGTCGCGGAGATGAAAACCGGTGAAGGTAAGACACTCATGGCCACAGCTCCCGTCTATCTCAATGCATTGTCCGAGAAGGGTGTGCATGTCGTGACGGTCAATGATTACCTCGCGCAGCGTGACTGTGGCTGGATGGGCGAACTCTACGATGCTCTTGGTCTCTCAACGGGCTGTATCATCAACGACCAATCATTTTTGTACGATGGCAAGCACGACAATCCCGATCATACCGACCCACGCATGAAAAAACTGCGCCCTTGCACTCGCAAGGAAGCGTACGCTGCCGACATCACCTATGGTACGAACAACGAATTTGGCTTTGACTACCTCCGCGACAACATGGTCAATGAGACGGATTTGCTGCGTCAGCGAGAACTCAACTTTGCTATCGTTGACGAGGTTGACTCGATCTTGATCGACGAAGCACGCACACCGTTGATTATCAGCGCACCGGCCAGCGAAAACCCCGAGCAATATATCCGTTTTAGTAAGGTTGCGGCCAGTCTCAAGCCCGATCACTACATACTCGATGAAAAACGTCGTTCAGTCAGCCTGACTGATGAGGGTGTCGAAAAAGTTCAAAAACTACTTGGCGTCAAAAACCTCTATAGCCCCGATCACGTCCGCTCGGTCTACCATATGGATCAAGCCTTGCGTGCCCAGGCGCTGTTCCGCCGCGACAAAGATTATGTCGTGACGACCGATGGTGAGGTGATCATCGTCGATGAATTTACCGGGCGGCTCATGCATGGTCGTCGCTACAACGAAGGATTGCACCAAGCAATTGAGGCCAAGGAATCCGTCCAAGTTCGCGAAGAGAGTCAGACGCTGGCGACGATTTCATTTCAGAACTATTTTCGCCTTTACACCAAGCTGAGTGGTATGACCGGTACGGCTTTCACGGAAGCTGAGGAGTTCCAACAGATTTATGGACTCGATGTTATCCAGATCCCACCAAACCGTCCGCTTGTCCGCAAAGACCACGTCGACAAGATATTTAAGAGTGAGACAGGCAAGATTAAAGCTTTGGTGGCCGATGTTAAAGAATTGCAGCAACAAGGTCGTCCAGTCTTGATCGGAAGTGCGAGTATTGCGAAAAACGAGCTGATCAGCAAGGCGCTAACCAAAGCTGGCATCAAACATGAACTACTGAACGCCAAAAACAACGAGCGCGAGGCAGCGATTGTGGCTGAAGCAGGCAAGGCCGGGGCAGTGACACTGGCGACAAATATCGCCGGTCGTGGTACTGACATCGTGCTGGGTCCTGGCGTCAAAGAAGCTGGTGGTCTGGCAGTGCTCGGGTCGGAACGACACGAAGCGCGTCGTATCGACAATCAGCTCCGTGGTCGCGGTGGTCGCCAGGGTGATCCGGGCAGCACGCAGTTTTACGTGAGTACTGAGGATGATTTGATGCGGATTTTTCAGGGTGAGCGCATCGCTGCTCTCATGGATCGGCTAGGTGTCGAGGAAGACATGCCGATTGAAAATCGCGCGGTCAGTAAGACGCTTGAATCGGCCCAAAAACGCGTCGAGGGTTACAACTACGATACGCGTAAAAACGTCGTGCAGTACGACAATGTCATCAATCGTCATCGCAAAGTTGTCTACAAGATTCGTCGCCAGATACTTGAGGGTGCAGATATTCGCGATGAAATCACACGGCTTCTGACTGAAAAAGTTCGTGATCTAACACTGTTACCGAGTAAGAACAATCCGAAATTCGTCGAAGAGTTTGAGACGATCATACCAGTAAAGACAAGTGAAATTGAGAAGATCGGTGCCGAGAAAAAAGATCGTCCTCGTACCAAGATGGCACAGGCTGCTGCCGAAAAATTTTACAAATCTCGCGAAAAAGATCTCGGCGAAGACTTGATGCGTGGTCTCGAACGCGATGTCTACTTGCAGGTACTCGATGTGTTGTGGATGCAGCACCTTGAAAACATGCAACATCTTCGTGAAGGCATACACTGGCGTAGTGTCGGTCAGCGCGACCCGCTCGTCGAGTATCGTTCAGAATCACAAAAAATGTTTGAGAGCTTGCAGCGCACGCTTCGCGACGAAGTGCTACGCACGATTTTCCACGTCAAAAAGCAAGAACTGCGTCCGGCCAAACTCGAAGATGATGTTTACGAATCCGAGTTGACCAAAGCAGCGTCAAGTGCGATTGAGCAAGGCGTCAACGAACTGGGCAGCGCCGAGACGCACAAAACCGACGAAGATTTCAAAGTAAAAAAAGATGCGGCCGCCAAAGTCAAAGCCGACCGCAAAAAATCCGCCAAGAAAAAACGTAAAACTGCCCGAGCGAGCAGGAAGCGACGATAGATGATGCGGCATCACGACAGTCGCTTCCCAAAATTTGCGAGGCAAATTTTGTTTATGCGCTCCTTCTCCTCGGCTCCTGCCACTCGTTCCGCCCCTAAATTTTTTTCGGCAGCTACCCGAAAAATAATTTTGGGGCAGCCCCGACTCGCGTCACCCGAGGCTGGCGTTAGTCTCTTTTCCTCAACATCCTTTCTTCCTTCTGTCTCAGGCGAGGTGCAGCGATGAAGCATATCGTCACTGAAGTTGAGTTGCGCAGCGGTGCTCGTGGGTTACTCATCCATGTCCCAGGTGCGCAGGTCATGAGTACTCGCGTGCAATTTCGGGCCGGCACGCGTTATGTTCGTGACAAGTCGATCGAAGAGACGGCGCATATCATGGAGCACATGGCGTTTGGTGCCAATGCTCGGTTCAAAGATGCTGCCGAATACGATGCAGAATTTACTAAAAACGGTGCGTATTTTAATGCCACGACAGCTGATTACAGCATGGTATATATGACGGATTGTGCTGATTTTGAATGGGATCGCATATTGGAACTGCAGCAGCTGAGCATCACGAAGCCGCGATTTATCGAGGAAGAGCTGAAGAGTGAGGCGGGCAATGTCCGCAACGAGCTCAATGGTTATCTCAACAATCATATGTGGGTGCTATGGTCAAAGATGGGTCAAGTGCTTGGTGAAGATATCTTGACGTGGCAGGAGCGTATCAAGACGATCGGCAATGTCACCGTGGCTGACATTCGCGAGCATTATCGCCGTACACACACGCTCGCAAATATGCGGTTTGTCATCGCAGGCCATATTCATGGTCGTGAACAGCAGATCAAAGATATGCTGAGCTCGTGGGAATTACCCGAGGGTGAGCGGCTCAGTGTGCCAGTCGATGAACTGCACCGGGCTGATCCACTACTGATTAAGCGCAAAGAGGCAACCAATTTTACCTTTGGCCTCAGTATGGTTGTGCCACGCCGTCTGAGTGATGCCGAGATCGATGCTATGCAATTTGCCGACCACATATTGAATGGCACATTTCGTTCTCGCATATTTGGTGGTGCCCGCAAAAAAGGCCTTGCGTACGGCATGTGGAGCAACGCCAGCGCCAACGAGCACAACAGCACGTGGGATTTTGGTACTGAGCTTGATCCCGAATCAGCACCAGAATTATTTGAACTCATCGCCCGTGAAGTTCGCGCTGTCATAAATGGCGAGATAACTGACGAAGAAGTCGAGGCTGCACGCCAATACGCTCTCGGCCGTCACCAAATGGGCGCGCAAACCGCCGGCCAAATCAACAATTGGTACGCCGACCGCTATTTCTTTGACGGCCGTATCAATGATTATGATGTCCGGCCAAGCGAGATCGAAGCCGTCACGCGTGATCGTATCGTCGAAACCGCTCGCGAGTTCATCAACGCCGACTGCTGGCTACTTGGTGGTATCGGCAATGTCGACAAAGCATTTGTCGATAGCTTGCATGAAAAACTTGTACCGTTGTTTGAGAAATAGAAAATACATTGATCGTTGAACGTCGATCTTTGATCATTGGTTGATCGTTTATCTTTGAACGTTGTGGCTACAAATGAAAAATGATCAATGAAAAATTAATGATCAATGCTAAATGATCAATGATCAATCTGCCCTCGACTTATTGCGTATTTCATATCCCATACTGCATACTTAAGACATGAAGGTCGCAATTGCAGGTTATGGTCTTGAAGGTGAATCGAACTACCGCTATTGGCAGGCGCGAGGCGACGATGTCACAATTGTCGATGAAGCTGAGGTGCCCGCGAAGCCGATTCCTGAAGGCGCCACAACGATCCTCGGCGAGAGGGTATTTCGAACATTGCATGATTTTGACCTCGTCGTGCGGACAGCGAGCCTGCCACCGCATTTTATCGTGACCGATGGCCGTATATGGTCGAGTACCAATGAATTTTTCAAAAGGTGTCCCGCACCCATCATCGGCGTGACCGGTACCAAAGGCAAGGGGACGACTAGTAGTCTGATTACCAGCATATTGAGAGCAGCCGGACACACTGTACACTTAGTGGGCAATATCGGACAGCCTCCCCTCGATGTGCTGCCGCGTATCACGGCTGACGATATCGTGGTTTTCGAACTCAGCAGTTTTCAGCTGTGGGATCTCGAGCGCAGCCCACACGTCGCAGTGGTGCTCATGATCGAGCCTGATCATCTCGATGTCCATGCCGATTTCAAAGACTATATCCGCGCCAAGAGTAACATTCGTCGCAACCAGACGGCGAATGATGTGTGTTTTTACCATCCGTCGAACAAATGGAGTGAGCAAATTGCGAAAAGTTCGGTTTTGGGTGATCGTACACGCTACAATGCCCGTGATGCCGACGGTGTCTATGTTGAAGGTGATGATTTTTGCGTCGAAGGCGAGACGATTTGTAAACTACGTGAGCTTAGTCTACCTGGTGCGCACAATGTCGAAAATGCTTGTGCCGCCATCTCAGCTGCCCGTGTCTTTACCCTCGATAAACAAGCTATCGCCAAGGGTCTGCGGGTCTTCGAAGGTTTACCGCATCGTCTCAAATTTGTTCGTGAGGTCGATGGGGTGAAGTATTATGATGACAGTATCGCAACTACACCTGGGTCAGCCCGCGCCGCATTACAATCATTTGACGAGCCAAAGATTATTATCCTCGGAGGCTCAAAAAAGGGGTCGGAGTACGACGACATAGTTCGAGAATGCAAACAGCGAGACACGAAAGTCGTTGCGATTGGCGAGACTGGCAAGCCTATCGCCGAAATGTGTCGTAATAGTGGCGTGGAGGTGATAGAGCCAGCCGGCGGTATGTCCGAAATTGTGTCTGCCTGTCAATCAATTGCTGATCCTGGTTCGGTTGTCATACTTAGTCCCGCGAGCGCTAGCTTTGACATGTTCAAAAACTATAGCGATCGCGGCGACCAGTTTGTCGCAGCCGTCAACCGACTAGCTGCGTAATACGTCTCGCGATCGAGTCTGTTGGTTCTATGACGCATGCGTGGTTGTCAGCAATCGACTCAATCAGTGATTTTATCCAATGATAATGCGTGCAACCAAGTACTATTACATCGGCTCCCTCTGCTATCACTGACTCTATCGTTGAGTGAATAATTGCCTCGTTTACCGTATTGTTTTCGATCATCGATGCCCATGATGAACAATCAGGTTCGCAAACGGTCAACGCGTGAGCGTATTCAGCCTTCAGGGAATGGTAGCGGTCACTTGCCAATGTTGCGGGTGTGGCGCACACGGCGATAGTGTGAGTCTTGGTGAGTGAAGCGGCAGTCTTGACCATAGGTTCGATGCCAATAAACTGCTGGCTTGGATAGCGCTGGCGTAGTGCTGGCAGTGCGTTGGTTGTGGCGGTGTTGCAGGCTATGACGATGACATCACACCGTGCGACGAATAGTGGCTGTAGCGCCGCGTCAGTTAGCGCTATGATGTGCTCGGGTGTTTTTGAGCCATATGGCAGATTGGCACGGTCACTCACCGATACAATTGTTGCCTCGGGAAAATGCACTTTCAGATCACGTGCTACTGCTTCGCCGCCAATACCGCTGTCGAATATGCCGATTTTCATACGTACTCGTACAGTATATCTTAAAAAAACGAAAGCGGGGCGTTGCCGGTTCACCTACTATCTACCAACTACCAAATACCATATACTAATCCCTATGCAACCTTTAGTTAAACGGGCAGGTGAACTCAAAACTTCGATCGACGAGGCGTTTTTGCAATTAAACATTGCTGCCAAGGCCGAAGAGTTGGCGCATATCGACGAGCAACTGGCCGAGAGCGATGTCTGGAGCAACCTTGAGCGGGCCCAGATGCTCAGCAAACAAGCAGCGAGTCTGAGGGCGCAGATTGAGCCGTGGCAAACACTTCGCGCGCAGAGTACCGATATACAAGAGCTGATGGCGATTGGTGATGATTCGATGGTGCGCGAGTTTGGCGAACAACTGACCGCTATGGAAACAGAGCTCACGCGGCTCAAAAAGGATTTATTGTTTCGTGGGGAGTACGATGACCACCATGCAATCGTCAAGCTCAGTGCCGGCGTGGGCGGCACCGATGCGCAGGATTGGTGTGAGATGTTGGAGCGCATGTACCTGCGATGGGGCGAAAAACATGGCTTCAAAACAGAGCTCATCGAACGAAGTCCGGGTGAAGAAGCCGGTATCAAATCAGCCACGTACAGTTTCGCTGGTCCGTATGCCTACGGCAAATTACAGTCTGAGCACGGCGTGCATCGGCTGGTGCGTCTCAGCCCATTTAACTCAGACAATCTCCGTCAGACCAGCTTTGCCCTTGTCGAGATCATGCCCGAGATCGACACACCCGACGAAGTCGTCATCGACGACAAAGACCTCAAGATCGATGTCTACCGCGCCGGCGGCCACGGTGGGCAATCGGTCAACACGACCGACAGCGCCGTGCGGGTGACGCATCTGCCAACTGGCATCGTCGTCGCTATCCAAAACGAACGCTCACAGCTGCAAAATCGTGAGACCGCCATGAAAATACTGCGCGGCAAACTCGCTGCCATGCAGCTCGAACAACATGCTGAGAAATTATCCGACCTCCAGGCTGGAGAATCAGCCAGCTGGGGCGCGCAAATCCGCAACTACGTGCTACACCCATACCAACAGGTCAAAGATACCCGCACCAAACATGAAGACAAAGATACCGCCGCGGTTCTTGACGGCAAAATTGATGGATTTATCGAAGCGTGGCTAGAGCATATTCTGCCCGCTACTATATAGTTAGGTGCATCATGCTAGTCAATATAATCATTTTATCAGTGTCTAACCCCGTAAAACAGGGTTCTAACTGATTTTGCCGTAGCCAGGGCTACTGCGATTCCAGTAATCGTGTTCGTGACCTCTTATTCCAGGGACGGTACCGTTGTTTGAAGGACCATTTTTCATGGCAGTTGAGCCGATTTCGAGTAATTGTCTACTTGCCATATACTGACGTTGACGCATACATAGAAGTTCTATACAAGCTACTACGAGGTCTAGTCTAGCAGCGTCTTCCGACGATTTTTCGTGAGAAAAAGTCTTAAGAATCGCTGTCGCTATCAGTTCAATTGCGTCTGGGTATGATAAATCTCCACGTGCACCGATTTTTTCCTTACCAAGTTGTGGAGCCAAATGATCGGCAAGTTCCAGGAGTGCAGACATGGGGACATTCTGCTCAACTTGACTCACAGGAAGGTAGGTATTGTACTCTCCTCGGGCGGTCGTCTCGGCACGCTCTAAGAGAAATTCGTACATGATTTGACAGTTGTTATTATTGGGTGCGACACTTCGCAATGTTTGCATGAGTACTGTTTTAGGAGCCTTTGAATAGTGATGTTTTGTATCCTTGACCAAAGAGTCGGGTATGTTATTTGTTTCATAATAGTGTCTAACAGTCGCCAACAGACGTGCCTGGTTGATTACGTCCAGTTTAGTATTGCCTGTACCGATACTCTCTAATAGTCTCGATATTACTACATCACGATCTTTGCCGAGGATAGGTTTTTCAGCTTTAAGTGTGTCGCTCACTGCAGCAATTAGCCTCGTTCTAGCGTCAGGTGAGTCGCCATGAGTGAATGATTCGTAGTCTGCGACTGGCGTGAGAAGTGACGGCTCTTTTATGCCAAATGTCATGGATGCGATAACTTTCTTTCTTGTGCTGAGAGGAGGTAGGCCCGCAACGGTTTTAGCAAAGAGACTAGCTATCGTATTATCAATCTCTATGAGTCCGGTAAATTTTTCTAAGGCTGCAGAGGCACTTTCGGGTGCAAACATACCATTAAAAGTCTCGAAAAGGGTTGGAGATACTTGAATTGGCAAAGAACTGGATAGCAGGTCATTTCGTACCCTCTCTGTCAAGCGGCGCATCACGATATAATCGTGGTCTCCGAGAGCTTGCATAACTCTCGTCTCATGAGTACCCGAAGGATTCTGGGACAACTCGCTGTCTCTAAGTCCGTGTACATCTTGGATATCAGTTTCGCTTATACTCTGACGTATGGCCTCACTTAGTGATGTGACTGCTGTTTCTGATCTTTGTCGTGATGAATCTTGATCTAATACCATATTTCAACAATATCATACTGATGATATTTTGTCAATTTCTAGGTGTTGCGATTTGAATGAGAATTCAGGGATCTTACCTACTGGGTGCTTCTGATAATGAATATGTTATAATTACAAACGATGATCTTACTTGACCGCGTATCAAAGGCCTATGGTAAGGACGGGGAACCGGCGCTTAGCCGGATTAGTTTACATATCGAACCCAACGAGTTTGTGATATTGGTTGGCACGAGTGGAGCGGGCAAGAGCACGTTGCTCAAACTGTTGACTCGAGAGGAAAAACCGACCAGCGGCAAGATTGTTGTTGGCGGTATTGACTATGACACGTTGAAGGACAAACACGTGCCGTTGCTGCGACGCAAGATCGGCGTCGTTTTCCAAGATTTTAAATTGTTGCCACAGCGGACGGTGTTTGAAAATATCGCCTTTGCGCTCGAGATTGCTGGTATGACCAACCGCGAGATCAAGACGACGGTACCCAAAGTTATCGAGCTGGTTGGCCTGAGCGGCAAAGAAAACAATTATCCGCGTGAACTCTCAGGCGGCGAGCGACAGCGGGTGGCAATAGCTCGAGCTGTCGTGCGCCAGCCAAAGATACTGATCGCTGATGAGCCAACAGGCAATCTCGATCCAAAACACTCATGGGATATCGTGCGTCTCCTTGAGAAGATCAACCGCTATGGCACGACTGTGTTGCTGACGACGCACAACGTTGAGATCGTCAACAAGCTCAAGCGTCGTGTGATTACGCTCGATCATGGTAAGATTACCTCAGATCAGGCGACGGGGAGTTACAAACAATGAAAACCATGCCCGCGCAGCGCAGTGCGTCGCTACAATCTCCAGTTATCGCTCACTGTACCTCTTTGTATAGCTCGCTCCGCGCTTCATGTGTGCCTTGCATGACATCTCCTACAACCATTTCATTCCAGCTTAAGGAGCCATATGCCTAACACGACCAAACAGCAGCGGACGAAGATTCGTGAAAATAAGGCCGTGCGGCGGAGGTATCTGACTTGGCTGCGGATGATGCGCTATGGCGTGAACAATTTTACGCGCAATGCGTGGTTGACCACAGCCGCGACAGCGGTTATGACGATTACACTACTCATTGTCTTCACGACCATTGTCTCTCGTAACATGCTTATCGATACCGTGGCTGAACTACGCCAGAATATCAATATACCGATCTTTCTTCGTAGCGACATTTCTCAGGACGATGTAGAAAAACTTCGAGCAAAACTTATGAGTGACCAGAATATTCGCCAAGTAACTTTTGTATCAAGCGCCCAAGCAAGAAAAGACTATATAGCGAAAAATAATATCGATTCAAATGACACCGAACAGTTGCTCACGCTGGCTGAAGCTGATCTACCAGCAAAATTTGATGTGAATGTAATTGACCCAAATGATCTAAGTGCTATAGAGAAAATGTTATCAGACGATCAGGATTTTAAGGATAATCTTAGCCAAAATATCACAACCAAACTACCAAGTGAGAGACGCGATGCTATCTCGACAATTAGTAGTTGGGCGTCAACTGCTGAACAAGCGGGGTTAGTAGCAACTCTAGTATTCGTCGCAATTTCGATGCTTATCATCTTTAATACGATACGTATGGCGATATTTAATCGTAGAGAAGAGATTGACATGATGAAACTGATCGGGGCTGACAAGAACTTTATTCGTGGTCCCTTTGTAGCTGAGGCAGTAATGTATGGGTTCATTGCAGCATTGATAGCGACAGGGTTAGGATATCTAGCGTTTATTACGTTCCAGGGCAATATTGCTAGATATGGTGTTGTCGTCAAGGGTGTTCGTGAAGAACTGATCAACTATCTACCGTTTGTAATCATTGGCATGATACTACTCGGGACGTTGATTGGTAGCGTATCGTCACGTTTAGCCGTGCGACGTTACTTGAAGGTATAGCAGATAGAGTAGTATGGAGAATATCTTGACGAAAGTTGTTATGGTATGATAAAATCGCAGCGGTATATGGAAAAACAAACACACTCCTCCACCCCTGTTATCGTTCGAATACCTTTGTTCAGATCAGCGGTTCTCGTAATGATTCTCCTTGTTGTGTTCGTGATAGTCCCTAAGGTTTCCGCTAACAGTTATCAAGATAAAATCAGTGCGATAGACCAACAAATTAGCGCAACTGAGTCAGAGATTGATCGTCTAAGAGGCGAAGCAGATACATTGCAAAATAAGCTCAGTCTGATTACGGCCGAGAAAAATGCTCTGCAAGCCGAGATAGACAGGAACGACGCCAAGCGCCAACAACTCGAATCAGAAATTACCCTTAATATCGAAAAACTTAGCCGTCAAAAAACTACTCTCAACAAAACCATAGTACAGATCTATGCCGATGGCGAGATAAAACCGATAGAAATGTTGGCGAGCTCGCGGAATATCGGCGAGTATATATCAATACAGGAAATACGTAGCTCTATCCGAAACCAATTAAAGTCTGCTATGGATAACGTTCGCGAGCTCAAAGCGCGACTCGAGGTACAGAAAAAAGATGTCGAAGGCATTTTGGCGCAACAAGCCGGCCAACGTGAACAGATAATAGCAAAAGAAACTGAGCAATCAAATATTCTTAACCAGACTCGTGGCCAGGAGCAAGCGTATACAGGTTTGATCGGTGATTTGAAACAACAACGAGCGGCTGCTGAAGCAGCATTGGCGGCGTCGTTGGTTCGCGGTTCATACAAAGAAGCCGCTCCGGTCGGCTTTGTGACTGCAGGGACGGTCATTGGTGCCGTAGGTAGTACGGGCATGTCAACTGGCCCTCATCTACACCTAGAGGTGCGTAAAAACGGCGCTATTGTTAATCCAGAACCATATATTCAATCTGACCCAGTGGATATTCCTCCAGCATGGATTAGCCAAGGATTTTGGAACGCTGATCCTATGTATATTAGCGGTCATCACCCCGGAATTGATTATGCGGCGGTTACTAACACGCCTATATATGCGATACAGAGCGGTAACATGTATCGTGCTTGTTCTTCTGTGTTGCTCGGTACTTGGGCATACGGGTACGTCGCAATTATTGAGCAGATAGATGGCACAATTGCCATTTATGGGCACATGAATGGCCCATGTTAAGAGATGCGCAAGTAAGCATGTCTTTTATCATTGTAATTTGTTATAGTTGAGCTCATGCGTTATAACAAACAAGACGAATACTTACGAGACTCATCTGTTCATGCCGTTCGTCGGTCACATGTCACCGGTGGTCAGCTGGCGTTGTTTTTACTGGCAATTATTGTCGCGTTTATTGCTGGTACAAGGTATGATTATGTTTGGTCTAGGTTGACGAATATTACCAGCCCAGCTGGGGTGATTAACCTGAATAGTGTGCAGAGTTTATATAAAGAACTCGCCCGTAAATACGATGGTAATATCGATAAAGAAAAGTTGATTGAAGGTGCAAAACATGGCCTCGTTAATGCTATCGGTGATCCATACACGGTTTATTTTACGGCGAAAGAGACGGAAGAATTTAACAATGATTTGGAAGGTACATTTGACGGCATTGGGGCTGAACTAAGTAAGAGGGAGGCTCGGTTGACAATCATCGCTACGATTGACAATAGCCCAGCATCAACCAGTGGCTTAAGGAGCGGGGATGTCATTTTAAAAGTAAACGACGAAGACGCGGTAAAATGGTCGGTTGAGGAAGCGGTTAGTAAAATTCGAGGCCCCAAAGGGACTAGCGTCAAATTACTAATTGCACGCGACAAATTGAATCAACCGCTGGAGATATCAGTCGTGCGCGATACAATAAAAGATCCCAGTGTGAAACGTGAGATAACTACTGACGGTATCGGAATTATGCGCATTTCGCGATTTGCTAACGGTGTAGATGGGCTTGATGGAACGAGTGTGTTGGCACGACAAGCCGCTCTATACTTTAAAGAGCAAAAGGTGAAAGGCGTCATAGTGGATCTTCGGGGTAACGGTGGAGGATACTTAGATGCATCGGCTGAGATAGCTAGCCTATGGATGCACGATAAGGTGGTCGTGACGCAACGAACCGCTGGCAAAGTTGTTTCGACGACACGGACAAAGGGGGAAGCTTTATTAGAGGGTATACCAACTATCGTTCTGGTCAATGAAGCTAGCGCTAGCGCCAGTGAGATACTCGCCGCAGCGCTCCAAGATAATAATGCGGCACATTTAGTTGGCGAAAAGACATTCGGTAAAGGTGTTGTACAAGAAGTATTGTCGTTAGCCGACGGCGGCAGTCTAAAGGTAACTGTTGCTAGCTGGTACTCTCCTAATGGGAAGAACATCAGTAAAGAGGGCATAACTCCCTCCACGGTCGTCTCCATGACTGATGAAGACTACGCTGTAGGGCGTGACCCGCAAAAAGATAAGGCGCTCGAACTATTGCGCTAACCATTTACCATTTACCATTTACCGTTTACAATAAGGCATATGCAGAAAAAGAAAATTCTTCTCGTCGAAGATGATACAGTTTTAGGTAATGTTTATAAATCACGTCTTGAGATCGAAGGATTTGATGTGAAGCATGTCGAAGATGGTGAGGAAGCTTTGTCGTGCGCTCTAGAATTTCGGCCCGATCTTATCGTACTTGATGCCATGATGCCCAAGATCAACGGTTTCGACGTGCTCGATATACTGCGTAATACTCCTGAGACTATGAATATGCGAATCATTATGCTAACGGCGCTGAGTCAACCAAAAGATAAGGACCGAGCAGCAACGCTCGGGGCAGACGATTATCTAGTCAAATCACAAGTTGTCATCAGCGACGTTGTCGACCGAATCAAGCACCATTTAGGAGTCTGATATCTCAGAAAAGTAACCGAAAAAACAAAAAATGTCCGAGCATAATCAACCATCAAAAGAGAATAATATCAGCTCACGATTAGTATTTCCTAACAATTCGAGCGATATTTTGCAAACGGGTATTATGAGCGAATTACCGCCAGCCGATGAGCATAATGCTGGTATGATAGCGGTAGTTGATATGGGGTGCTGGGGACAGTATAAAGGCAATGTAGATCCAGACGAACATGAGACGCTTGAGCGTGATTTTACATCGCTAATCATCGTTGATCTTAACCACGGTAAGGGTGATCTATGGCTAGATGGCGCTGATATCCCTCCTGGTGCTCGGCTAGCGGTTATCGACGCCAAGCGTCTAGACCTCCACCGATCTAGCGATGAAGATGGAGAGAAAGTCACGGTCAATAACGGCGTCATGTTTATCAGTGCTGGCGAGACGAAAGAAGTCGGGCGAAATCATACGTCATCGGGTCTTGATATATCTGAAGCGTCGACAGTCTCGCGAGAGCATATGGCGATATCGGTTGATGAAGATGGATCGGTGTTACTGCGCGATATGGGTTCCAAGTTTCAAACAATTGTCAGCACAGGTGAGGATGCTCGAAAGGCTGTTATGGAGTTAGAAGATAGACACGAACACGCCTCACGTTTTCGCGAGATATTAGGCGAAGAAGTGGTGTCGAATCTTGTTGAGGTGACAGATTCAACACCTCCTCGGTCTTTGTTTGGTTATGAACATTTCTTTGACCCGAAAGCGCGGTCTGATGAAGAGAAAGCACGTGAAGCCATGTGGCGAAAACGAGAAACGGAGCCACGACCTCCGCGATACGAGCGGTTATTTAAGCCCTTTCTGCGACCTGCGCGTGAAACAAAGGGCGGCGTTGACTATGATACGATATTCGATGACTTGCTAAAAGGAACCGCCAAAAAACAAGACCCCGAGAACATTACATTTCCTAAGCCGGACCTTATTGAACGAGAGCAACAGGAATACGATAAGCATGTTACCCCTGAAGCTAAAGCTGCCGCTGTTAGTAAGCTCATAAAAGCGATGGGTAGTGACATAGTATTGAAAGATATTCTAGAGAAATATACTCCTCATGCAAATATACATGAACAAGTTGATGCGTTGCGCGAGGATCCGAATCTCCGTTATGCAGTAGGCATGTATTTTCTCGACAAACTTAATTATTTGGTCGGAGAGGATTTTCATACATTTGGACGTCGTATATATAAAAATGAAGATAAGCAACCTGATTCACGCCAGTTTTTGCCGCTCAAAGATATGAAATCTCGCGAGTATGCGGCGTATCTTGCACTCGCTATGATAGATGGCAGCTTTAACCCATCGAAAGTAACATCTATCGATGTCATCGCTCGCAACAGCAACTATGAGTTAATCGGCCAACACCGTCATGCAGCATTGAGGATTCTAGAAGGGCGTTATGCTGAACATTATGTTCAGAGCGTAGCGTAGAAAACGATCTATTCAACCACGACAGCAGTGCGGTGGGTGGTTTTGCCGGTGAAACGGCGAGTTTTGACTTTTTTGAAGCCAACGACGCCGTCTTTGGCTGCATGGATAGTGAAGTTGCGGCTCATGTAGGTACCGTCACCAGCTTGTTTGGTTGAGCCGGTTTGACGAACCAAGACTTCGCCGGAGCGGACTTTTTGGCCGCCGAAACGCTTGACGCCGAGGCGTTGACCGGGGTTGTTGTGGATGTTTTTACTTGTTCCACCTGCTTTAACATGTGACATAGAGTAATTGCTCCTAGAATTTGTAGATTAGACTGGGATTGATCTTATCAGAAATCCGATATAAGATCAACTACTACCACGTATAGAGTTCAAAACCTTTGCAACATCTGACTCGGTGTCCTCAGCTGTATCCCTAAGTGTACTCGTTTGGTGTTGTAATACTCAAGCCAAGCGTCTAGCTTGGCTTTCTGGGACGGGAGCGGTA
>JBARSV010000039.1:0-4182 GCA_049644865.1 Saccharimonadales bacterium (SeqCode)
GACCTGCTCTGCGATCTCGACAGACAGCTGAGTCGCTCGACTTCAGTGTCGCGACCACGAGCCGAGGCCCCGGCGTGAGCCAAGAGGTCCTCATCGCCAAGGGCATGCGGCTACTCATGCCCAACGGCCCGGTCCTCGTTCTCTCCATCGAGCGCTACGGCATTCGTGTCAAGACCGTCGTCGGGGATGAACAGGAGGTCAGCTGGGACCAACTCGAGGCCCGCGAGACGGACGAAACAGGCGTCCAAGGAGTGCATCTCGCGCTTGAGCCGTGGTGGAGCAGCCTTCCCCTGGCCGTCCGTCTGGAGGCCCTGGCACGACTTGAAGTCGTGTTGGAGATCCTCACCGGATACCGCGACGGGCTCGCTGACTTCGCCAGACCCGGTGAGCCGTTCCATCCTTTCGGTGATGGCTACGACGTCAGCCTGACCTTTCGGATTCGACGGATGGCACGGCAACTGTCGGTGGAGCGAAGCGCTGACCGAGTCGTCATGCGACGAGTCCAGGCCGGTGACCTTATCTCGGAGTCCGTCTCGGAGAGCACGGTTCGACTCTGGGTCAAAGCCTGGCAGCGCGAGGGCCTTCGAGGGCTGGTCGACGGTCGCAAGACCAAAGGCATCCAAGGCTTTGAGGCCCTCGACTCGAGATTCCTTCGTATCGCGGAGGAGACCTTCTCGCGCTACGACGGGGACATCAGCATCGACAACCAGAAGGAAGTCGAGCGGCAGATCCGCGTCCAGCTGAAGCAGCAGGGGATCACGGATGTTCACTTGCCTCAGAGGTTGCTCCAGGAGTATCTCTCGGCCCGCATGAGAGCCATCGGCAACACCACCCGTCAGAACCGAGGCAAGGACCTCCGCAAGAGCTCGGGCAGGCGCAGCTATCCCGCGGTCCACCCCGGCCATCTGGCGGTGGACGTCACCAGGTGGGACGGCTTCGTCATAGACCCACTCACCGGGCGTGTCCACTCGGTTGAGGTCATCACCGTCATCTCCGTGCCCACCCGAGTGATCGTCGCACTACGCGTGGTACCCCGAAGCGCCACCTCGTTCGAAGCGAGCCTCTGCCTCTACGACGCCATGCGCCCCATGTCCATGCTCGTCGAGGGAGACGACGACGTGACGGTCGACAGCTTCCGTTGGTGCGGCCTCCCGGTCAGTCTCGACTTCGACGGGCGACCCATTTACGCCCACCGGTCGCCAAGACCCAACACCAGCCGGGCCATCCGGGGCGAGCACATCAAACCCGCGGTAACTCCCATGTCAGTCCGAGCCGACAACGGCGCCATCTTCTTGTCCGCCGAATTCCGCGCCCTACTCACTGACTTCGGAGTGGACCTACTCCCTTCGCGTGGAAGCCGCCCCTTGGACAATTCGCATGTTGAGCGCTGGCACGAGAGCCTTCAGCGCGCCTGCCAGCAGATCCCCGGATTCAAGGGCCGGCGAGTCACCGAACGCGGTCGCACGGTCATGATCGCCGACAAGCCCCTGCTGACAGCGCGCGAGCTCGAGGAGCACCTCCATCGGTTCATCGCCCTTGACTATCACCGGTCCCCGCACGACGGCATACGCCTGCCCAGGATGGAAGCGGGTCACTTCACCCCGCTCGAACGCTTCGACATGCTGCTGCCGGCTGCCGGGAACCTCGTCGTTCCGCAGCGACCCGACCTCATCTACCAATTCCTCCCCAAACGCTGGCTCAAGATCGGCAACGCCGGCGTCGAGTACCGCGGCCTGACCTACGACGGCGACATCCTCGACGAACTCCGCCAGGTGAGACCTGGGACGTTCCGGGCCGGCGACGACCGAATTCCCTTCCTCTACGACCACCGGGAACGACAACACCTGTGGATCCGCCATCCGTTCACCGACCGCGTGCACCAACTGGAATGGCGCGAGTCCCACCTCGTGCACGCGCCCCTCACCGACGTCGTCGTCGACGAGGCGCGACGACTGATGCGCGAACGAGGCGGTAACAAGGCCCTGTCCAAACGAAAAGTCATGCTCGAACTCATCGACGAGCTCACCCAAATCACCGCGGCCTCTGACATGGCCGAGTGGCGAACCAAGCTCACGGCGGCCCGCCTGCGGCACGAGAAGGCTCTCCTCGACCATGCCGAGGCCGCAGCAGCCACGCGAGCCCTGGAGGAGTCGCGCCACGGCGTTCTCCGCTTGCCGTTCGTTAGGTCGTTGGCTGCCGGGCCGGCCGACGAAGCTGCGCCAGGACAGGCCCGGGAGGTCGACGACGAGGCCTGGCCCGACTACCGAGAGATGGTCTGAGATGGACGCACACGACTGGCACCGCCAAGCGACGACACCGGCGCCCGAGTGGCCCGACCCGCTGTCCATCGTCGAGTACGAGGCGCTGCCGCGAGACTCGCGGGACGACTACTTCCGCCGGTTGACCGTGGCGATGAACTCGACCGTCGTGGTCTCGCAACCGATGCGGGCCGTGCAGACCCACCTCGATGACATCGTGGCCACGAACCGGCTCCGACCGCCGGGAGCGATGCCGATGGTCGCTGTCACGGCGCCGTTCTCCGCCGGCAAATCGACCCTGCTGAAGCACTGGGGGTTCGGGCTGCACCGCTCCGTCCTGGGCGACCAGGTCACGTCCGCGCGCCCGACCTGGTCGCCGCAGCCCGGGGTGATCGCGGACTGGGTGCCGGTGGTCTACGTGACCTTGATGTCGTCCAGCTCGATCAAGGAGATCAACGCGCTCATTCTGCTGTACCTCGGCTACCCACCCGAAGGCCTCGCCCGCACGACCACCACGCGGGTGCTCCACGCGCTGCGGATGCACGGAGTGCGCGCCGTCATCCTCGACGACGCCCACATGCTGCGCTCTACCAGCGCCCAAGGCCGGGCGGTCTTGGACTACATCAAGTTCCTCAACACCGAGCTCGGCGAGATCAACAACGGCACCGTCATCCTCGTCGGCGCGGACCTGCACGGCACCGCCATCCTTGACGACCCGCAGATCCGCGCCCGCCTGACCACGATGACCGTCGACGCCTTCCAGATCAGCACCATCGAGAAGAAGGCCGCATGGCAAGGGCTACTCGCCACCGCCGGCCACGAGCCCCTGCAGCACATCCCCGGAGCGCCGCCAGATCTGTTCGTCAACCGACTGGCGCAGCACATCTGGCGCCGCACCCAAGGCTACGTCGGCGAGGTCGCCAAGCTGGTCGCCGGCTCGGTCCTGGACGCGGTCCACGACCGGCGCAGCATCATCACCCACAACGACCTCGACGCGATCAAACTCAGCGAACGCTCGGTGGACGGCCAGCTCGACCAGACTGCCAAGAAGAAGCGCCAGTCATGACCGTGGTCCTCCCGGTCCGCCCCGTCCCTGCGACCGGTGAAGCTCTCACCTCGTATGCCGCCCGCCTCGCCGACGCCAACGGCCTGCCCCCGAGCCGTGTCCTGCCGTCCCACCGTCATGACGTCGGCGTCCCCCAGCACGAGATCGCCACCGTCGCCTCACTCGCGGGGCTAGAGCCCATCGCCGTGGCGCAGCTGACGATGGATCGCTACCCGCCTACCGTTCGCGGTCAAGGCGTCACCCACCGCGGCGGCTGGCGCCTGCACTTCTCCGCCGACTGGATCTGCCCGCACTGCACGCCCCGCACCGGGCGCCGCGAGTTGCTTTGGCAGACCGCGCTGTCACCCATGTGCCGGCACTGCAACGTCCTACTCGAGCCCGTGACCGCAGCACCGGCAGCGACGAGCGTGGACACGCCGCGGGATCTCCGCGTCCTCGTCCACGAGCTCATCGAGCTGGCCGAGGCCTCCATCACCCATCACAGCGCCCGCGTCCGGCTCGGCCGGTTCCGCCGCCTGTGCGCCCTCATCGCTCAGACAATCGACGACACCTGGCCCTTCCGCCACGCATCCCTCCCACTGGTCGACCAGGCAGCCGCTCGGGCGTGGGGCGCCTTCCCTTGTGCAGACCCCGCCACGGTCGCCACGATCCTGGCCAGCGCCTCCCCAGCCCTGCACTCCACCCGCAGCCACGACCAGCTCTCCCGGGAAGGTCACACGCGCCGGCGCGGGCAGTCGGCTCGCCATCCACGCAAGTACCTTCCGCAGCGTCCGCCCGCGCCCCAACGACAACCGATCCTCGCGGGGTTCAACGCCACCGACAGCGGCCGCCTGCGCTGGCTGCTCACCCAGCTTGAGC
>JBARSV010000040.1:0-15403 GCA_049644865.1 Saccharimonadales bacterium (SeqCode)
ACAGTAGGCGGGTACAGTATCTAAAATGATCTGTTTAAACATAGTTCTCTTCATAGCAGAGAACAGGGTAACCGAATTATGATCTAACCGGTAGAGGGTGGGTAACCTTCTTTATGATCTAATGCGGAGCACTATCCACCATCTTTCAAATGCCATATACTGATTGTCATGGCATTATTCATTCGCAAGGAAACACCGCGCACTGAACTTCAAGAACGTATCGCTGCCGAGTTGCAAGAAAAATTACGAGCTGGTAGCAAACCCCTCGAGTACGAAAAACCTATAAATTCTGTCGAAGAACGAACACATGAGTCACAAAATCTTGGCCCTATTTTGATCATGATAGGTATGTTAATCTTTGTGGGCGTTGCGTACCTCTTGGTATCACGCTAAACTATACTACTATGAATGATACAATTGCCGCAGCCCGAGAGTCGTTGCTGCTGCAGATGGAAAAACTCCAAGACAAAAAACAAATTCTAAAACACCCCGAACTGCGAGAGCTTTTTGATAAGATAAAACTTCAGCCCGTGGATCAACGTCGTACATACGGCCAAGCAGTAAACGCGCTCAAGCAAGAGTTGGAGCAACTAATAGCCGCTTCTGTAACACAGGATGATATAAGTGCGCCTGCAATCGATGTGACGGCGCCAATGGATGTCAACGCGTCGCTTCCGCAGTTGCTGACAACCTCTGGGGGGTCAATTCATCCACTTATGCGTGAGATTGCTGTCGTGTCCGACATATTTGCGCGTATGGGTTTCGTGACAGAAGAATCGCGTGAAATTGACGATCAATATCACATGTTTGAGTCACTCAATTTTCCCAAAGGGCACCCAGCGCGCGACGATTACGACACGTTTATGACCGTCGAGCGTGATGGCGACGGTGAACCACTGATTGCACCTGCGCACACCAGTACTATGCAAAATCGTATTCTCAAAAAATATTTTGACAATCTTGCGGCTGGTCGGCCGATTGCAGCGATTGTGCCTGACCGCGTGTTTCGCAACGAAGACCTCGATGCCAGGCACGAACACACCTTTTACCAGGTCGAGGGTATCTATGTCGATCGTGGGGTACATGCTGGTATGCTCATCGCGACACTAAAGGAATTTCTGGAAGATTATTATGGCAAGCAGCTTGACGTGCATGTCAATCCGTTTTACTTTCCATTTACCGAACCGAGTTTTGAATTTGGGCTGAGCTGTCCGTTTTGTGACAGTAAAGGCTGCAAGGTGTGTTCGCATGAGGGCAAGATTGAGCTACTCGGCTGCGGCATGATTCACCCAAATGTGCTGCGAGCGGCCGGCATCGACCCGGCTGAGTTTACTGGTTTCGCCTTCGGCTGTGGTATCGATCGTCTTGTCATGATGAAATACGGCATCGAAGACGTGCGTCATTTTGAGAGCGCAAAGTTGGATTTCTTGAGGCAGTTCTAATGAGCAAAAAGCCAGTTGTCTATGCCTTCATCGATAGCCAAAATCTCAACCTAGGCGTGCAGTCACAGGGATGGAAGTTGGATTACAAAAAATTCCGATTGTACTTAAAGAACAAATACAATGTCCAGCAAGCATTGTTGTTTATCGGTTTAGTCACGGGCAACGATGAGTTATACAAACAATTGCAACGGGCAGGATTTATATTGATCTTCAAACCGACTGTACGCTATTTTGAAAATGGTAAGCAAACAGTCAAAGGCAATGTCGATGCTGAACTCGTGTTGCACGCAGCAGCAATAGAGTATGAAAATTATGACAAGGCGATAATCGTTTCTGGCGATGGTGATTTCGCATGTCTGATCGAATATCTTGCTAAGAAACAAAAGTTACTGCACGTGTTTGCTCCAAGTGAAAAGTATTCAAAACTAATTGAGGCGCACGGACACTACATCGTACATCTATGGCGTTTACGTAAAATTCTCGAGTACAAAAAAGACCGGCATCAGCGGTCGGTCGAAACCTTAGGCTTATCCGGTCATGGTGATACGCCTCAAATTGTAGCAAAAAAAGATAAAAAAGTCAATAATAGGAAGCAGCTATGAAAGTCAGCCTGGGTACCATCAAACAATTTACCGACGTCGACCTGACGGTCGATGAGCTGGTGGCGAAGATCAATCAACAGCTTGGTGGGGTCGAGGAAGTGATCGACCTCAGCGACAAATACAAAGATACTGTCATCGTGCGAGTCGTCGAGTGCGAGAAACATCCTAATGCCGATAAACTGTCGGTATGTCTCATAGACATCGGTGATCATCCGCTAAAATCCAAAATCCAAAATCCAAAATCTTCCGAACTCATCCAGGTGGTCTGTGGTGCGCCAAATGTCCACGCCGACATGTGGGCTATCTGGTTGCCACCAGGTGCGACCGTACCCGCTAGTTATGACGACGAAAAGCCGTTTGTACTCGATGTCCGTGACATTCGCGGCGTGCGTAGTCACGGTATGCTAGCCGCAGCCAACGAACTAGCAATTGGCAGCGACCACACAGGTATTATTGAGCTGACCGACAATGACCTTCATCCAAAATCTACAATCCAAAATCTAAAATCCGGTCAAAATTTCGCAGAAGTTTTCGGTCTCAACGACACCATCATCGACATCGAAAACAAGATGTTTACCCACCGACCCGACCTCTTCGGGCAGTTGGGGGTGGCGAGGGAGATTGCGGGCATACAAGGCAAGCAATTTACAAGTCCAGACTGGTATCGTGAGTCGACAAACGACAAACGACAAACGACAAACGGAAAAGAACTGGAGCTCATCGTTCAAAACGATGCACCAGACGTGGTGCCTAGGTTTATGGCGGTTGTTATACGAGATGTGACGGTACGGCCTAGTCCGTTTTGGCTGCGGTGTGAATTGGTCCGGCTGGGCAGTAAGCCGATCAACAATATCGTCGATGTGACGAACTACGTGATGTTGCTGACCGCACAGCCGACGCATGCCTATGATTATGATAAGCTCCGTGCGAGCACGGGGCGGAGGGAAGAGAAAACTCTGGGTACCCGGTTTGCCCAAGAAGGTGAGACGATAACGCTGCTCAACGGCAAGACGTATGAGCTCGACGAGTCAGATATCGTGATTGTCGACGGCGAAGGACCGGTGGGTCTCGGCGGTATCATGGGTGGCGGCAATAGTGAAGTCAGTGACACAACAAAGAATGTCGTGCTTGAATGTGCCAACTTCGATATGTACGCCATACGCAAATCATCGATGCGCCACGGGCTATTTACCGACGCCGTCACGCGGTTTAACAAGGGCCAATCACCATTGCAGAATGCTGTTGTTATGGATTTGCTTATGGAACTCGTTACGGACGTCGCCAGCGGCATACAGGCGAGTGATGTTATTGACAATAAAAATTTTGAAGACATACATGATAAGGTATTGGGTAAACAATGGATGCCACAAGTTATTTCTCCAGAGTTCATTAACAAGCGACTAGGCCTACAACTTAGTGGAGAGAGTATAGAAAAAATTTTAGAAAATGTTCAATTTGATATTCATGAAGTTGATCAACCTAACCTATGCATACAGCCCCCCTTCTGGCGAACCGATATTGAACAACCCGAAGATATCGTCGAAGAAGTTGGTCGTCTGAATGGTTTTGATAAGCTGCCGCGCGAATTGCCGACGCGAGGTATACAGCCGGCACCCAAAAACCTGACAATCGAGACCAAGCGCAGAGTGCGTGATGTCTTGAGTCGAGCCGGTGCCAACGAAGTACTGACATATAGCTTTGTACATGAAAACGTCATGACGCGCGCCGGACAAGATTCGTCACACGCTTACCAACTGAGCAACGCGCTCAGCCCAGACTTGCAATATTATCGGACGGCACTGGTGCCGAGTCTGCTCGACAATGTACACATGAATATCAAAGCCGGCCATGACAAATTTGCTCTGTTCGAGATCGGCAAAGTCCACTACAAAGGCGAGATGGACAATGCTGAATCAAACGTACCCAACGAAGACTCCCACATAGGATTCGTCATCGCTTATGGTGACAAGCAGCGTCCTGACGGTGCACCTTATTTCCACGCCAAGTTCTATGCTGACTTGATCGTTGAGACTGACATGCAATTACTACAGCTGTCTAGATTTGATCTTGCAACAGATGAATGGGGTGCACAGCTCACGGCGCCATATGAACCATCGCGAAGTGCCGTCTTGGTGCGTGATGGACAGATTTGGGGCGTGGTAGGGGAATTCACAACTGCCGTAAAAAAAGCCTTTAAATTGCCCAACTACACCGCTGGTTTCGAGCTACATCTCGATATCATAAAGAGTCACAATGCTGATTACAAACCCTTGTCGCGATTTCCTCACGTTTCGCAAGACATCACTCTCAAGGTGAAAGACGATGTTACCTATGAATCATTGTCTGCGTGCCTATATGATGCATTGCAGACACAGACTAATTCTGATATGACAGTGACAATGCAGCCGGTTAGTCTGTACAAACCTGCTGATGATAACAGCCACAAAACTATGACATGGCGTATTGATGTTGCTCACAATGAGCGTACACTCACCGACGACGATGTCTCCTCTATGCTGCGCATCGCAGCTGACGCTGCCACAACGACGTTTGCTGCTGAACTCGTGTAAACTCAATTATTTTGCAACGAATAACTTTTCATTTGGAGGCTCAGAACTTTGCGGGCATTGTGTTCGATCAGGCCGCGCGGCAGTGTGCCATCGTTGACACGGGCGACGACAAAATCGATCAGCTCGTTTGGATCGATCGTTGTTTTGCCACCATTGTCAGTAACGTAGAGCAGCATGGTGTTGCCAGCCTGCAGCGCCATGACGGCGGTTTGACGCGGGTCGGTGTAGGCTGCTTCACCGCTATCGCCGAGCATAAACATATCATCAGTGATCGTGATGCCGCGGTAATCTTCAGCGAGTTTGTCGTGCCAGACTCGTGACAGGCTGGCTGGCGCATCGTCGATGGTCGGAAACCGTAGATGACCCATCATGACCATGTCAGGGCGAAGATCGAAATTGGAGTGAAATGGCAACAAAGCACCGCCTTGTAGTTGCGACTCGCCTATCTCAGATGAAGGTATACCATAATGAGAATTGTCCACTACGGCACCGTGGCCCGGGTAATGCTTAAGTGTCGTCAGGGTCTGTTCACGAGAACCGAGTAAGGCCTGGCGAACTCGCTCGGACGCTGTGGTTGGTGTCGTACCGAGCACGCGCCTGTAGATAAATGATTGCGGATTATTTGTCGTGTCCGCTACGATGCCGAAATTGAGAGTGATACCCGAACTGCGTAACATCTGTGATCGAACAGCAAATGCATCGTGCGTCGATGATGGCGGCAGGCTCGCGAGCGTTATGCCTGCAGGTTGGTTGTCGGTAAGACGTGAGACCGTACCACCTTCTTGGTCGATGGCGACCAGACGCGGGTACCGAGTCGTCCCGCGGATGGTGCCGGTTATTGCACTGAGCATCGCAGCATCAGGTGGTATGTTGTCGCCCATCAGTATGACGCCGCCAGGTCGAACGCGCTCCACGAACTGGCGCATGATCTCGGGGTCGCGGGTCTGCGTATGCACGACGAATAGACTAGCGACCTGGTCGCGCAGTGACATCAACTGTAATTTCGCTTCGATGAGATTAGGCGGTGACATCGTGATGTCATATACAACGTCATAGCCCCGCAGCATTAGCCCGATGCCGGCAACCAACCCCATCACAATCATCGCACCCGCAAATGTCGACATATGCCGCTTCATAGACATAGTATAGTCCACAATGATGTTTGCAAACTAGAAACTCTCGACTATCACTTGTATACTTGGACAATATGTCTGATTTCACCTTTGCTATTACTAGAAAAGATGCGCAGCACCCATTGATGCGGAGTGGAGTAATCCACACTCCACATGGCGACATTCACACCCCAGCATTTACACCTGTGGCTACTAAAGCTGCCATGAAAGGTATGACGGTTGAGATGATGAAGGAAGTCGAAGCGCAAGCATTGCTTGCTAATGCCTACCACTTGTATATCCAACCGGGCCACACTCTTATCAAAAGAAGCGGCGGCCTCGGCAAATTTATGAACTGGGATCGTCCGACATTTACGGACTCAGGAGGCTTTCAGGTTTTGTCTCTTGGCAGTGGTTATAAAAAAGTTGTATCGATGGTACAAAATACGGGTACACTATCTGAGCCAAGCACTCGTAAAGCATTCGTCGATGAAGATGGTGTCAATTTTAAGTCTCATCGTGATGGTTCGATACATCGTTTTACCCCTGAAGTATCAATGGAGATTCAGCACGCGTTGGGAGCCGATATTTGCTTCGCTTTTGACGAGCTAACATCGCTTGCTGACGAACCGAGTTATCATAGAGAAGCACTCGATCGAACACATAGGTGGGCGCAACGTTCACTCGATCATTTTCGTCGATTGCAAACTGACAATCCTAACGCTCCTTATCAAGCCCTGTACGGTGTGTTGCAAGGGGCAAATATCGAGAAGCTTCGGCGTGAAACGGCACAGTATCTAGGAGCAATGGATTTCGATGGTTTTGGCATTGGCGGCGCAATCGAAAAAGTACATCTTGGCGATATAGTGCGATGGGCGTGCGAAGAATTACCCGAGACTAAACCACGTCATTTACTCGGTATCAGTGAGCCGTCCGATATATTCGCGGCGGTTGAGTCCGGCATCGACACCTTTGATTGCGTTGCGCCAACAAGAGAGGCTCGCAACGGCGCTATATATACCCGTGATGGTCGGTATAATCTCAAAACTGCAAAATACCGTGATGATTTCACGCCGCTTGAGCATGACTGTCCATGTTATGTGTGTCGGCACTACGCGCGGGCGTATGTGCACCATCTTTTTAAGTCAAAAGAGATGTTGGGCGCAACACTCGCTTCGTACCATAATGAGTATTTTATTATATCGATGGTTGATAGTATTCGTCATGCGATAGAAAGTGGTACATTCATAGATCACAAACGTCTCGTATTGAGCCGTTATTTATCCGAAAAACGAAATTGAAATGGAGAGAAGCTAGTTGTGCGATCATAATAGTCCATCCCCTCGCTTGCTTTGAGAACATGAATGACGCGGTATGTGATAGGGAGGAGGATGATTTCGACACCAGTTTTGAATGCCCAGCCAACGGCAATGTATATCACCATATCCCAGCCGACAATAATGCCACCAAATGCGATGAAAGCGAATATCATGGTGTCAAACAATTCGCCGAATATCGATGACGCAATGAGCCGCTGCCAAAGTTTTTTACCTTTCGTTTTGATCTTTAATTTTGCCAGTATGTAGGAGTTAGTAAATTCACCGACAAGATACGCTATCAAACTTGCGGCGACAATACGCGGGAAAAATCCTAAGACCGCTTCATATGCTGCCTGATCTTGATACACAGCCGCCGGCGGTAAGTAGCGTACGATAGTGAATACCGCGACGCCAACCAGCATGATAATAAATCCCATCCAAATTGCACGTCGTGCATGTTTATAGCCATATACTTCGGTCAGTACATCTCCCAAAATATATATCAGCGGGAACAGTAACGCACCACCATCGGTAATGATAGGCCCAAAAGCAACAATCTTCGTCGCGGCGATGTTCGAAATGAGTAATATTGCCGCGAATAGTGCCAATATGATGTCGTAATATCTAAATCGTCGCATTGCTATATAATACATGAATATGATTAAAGAACGACCATTTGTGCTAATTGAGAGTCCTTTCGCGGGTGACGTGAAAGGCAACATCGCATACGCCCAAGCGGCAATTCTAGATTGCCTTCATCGTGGTGAAGCCCCGTTTGCAAGTCACTTATTCTACACGGACGTATTAGATGACAATAACCCTAAAGAACGTGAGATGGGCATTGAGGCGGGCCTTAGTATTGGAAGATTTGCTGCAAAAAACGGTGGTCTATTATGATCGTGGTATAAGTCGAGGCATGCAATATGGCATCGACAGGGCTAATGCCGAGGGCCGTGAGGTTGAATATCGGAGCTTATTTGGAAATGATGAATAGCCTAGATACTCTCTGTAAATGAGAATATACTATAAATATGAGTCAGATAATCTATGTCTTAACAAACGAAGCAATGCCGGGCTATGTCAAGATCGGCAAGACGACGACGCATCTTGAGCAGCGAATCCGTGACCTCAGCTCTTCGACGAGTGTGCCACTACCATTTACGCCGTACTATGCATGCACGGTTGAGAACGCGACATTTGTGGAGCGACAGCTGCACGACGCTTTTGGTGATAACCGCGTGAACCCAAAGCGTGAATTTTTCGCTATCGATCCAGAACGTGTCGTCGCGGCACTCAAGCTTGCACAGATCGAAGACATCACGCCGGGCCACGACATCGTGGACTCACCTGAGGACCAGCGCGCGCTGAACGAAGCACGTGAGCGTCGTGGACGATTCAACTTTGATATGGTTGACATACCGCTGGGCTCCACATTGTACCTTAGTCGCGACGAAACTATCACTGCACGAGTGATAGGGCGTACTGGCTCGGAGAGCATCGAGTTTAATGGGAAGCCCATGAGCCTATCTGCGGCTGCTCAACAAGCGCTGGGCTACGGCAATGTCGTTGCCGGAACGGATTATTGGTCCTATGAAGGAGAAACATTGGACGAACGCCGCAGGCGTATGGCAGAGAGTGAATAAGGGGTTATAATATCTCTATGGCAAATAGCAATCTCACCAGCGCGAAGAAGGCAAAAAACGACGAGTTCTACACCCAGTATCCCGACATAGAGAAGGAAATTAGCGCGTACGTGATGTACGATCCCAATACGTTTCGCGACAAAGTTGTGTACTGCAACTGTGATGACCCGTTTGAGAGTAACTTTTTCAAATTTTTTGTACTAAACTTCAAGCGTCTGGGCCTGAAAAAACTCATTACCACTAGCTACAAACCATCGCCAGTTGCCAATACACAACTTGGACTATTTGGTGACGATCTAACTGTAATGCCAGACAAAGGCCGCCCCAAAGTCACGGCAAATAAATTTATCATCACTGAGGTTGGCGATTACGACGATGACGGGCAGTTTAATCTAGAGGATGTTGCGAGACAACTGAAAGAAAACAAGCATAATGAATGGACGCCACTTGAAGGCGACGGCGATTTCCGTAGCGATGAGTGCGTTGAGTTACTCAAACAATCCGACATCGTCGTGACAAACCCACCCTTTAGCTTGTTTCGGGAGTACGTCGCACAACTCATGGAATACAATAAAAAATTCTCAATTATCGGTAATATGAACGCGATTACTTATAAAGAGATTTTTCCACTTATCAAAGAAAATAAAGTCTGGCTTGGTAAGGGTTTCAAAAGAAGTTGCGCGCATTTCTTTAGCCCGTTCAAAAGCGACAGTAAGTGGTTAGAGGAAGAGCAATTCATGAAACTTGGTATTGTAATCCCCGAAGGATTATATATTACAAGAGTTGCGGGAATACATTGGTTCACAAATATTGATCATGGTCGCCGTCACCAGCCACTTCAGCTTATGACGATGGCGGACAATATTAAGTACAATAAAAAGATGCGCGGTAAAACTCAATATGACAAATACGAGAATTATGATGCTATTGAGGTACCCTTTACTGATGCGATTCCGAGCGACTATGAAGGGGTAATGGGTGTGCCAATTAGCTTCCTGGACAAGTATAATCCTGAGCAATTTGAAATTGTAGGTCACCCTCAATCCGGTATACTTCCTGACGGATGGAATGGTGTAACACAGGAATTCGTAGATTCATATTATGCGCAAGGTAATAAAGGCGCGATTCGACAAGGGTGGATCAATCCTGTATATGTAGATAATTCAGGTAAGGCCGTTGTACCATATCAACGGATTCTAATAAGATTTAGGAAGGTGCCAGTAGTATGAAAACAACACTTTGGGTAAACCGGAATGATTCTGATGTGGCTGACGGCATCACGGTCGCGGACATAATCGAAGGGTTTGAGTATAATGAGCTAGACGAAAAAGGATTGTATGGGCTTGATGGCAAACTGACCATCCAACCAGAGTATCAGCGGCGGTACATATACGGCGATGGCAGAAGAGATGTCGCGGTGATCGACAGTATCATGAAAGGCTATCCGATCGGCCTATTGTATTTCAATAAGGCGGAGAGCGGCGACTATGAGGTGCTCGACGGCCAGCAACGCATCACCAGTATTGGTCGCTATGTGCGCGGACTTTTTGCCACACCAGATGCAAACGGTAATCAACAGTATTTTAGTGGTCTTGCGCCTGAGATGCAGCAGCGCATTATGGACACACCGCTACTTGTGTACATATGCGAAGGTGAAGAACCGGAGATCAAAGATTGGTTCAAGACCATTAACACGCAAGGTGTTGAGCTAAACAATCAAGAAATCATGAACGCCGTCTTCAGTGGTCCATTTGTCACGCTGGCGCGCGAAGAGTTTAGCAACCCGAGTAACAGTAACGTCCAAAAATGGAGCTCATATGTGTCTGGTGATATCCGCCGCCAAGAATATCTGGAACGCGCACTACAATGGCTGACGCGCAGCAAAGAAGTCGATAGTTACATGAGCCAGCACCGGCGCGATGACAACATCGACGAACTGCGTGGGCATTTCAACCAAGTCATTGATTGGGCGGACGGCGTGTTTAGCGACGTCAAAAATGAGATGAAAGGTCTCGAGTGGGGCAGGCTATACGACACATACCATGAGCAAACCTACGATCCAGAGCAAGTTGCAGCCCTGGTGAGTAAACTTTATGCCGATGGTGCGGTGCGTCGACGAAGCGGGATATTTGAATACATTCTCGGCGGCGAAAAAGACAAAAGCTTACTCGAGATACGCATATTTGAACCACGTGATGCCGCTGCGGCCTATGAGCGTCAGACTATCGCCGCTAGTGCGAGCGGTAAATCGAACTGCTCGTACTGTGCGATGTCTGACAACCCCGATCAGCAGTCAAAGATATGGGAACAGCGCGACATGGACGCCGACCACGTCACCGCCTGGAGCCGCGGTGGCGCAACTACCCCCGAAAACTGCGAAATGCTCTGCAAATCCCACAACCGCGCTAAAGGGAATAGATAACGCTGCTAGTTATATATCCACGTTGCTGTCAAAAGCGGATCAACGTTTTGGAATTCCCAGCCGTAACATTGTTGGCGTGCAAGCATTATTGCTGTATCACCGCCAGCTGTTAAATTGGGCGCGGGAAGCCCCGGGATTGGCACAATCTTACATTCAAGTATAGTCGCAATATTCGTGAAGTGCAGCGGAAACACCAACGTAGCACCGAGAAGGACGCTAGCAATTGGAGCAAACGACATAAGCGGCAGATAAGACTCCAGATGAAACTGTTTCGGGCTCCCTGCGACTGGCGATAATTTTTGGCTAAGATGGATGCGAAGTACCTGTATACCAGCTGGTATATCGATGTCAGCGATCTTAAATTGCTTCGCGAAATCTATCAGCTGTTGCTGTCGCGGCTTTGTGGAGTCGAGCACGAGACCGGCACGCGGTAAGATTGGCTCAACAATCATGCTGTTTGCTTTGACAATGCGCTTGAACTCAACAACATTTTTGAATGTCGCCTTGTCGCCGGAAATAACCCGCACTGTCGCACTTGCACCGTTTTCGATGTCCGCGCGAATTGCCAATCGGTATTGCTTTGGCGCACCGGACGTATTATTGACCCTGGCTGTAATGGTGCTATTAGCGACGTCAAAAGCGTCTGCGACAAACGCCAGGTGTGGCGCGACTGATTCGACATCTATGTTTACAGATTGTTCGTGCAGTTCTAGGTCAAGAGTGATTGGGATGTTTTCTTGTTTTTTCATGGTGTCCCTACCTACCTTGCCTGTTATACGGACTTTGATTGGCTGGTTTGAGGCTTACGCCGAGCTTTGAGGCTTGGCCCTTGACTGAACTGAGCGTTCGGCCCATCTTTAAGCCGATAATTCGTGTTGGAGTGTTTTGTTTTGCTAGTGATTTGAGCTGGTTGTTCTGGCTTTGAGACCAGGCTTTCCTGCCATTTTTTGGCTGTGCCATAGTTATACTCCCATAGCTGGTTATTGTAGTAAGATTATTACGCCGCCATTTCCCTCCGATTGCGACTGATTGATGTTGTTTGTGATGGATGACGTTTTTGTGTTCTCGCAGAGGACACAAAGGCGTGTTTGTTACGAACCACCCTTGCACTCCGATTGCCGGGCCCACCCGTGCAATGTTCGTATGAATTCATAATACAGCATATTTTAATCAATTTCAAGCGACCCGTCGACTTTTTCAACAGGATTTATTGCAGAAAAGGGATGGTAGCTATATAATAGGGGTAATGAACGATGTCCAAGAGGATATTTTGACACTAGCTCGAGAAGTAGATCTTTCACGAGTACCATTAAGAAAGGTTGCCGAGATTATTGGACGGCCAGCGATGAGCCCTGGTGTGGTTCAGTATCATATATCACAGTTGGAGTCGAAGAAGCTGTTATATATTGATCGTAAAAAGAAAATTCAGCGCCTCGGATCGGCCATACAAGATGATAAGGTGTATCGTATCCCAATTGTTGGTGCGGCCAGCTGTGGCCCTGCGCTGATGTATGCAGATGAACGGGCCGAAGGCTATATTAACGTGTCAAAGAGTCTCCTTAGAGCTAGACAAGAAGATCTTGTGGCTATACGCGCAGAGGGCGACTCGATGAATCGTGCAGTCGTGCCAAATCCAAATGGGAAAAAAGCTCCGATTTATGATGGCGATTATGTGATTATTGATACAAGCGTAAGAGACCTTGGCTCGAACGTTGATGGATATGTCTTGACTATTATTGGGGGGTTAGCAAATATCAAGAAGTTAATGGTTCGTGATTACGATATTGCACTTATGTCCGAGTCAAGCAAGCCCGAATTGCATCCACCCATAATAATCGGGCCCAATGACGACGCATTTATTAACGGCCGAGTTGTGATGGTTTGCGAGCGTGCATAGCAGTGTTGATGGTGTGGAGCTTAAAAGGAGAGATTATGAGTGATGAACTAGCAAAAATCGCGATTTTTCGCCAAAAAGAAATTCGACGGCAGTTATATAACGGCGAGTGGTGGTTTGCTGTGGCTGATGTCGTGGCGGTTTTAACTGATTCAACTGATGCAGGTGCGTATTGGCGCAAACTAAAACAGCGGCTGGTAGCCGAAGGATCTGAGCAAACCGTGACAAATTGTCACGGTTTGAAAATGACAGCAGCCGACGGTAAACAACGCGTTACCGATGCGATGAAGACAGATGATCTATTCCGTCTCATACAGTCAATCCCAAGCAAAAAAGCCGAACCGTTCAAGCGCTGGCTGGCACGGGTTGGGTATGAGCGAGTGCAGGAGATTGAGAATCCCGAGCTGGCTCAAAAGCGGATGAAGGCACTGTATCGTGCCAAAGGGTACGATGATGCATGGATTGAACGAAGAGTCAGAGGAATTGCCATACGCAACGAGTTGACCGATGAGTGGGACAACCGCGGCGTCAAGGAGGGTCTAGAATATGCCATACTCACCTCTGAGATTTCGAAAGCAACATTTGGGGTGACGCCAAGCGAATACAAGAAGCTCAAGGGTCTTGAGCGTGAAAATCTGCGCGACCATATGAATGATATAGAGTTACTACTCACGCAACTCGGTGAAGCCGCCACAACTGAGATTGCCCGTACCGACGATGCACAGGGCCTTGCACAAAACAAAGATGCCGCTCGTCGCGGTGGCTCGGTTGCTGGCACGGCCCGCAAGCGGTTAGAACTTGAGACAAATAAAAAAGTTATCAGCCGGCAGAATTATTTGCCTAACGGTGAGAGCAAACTATAACCATACCAACGATTTTGTGTCATACTACTATCAACATAAGGAGGTGAGATGTTTTGGAATAAGCAAGCTCAGGTTGAGGCGAAGTGGCGGTGGGGCGCACTGGCAGCATTTGGCGCGGCGATGGTGCTCAATGGTCTGGCCGGGAGTACGACGTTGTTGGGCGGGGTGAATACTGCTCAGGTGTCAGATAGTTATCCGAACTTGTTTGCGCCGTCGGGCGTGACGTTTGCGATATGGGGCGTGATCTACCCCCTGCTTGCGGTGTTCATCGCCTATGTCTTTGGCTTTGGGCGATCAAAGAAATCAGACCTCACGACGAAGCAACTGACAGAAGTGACTAAACTTTTTACGATCAATATCGTCATCAACGGCGTCTGGATACTGGCCTGGCAGTACAAGGTATTGTGGCTCAGTGTGCTATTGATGGTCGGCATACTCGTGACACTCATACAAATCGTCAATATACTGCGCACCGTCGAGCTACGTGGCAGCGAATACGTGCAGATGCGCTTGCCATTTAGTATCTATTACGGGTGGATCACAGTCGCGACAGTGGCAAATGTCACGACGTGGCTGGTGAGCACAGGTTGGGATGGTTGGGGTATTCGTAGTGGCGGTTGGATGGTCGCAATTCTCTTGGTGGCAGCGGCGATCGGCCTAGTGACGGCTCTTCGAAATCGCGATGCAGCCTATCTCGCAGTCTTTGTCTGGGCGTTTGCTGGCATACTGCTCAAGCACCTATCGACAGATGGCTTTAACGGTATGTATCCGTCGACCATCGTGACGTTGACCATCTTGCTGGCCGTCTTTTTGTCGGTTATCATCGGCAAACTCTTGCCGCTTGATAACTGGTTTAGTACGCGTAAGCGTTAAGACCGCTTCTTAAAATCAAGCGACAGTGAATAGTAGCTGACATGACGAAGCCCCCGAAGGGGCGACGCCAAGATGGGATCACACTCCTTTCAGGGGCTGTTGTTTCCGCGACTCGTAGGTCCGGGGTATGTAGAGTCGCCAGTCGGCGAGATCGTATGTACCCGGTCCGAAGAGAGCCGCGATGATGGCCAGTGCCGTCGATTCGCGCGGTCCCCACACCTGCCGGCCACGCTCGGTATTCCCAAGGGTGGAGGGCGAGATGCCAGCGCGACGCGCGACAACAGCGATAGACTCATCACTATCCCACCGTCGTCGTCGAAGCGGGCTGGGGTTAGGATCTGACCTGACCGGTTTGCCCTTGCGGGCCATAGCGGCTCCTCATACTAGTCGTGGCAGGTGCAAGAAACGCAGAATGATCATGCGCTCATATGTATGATACCATAAATAAACTGTATAGTCAATATCACGTAATGGTTCAATAGCTTGGAATCACCTAAACAAAGGAGCAAGCTATGGATATGAGCTACCAAACGAATCCAAATCTACCTAAAGTGCGAGCCGAAGCAGTCAAGATGGTGCGTGCTGGAGCGAGCACTCGGGAGGTCTCCAGACATTTTGGCTACAGCCAGAGCGCTATTGTCAAATGGTGTCAAAAGGTACACC
>JBARSV010000041.1:0-6743 GCA_049644865.1 Saccharimonadales bacterium (SeqCode)
AGCAGCACGCTTCTCGTATTGTTCTTTGTCATATTCGCTTGAGGCATGAGCGGCTTGTTCGCGTACCTGCGCGACGCGGTTGGCAACATCAGCCACACTGCCGCCGCCTTCGATGATGGTCGTGGCGCGAATGCCCTCCTTGAGGTCACCAAAGAGATCGACTACCTTAGCAGACCATAGTATAGAATAACTGCCCTAAACGCTAACTTCAGGGCAGTCTAATTCTTGCAAGCGGCTAACTGTAATAATTACTGTTTGTTTTTAATTTGGTCATCGACAGATTTGCTGCCCTGCCCTGCACCGAGCAGGTGTGCTGGATCAGGGTTCGAAGGGTTATAGCCAGATATAGGCTGGGTCCCGACTAATATGCGGCGATATTGTCTATGACTTTTATGCCAATACACCGCGGCAGCCGTCAGCGCAACCAAACTTGCAACTGTGATGGCTGTTTCAACTGGGCCAGTACTCGGTAACTTATTTGATGTGGCAGCACATCGTGTGTCGCCAGTCGGCACACCCGGTAAACACTCTTCCGTTTTACATGCAGGGTTAACAACAACTTCGGCCGTATCCTGTAGATTGCCATTTGATGTCTCCACGCTAGCAGTATTGGTGATAACGTTGTCGCCGCATACGGCCACAGCATCCTTCGTCACACTTGCGCCAAACACGTAGATAGCATTGGCGTTGGCCGTATAGGTACCAATAATTGAGCCCCCTTGATCGATACTGTCACCAACTGCTTTGCCTCCTGGATTGCTAGTATTGTATAGCTTTGAGCTACCTGTGGTATAACTAAGACCTTTAGGCAAGATGTCTTTCATGACGACATTGTTCTGCGTGGTTGTGCCAGTATTCGTGTATGTTAGTCGATATTCTACTGACTCGCCTACGTTGGCTGCTACACGATTTGACCATTCTTTGGCACCCATTTTGCGAACATCTTTTGTAAAGGTAAGCCCAGGCTGATCGGCAGCAACACGAAACGTGATATACCCCGCAAACTCGTTGCAACCAGGCAATGAACCATCGAGCGCATCGTAGCCCAACTTAATACCGCCAGAAAGAATTGTATCGGGCAAGACAGCGCCGTTAGTTTTGCCAAAATTATGGATGGTTGTTGACCCCGAGACATAGCGTAAAACGATATCTCCGGCTGTAGAGTTGCGGAAAGTAATGTCATCATATACCTCTAAAGGATTAGCATTTGTTGCCCCTACTCGACCAACAGCTTTTGTGTCAGCTCCCTTTTTGATCACCGCGGGTAGTTCAGCCTTTGCGTAAGCACCATTGGCGACACCTGTACCGCTTGCGTTTAAGTTGGCGGCCGCATTGTTGTGGTAGTACATATACACTACGTATTCTTTACCAGCTGTCAGTGAAACAGTATCGACGTAGGTCGTATTGTCAGCAGTTGACTCGCGAACTTGCATGAAATTACGTTCATCTCCATGTGCTGGGTTGTTAGTAATCGAGTTAAACGTAACGTATGAAGCTGGTTTATCAATCGTAAATGTAGCCCGCGCTGGGCCCCAAGCCATTGCCGTTGCCGACGCAACAGCAATGGATAGTAGTAAACTAGCAAACAATACATGATGTACATTAACCAATCGGGCTATCCCACGCGATAATACAGATTTCATAAGTGTTTATTTCCTTTCTTCATGTTCTTTAGTCTGATTGTACCATGTACTATGGGCCTGTTACGGTGCCTGAGTTGGTACCACCGCCCACATTCGTTACCGTGCCTGAGGTTTGTTGGCTTTCGGTTGACGTACCTGTAGCCTGAACGCCCGTTTCTGAACCGACTGGCTTCGTCGCAGTCTCGATGATCACTGGACGACCATCGGTTGGTGACGATTTTTCAGTTGTTGTGACTACAGGGGCTGGTGAAGCGTGCTCCTCAGCTGTTACCGGTGGTTTTTCTCCAACACCAGAATCATTGGCGGCGTCAGTTCCTGGCCGTTGGTAGTCAGCTTTATCGGCACTTTTTTGCGTCAGAGGAGTACCGGGCTGTTCCCCTCCTCCGTCATGAGGAGTACCAGGGGTAGGCTTTGTTACAACAATGGTTCCGCCCCAAGGATTTTCTGGGGTCTTTGCGGTAACCACTACCTTCACTGACGATTTATGTGCTGGCTGCATAACCTGGGTTGTTGTCAATTTCGGTAATGTACTCTTACGGGCTGCCTTCGCGGTTGATTTGTCAAGCATCCACTGGAAACCGCAATCGAGACGGTACTCTGCATTTATCCCTAAAGTTTTATTTACAATTATCATCCCCGTACCGCCATGATCAACGGCTGCAGAATATGCCAAGTCTGGACGTTCCGTAGCACCATGGCCCTGAGTCACTGCCCATAGCGAAGCGTAGGGGCCAGTAATCGTTGTTGTTGTTACCTTTGTATCAGGGTGGGTCATGAGCACCACCAACTTGTCATACGCCGCAGCTGCACGGTCGGCATGCTCTGCAAAATCTGCAGCACACGCATTAACGTCAGCCACCTTAACCCTGTTCTCAATAACACTACAGCCGGCAGTGAGCGTAGCTAACAGTGTCGGGTCGAGACGAGCACGGTGCAAAAGCTCACCTGTCAAGCTCGCTTGGTCGAGTGTCCCCTTGTAAGCGGGGCCCATATCATGTCGATGAGATTTACTCGGATCATAGGCGAAATAGTATAGTGTATCCTCTACTTTTTGAACCTCACGATGTTTGATCTGTTCTGTATGATGAGGGGCAACTCCGGTTTTCTCAGTGGGTACTCCAGCGTTAGTCAGCGGATTGGCTGCGGCGACCGAACCCTTGACGGCAGCATTGTCAGCTCGAGCATCAGGAGCATGCCCTGTAAAGGTTGCTCCTAGGCCGGCCAAAGTGACAATTGCAGCGACTTTTCCCAATACGCGTCGTACTCTACCTGGTCTATTTGGAGAGAGTGATATGACGTTAGGCATTGATGACCCATTCATCAACAGTGCTTCATGGGCCTGGTCCTCGCTACGAGTATCATATGTTTCGCCGTACAATTCCCGAAGTTCTGCCCGAGTTACATAATGAGCTGATCCGTCAAATAGTTTAACATCGCCATTTGCACCAATAGTAAGTGTGCCACCATTGCTGTCGGCCATCATCTTTAATTGATCGGCAATCGGCAGTGCGGCATACTCGGACTTTTGGGCAATCATGTCAGCATGTGCCACCGCCTTATCTATATCGTAATCACGTTTTCGCCGCGCGTCATCGAGAGCCGCATAGAGCTCCGTGTTCGTAACGCTAAACGTGTCAATACCTGCGTTCGCAAGAGCAGCCTTAATTTCGTGGGTCTTGGTCATGCCCTCCACTGATTCGTAGACATCCGCAATTCTCGCCGCTAATTCTCGCCGTTTTGCTCCTTCGATAATCTGACTGGCCTTATCTTCGATGACGTCGGCATTTTGCCGAGAGATAAACCGGCCATTCTCGCGACGATAGGTTGTACGACTGTGCTTGCTAACTGCGACACTATAGAATTCTTTGCCTGGAGTTTGTGATTCTGCGCTCATGATGGTGGACCTTTTTATTTTTTACTGATTTACGTCTTGTATCTAATCTAGCATAAACATATTGGAAAGTCAATACCCACGTACCAGTCCACCTCCTTTGCAACATAAAGACAGGCTCCCGTAAGCTGTAGTTACACTACTAATTACAGAAAGGAGGCCTGTCATGGCCTATTCTACCAATCCAAGTGATACGACTACGACAGCGACGCAAATACCACAGGGGCCTCTGATGAGTTCGCGCCCCTTTACTAATTACTGATGGTATGGCTAAATGAATGTAGTCATGAGATACACACTTTTCGCTATGTTTACAGTGATGCTGGGTAACCTTTTGTCGGGGTATACAGTATCTGCTGCTACGGCCAATGTTTCTTGCTCAGATGGCGTAGTGGTGAATGCTTCTCAGGGCTCATATGCAACTACGATATGCAGTGGCAGTCACACCCCGGTGGCCATGCTCGCCGTATCGGGTAGTTGCGGCGATGTCAAGACCAGCGTAATACAGTGTAGTGGCGGTGGCGATAACCCAGTTGTAAATGCCCTGCTCGAGATACTAAACTTTGTTGCACTTGGTGTGGGGATACTAGTTGTCGGTGGTATTGCTTGGGGAGGGCTCACCTATGCTCGAGCAAATGGAAACTCTAGCACTGCGCAACAAGGCATCACCATTATCGTCAACTCGGTGATAGGGCTCGTATTGTTTTTCTTCATGTATGTGCTGGTTAATTGGCTAGTGCCCGGCGGTTTATTCGGGTAGATTTGACATCGTGACCGATACATCGGTAAAATAGCCACTAGCAATGGCTGACATTATCAAACGAAATCTCTTTGGCTTGTGTACTGTGGCGCTCACTTTTACTGTCTCGTCTAGCGCACTTACAGCGGCCCCCGTATCAGCTATGACGCCAGTTCAGACGGTTGCCGAAGCATGCACCCAGACTATTCTCGGATTCCCCGCCTGGTATAATGGCCTACCTTGCTCGGCTGGAACAGTTGACCAACAGTCACTTCAACTTAATAGTATTTGGGTTATTGTACTCAACATTGTGCAATGGATCATCATGGCGGCTGGTTACGTCGCAGTGACTATGATTATATGGAGTGGCTTCAAGTACATTAAGAGCCAGGGAGACGCAAGTGAGATAACGTCCGCCAAGAACTCGATTGCCCAGGCGATTGGCGGAGTGGTAATTGCCATTGCCGCAGTGATGATTGTTCGATATGTCCAGGGGATAATACAGTGAGTAGATGGGAAGCCCTTATATCTCTTGCGGCAAGCTACGCTAAGCCGTCTAATCTTCCGAGTACCTCGCTAAACGGTAGCACGGTCGATAATGTTTTTAACGGGGCTATCGTGCTAGCTGGTGCGCTGTCAGTTGTGTTTGTTATTGTGGGTGGCATACGCTATGTTCTGTCAAATGGCGACACAAGCCAGGCTGCGACTGCTAAGAACACAATACTCTACGCGGTAATTGGGCTGGTGATTGCGATGTCGGCATTTGTGATAATGCGTTTTGTAACCGGAAGATTGTTTGGGTAAGGAGGAATATGAAGCGACTGATGATGTCGATTATCGTGGGAGTAATATGTCTTACTGGCATCGCACTGCCAGTAAGTGCAGTGGGAACATCTAGACTGGCCGCCAATAGCCTAAGTGCAGCGAGTAGCGGTTCGTATGATGTACTGAAATCTGGGTGCCAGGCTGGAGGCTCGAGTGGGACAAAAGTCTGTGGAACCGGAAGCGATACCGAGTTATTATCTCTCATCAAAAACATTATCAACACTCTCATCTATGTTGCAGGGATTATTGCCGTTATCATGATTGTCATTGGCGGTATCCGCTATATCACTAGCAACGGAGACAATGCTGGGGTAAGTGGCGCCAAGAATACGATTCTTTACGCTGTAATTGGGCTAGTAATTGCTATCATGTCATTTGCAATCGTCAATTTTGTACTCACCTGGACTGGCGGAGGTGATGGTAAAGATCAAGATAGTGGCAATAGTGGTAGCGCTTCGGCACCAGCTACTAAGCAAACGTAACTTCGTAGATTGTCACTAGCATCCACTCGTATTATACTAAACATGAGCACATAATAGAGTAAACCGCAAAGGGGATAGTATGAAAAAAAATCTCGGGCAGATATTCGCCGCTTTTCTAACCATTATTGGTGCTATGGGGCTGGCGGCTATCACTGCCCTCCCGTCAGCTGCGAGCACGCCTTATATGCAAATAGCTGATGTGGCGATTGACAAAGCCAAGGAGGGTGTTACAGCCGTTGGCGGAGGAGACAATAGTACATCACTCACTGATCTTATAAAATCGGTTATTAATATTCTGCTTTATATTGGCGGTGTTATTGCAGTGATCATGATCATTATTGGCGGTATCAAATACATTACTAGTAACGGCGATACTGGCCAGGTAACAAGTGCAAAGAACACGATTATGTACGCGATAATCGGTTTGGTCGTTGCTATCATCGCTTTCGCGATCGTTAACTGGGTGATTGAATCTATTAGCGGCAAGTGATAACACTCGCACTTCCTTTTGAGCGCAAGATTTGTTATAACTGTACGTAAGAGTTATCATAATGTGAAATTTAAGGAGAAATACATGATCTCGAAACTCGCCCGCTCCATACGCACGATCGCTGTCATACCTGCAATTGTGCTTGGCTTAACACTTATGGCACCTGTCGCTGTTTTCGCAGCTGGTTTTGATCAAGGCATACAAGATGGCGCGAACAGCGCCCAAGGTAAAGATCAACCCGCCGACCTTTTCGGTGAAGAAGGCATCTTTAAGACCGTGACGAATATTCTCTTGTTTATTGTCGGCGCAATTGCTGTGATTATGCTGATTGTCGGTGGTATACAATACGTCACTTCTGGTGGTGACCAGAGTCGTGTAACAAGTGCCAAAAATACTATCCTCTACGCGATAGTTGGGATTGTCGTTGCGGTATTGGCCTACGCTGCTGTTAACTTCGTTACGACGTCACTGACGGCGCAGTAACAATTGTCTTATATGGGATTGTCCCGCTAACAAAACCAGCTCGCGCGAGCTGGTTTTGTTAGCATAACCCCAACCCGACATAAGCGTCTCCTCTTTGTAGTCTAGATACCAGGGCGTCAGCTCTGGTATCTTTGTTTTGTAACGAACAAAACAAAAAGGAGACACTAATATGGAGCTGGTAAAACTATTC
>JBARSV010000042.1:0-4444 GCA_049644865.1 Saccharimonadales bacterium (SeqCode)
GTGCCGGCTTGCTCGACGTGGCCGGAGGGATCACAGGATCAGCGGGCAACGGGGTAGGCGTTGCAGCCGGACGCGGGTGGAGCTTGCCCCAGTCCCTGTCCTTGATGCCGCCCTTGTCGTCGACGACAAGCCGGCCGGAGGCCAGCGCGGCGAGGACGAACTGCTGCTCGGGGGTGAGCGCGGCCGGAGCCGTGCCTCCCTGGAGCAGTGCGAGCATGTCGCGCAGCTGGTCATGCAGTTTCTTGGCTGCAGCCAGTTGCTTGTCGACGGGCTGACCGTCGTCTTGCAGCGCCGCGTCGAATGCGTTGCGCAGCAGCTGGACGATCTGGCCGCCGAGGAGCTCATTGTCGTTGTCCAGCTCGGCGAGCTGGGCGGCGGCGGCGGCTTCGGCGGCAGCCTGCTTGGCTGCGACGATGTCGTCGGCCTTGGCCAGGATCTCGTCGAATCTGATGGTGGTACGGGGTGACATGGCGTTCCCTTTCGAGTGGTCGGATATGCCAGGCGATCATCTGATCGCGTAGCAGCCAACATTCCCCGAAGGGAAAGCATGGCTCGTTGATCCTGCAGGACAACAACGAACTTGGCAGTAAAGAGACATCAATCGACGTCTCCACACTGCCAGGTTCGTTGGCCTACGTAGCACAACAAGCACCTCTACACTATAACTAGTCTCATACACTACGCGGGCTATTTAGTCAGCTCAAGCGCAGCGGGGCACGCACGTCAAAGATATAGCCCATAGATTGCGGCACGGGGCTACACATGGCGACGCGGCAATGCCACGCTGGGCTTGAGTAGGGTTCGCGAAGTAGTACCCTGTCATCTGACAGGGCGATTTTACGCAGTGCGTAAAACCATATGAAATAGCATGATTTGACACAATCTCGTGCAGCGTATCTCGCAGAAAACGCCGACGAGTTGCTACCGAATTATTAAGCGTACCTCATATCTGAGACCGTATAAGTCCCAACTCCGTAGAGAGGTCGATATCGGTATGAGTGAGTAGTTACCTCTTTCACGCCTGCCGCAATACGTTGATGCTTCTAGATTATCACAAAAATATGATTATGTCAATACATTTTGCAACAAAAATCAAATAAACACAAGCGCTATGATGTCAAAAGTATAACACCCCATAACAGGGGTGTTATACTGATGCATTTTTAACTACGGATTATTTTTGCAGTAGAGAACTCATAATCCGTCGACGTGATGCCTGGAAATAGTAGCCGACAGCAGTAAGTGAGCCGATGCCGGCAGCTCCCATAGCGATATCTGTCGGACCAGTACTAGCGATAGTTGTGGTAGAAGTTAGGACTTTTGGCGCGTCACACTTCGACACGTCGTCGCTGTATAACTCTGGGTGAGCAATATACTCAGTTTTCTTAATGGTTTTTAGTGTCTTTGAAGCAAGCACGCAGACACGTATGTCGGTACAGGCGTCGTCATTTGATGGCTTGTACTTGTCTTTGTCAGTCTCAGTGACGGTGATGATCTCACCTGTCGCAGGGTTACAGACGGTGACCTTGCTTGGTTCGGGTACCGAGACTAATGCTTCATCGCACGCGTCTGGTGACCCGGTGATTGCGGCTACATCTACACAGGCGGTGTTTTTGAGAGTCCCTGCAATATAGGTCGGCACCTTGGCTGTGAGTGTAAAAGTAATGCTCTCTTGAGACTTCAATGACGGTATAGTGTACGTCCATTGGTTATTGACGATCTCACCGAGGGAACCACCCGCGCGCAGCAAAGTGATGCCGCTCTCAGGTTTGTCGGTCACAATAACATTTGTAAGATCGATATTGCCGGTATTTTTGACTGATAGCTGGTAGGTGAAGTCTTGGCCGACATTGACCGTCTTGCTGTCGACAGCATCAACCTTCTTCGTGATAGTGATGCCCGGCTCTGGTGCAGGCTCGACAGTGACGCTAGTGGTGCAACCGTCGGTTTTATCGCCGACAGACGTTTTTACGATGACAGTAGCAATGTATGTGCCTGGGTTACTTAGCGTCATAGTACCAGTGTTAGCAGATGCATTCGTGGTCGTAACGGTGACTGTTTTGCTGAAATTGTTTGGTCCAGTGATCGTGAAGACATAGCCACTGATAGATGCGCCGTCTTTGGCTTCGGCAACCGCAGTAAATGAGTAGTTTGTCCGTGAAATCTTGGTTGGCGTTAGAGATTTACAGGCGGCAGTCGGCTGCTTGACTGGAGTAGCGACAACTGGGTTGCCGCAGTTCATCATGATAGCGCGATAAAACTCACCACCACGGAAATAAACAAACGCGTCGTAATACTCATGCGTATAGTTGTAGGTGTCGTCGCGTTCGTAATACGTCTTGCCATCGATAGTCACTGGGTGACTATAGGGAAGGTTATTGCGACCGGCAGAGTAAGAGTTAGTAGCAACGATCACCCCATCGACTTCAACTTTACCGCCGTCTTTGTAAACTTTACCGATTTTCATCTGGCTGGTCGTTCCCTGCATGTCAGAAAGTCCTAGGCCATAATACGAGTAGATGTTGTCGAGATCACCAGGAGTGTTTGTGGTGTATTTTTGGATCAGTTCTTCTTGATTTAGCGCACCACAGGTAATGATAGAATTTGTGTTGCACGTTCTGAGATTGGTGAGCGCATAGCTTGGTCGCGCTGTGTTGAGCACAATCACGGTCACGAGCACAAGAAGCAGCGCCGATGCATATGCGTAGAAGCGTTTTTTCATGGATATCTCCTAGCCCACCATTCTTATTTAATAAAAGTATTATATACCAATATTATCAAAAATGTCAACACCGACGTACTCATTCAACACCTTTGCAACATAATAGCAGGCTCCGTAAGCTGTAGTTACTATCACATAATTACAGAAAGGAGGCCTGCCATGGCCTATTCTATCAATCCTAACCTTCCTAAGGCGAGAGCAATCGCAATGCAATTGCTGGTTCGAGACCGTCTACCACTGTACGTGGTGGCTAATCGCTGTGGTATTCACCGCAGCACGGTCTATCGGTGGAAGCGTAAGTGGGACATACTAAACCAATACGTCCAGATGGACAACCCAAACCGTCCACGGCGAGCGTATAGTCGGGAAAACCATCTTGTCCGGTGTACCTGGCGCATACCAACCGTTGCCTCTCGGCCACACACCAGCCCGACAGCTGTGAGTGAAGAGCTTGTGCAGGTCATCCTTGCCGCGCGAACACGGCTGAAGCGCTGTGCTGAGGTAGTCTGGCACCACCTCGTAACCGTACTAGGTATTTCTGTTTCTTTGAGTAGTGTCCGACGTATCCTGTGGCGATCTGGTATTGCTCGTGGTAGAAAGAATCGCGTGCGAAGAGATAACCCTAGAAGGCCAACGGCAGCTAAACCAGGTGAACTCGTCCAAACAGACACCATTCACCATGTTAACCCGAATACTGGTAAACGACTGTATTAACCCCAACCCGACATAAGCGTCTCCTCTTTGTAGTCTAGATACCAGGGCGTCAGCTCTGGTATCTTTGTTTTGTAACGAACAAAACAAAAAGGAGACACTAATATGGAGCTGGTAAAACTATTCTACCTCATTGATGAATTCTGTATGGAATATGAGCCACATTGGCAACGATCACTAGTGGAGAGTGGTGTTCGGCAACGCCGAAGAACCTCCAGGTTATCGCTGTCTGAGATTCTGACCATCATCGTATTCTTCCATACCAGTGGCTACCGGATGTTCAAGTGGTACTACGAGCGGGAGCTATTGGGTACCGGATTTGTGGCTAGTTGCTTTCCTCAGGCTGTTAGCTATAACCAATTCCTCGAACTTATGAGTGCCAGCCTGGTGCCGCTTGGTCACTGTCTCCTGTGGCTGTGTAGCCTGTCTGCTCGAACCGGCATTCAGTTCATTGACAGTACCAGTATCGTGGTCTGTAGCAATCTACGGATCAATCGACATAAGGTATTCAGGGGGAGTGCGGCCAGAGGCCGCACATCTGAAGGGTGGTTCTTTGGTTTCAAATTGCACCTCATCGTCAACGATCGGGACGAGTTATTGGCGCTGCGGATTACTCCCGGTAACGTGTCGGACGTAGACGCAGAACTTGTCACGGGGATGGCCGAGGGTATTCAAGGGAAGCTATTCGGTGACAAGGGCTACATTTCGAAAGAGGTATTTGAGCGTCTTTGGAAACAGGGCTTACGGCTCGTCACGAATATCCGGAGCAACATGAAACAGCGACTACTGCCACTGCAAGATAAACTCATGCTGCGGAAGCGATTCATCATCGAGACGGTCAATGATCACCTGAAGAACAATGAGCAGATTGAACATAGCAGGCACCGAAGTTTTGCAAACTTCAGCGCAAACCTACTAGCGGGACTTATTGCCTACCAATTACAACCGAAAAAGCCAAGTATCCGGGTACCGAGGATGTTATTGTTGGAGGCTTAGGTCGGGTTGGGGTTA
>JBARSV010000043.1:0-11817 GCA_049644865.1 Saccharimonadales bacterium (SeqCode)
TGTCAGTTGACGCCGCAATAGCGTGGCGATGAGATGACGATCTTCCAAGGTAAGCTGTGAATATATCTGTCCCATAATCCTCTTTCTGTAGCAGAGAAAAGCGGACAGTTCAAGTTACATTGTTGGCAATATACTCTGGAGGAACAAGTTATGAGTAAGGTACTAACCCTTGTTGCGTCCATCGCCCAGAAAATGGCGGAGCAGATGATGAAACCTAGTAAGCATCATCTGCTCCGAGGCTGGGAGGAGGCCACGCCCCCCTCGGCATAGGCCAGAGCACACCCCAACGCGGGGACGGATGCGCGGCTCCCTCAAGAGCCCCGTCCGTCCCCGCCGCGGGACAACAATAGCTAGGTGCCAGACCTTAGACATTAGACGGTAGAAAATCACAAGACGCCTGAAAAGGCGTCGTTTTTAATGCTGTACAAAATCAGTTGGCGTAACGATACGGACTGTTTGGTAGTGCTTCAGCACGAGCAGATCTTTGTCACCAGATATGATGACCTGTGCGCGGCCAGCTAGGGCTGTCTCGAATATCATATTGTCCACTGGATCACGGCAGACAGTCACTGTCTGGCTACCGAGCTGCACCACGTCTATGAATAGAGCCAGCGACACAATAAGCGACTCGAAGTCATCAGCAAAATCAACAAATTTGACGTTGATAATGCGGCGCGTTTCAGTGAGTAATTGCTCGCTGATGACAATTCGCGCGCCAGCCTGCACGCATGACTCCAGCACTCGACGCGGCGTACCGCCAAACACCAGCGCCGATATCCAGACATTGCTGTCGATAACGACTCTAGAGGGCGTCGATGATGTCATAGACCTGCTGCTCTGACGAGATGCCAGCTTGAGCGCCCTTACGATTGGCCTGATCGAGCACGGCACTCATAGCCTGTTCGGCACGCAGCTGATTGACGATCGCCTTGCGCACAAAATCGCTCCGCGATGAGAAATCACGTTTAGCCTGTTCATCCATGGCCTGAACGAGTTGTTTGGGGAGTGATAGATTAAACGTCTGTGAATTCATACAAGTATTGTATATAAGTTGTATATATATGTCAATATCTAGAATGTTTGGGCACCAAAGTCGCTACATATGATTGAATTTCACAACAGCCTACGCTACGATAAACCTCATGTCTATACCAATTGCTATCTTTGTAGTCGCCTATCTACTCGGGTCGATACCGTTCGGCAAGATCATCGGGCTGACGTTTTACGGTATCGATATCCAGAAACGCGGTAGCGGTAACATTGGTTTTGCCAATGTGCTGACACATCTCGGCTGGCGGGCTGCCGTGCCGACGCTGATCGGTGACGTCGGTAAAGGCGTCATCGCGACACTCATCGCCCAGCACTACCTGGGTAATGACGTCGCATTTTGGGCCGGACTCACTGCCGTATTGGCACATATCTTCCCTGTCTGGTTAAAGTTCAGGGGTGGCAAGGGTATTGCAACGGCATTTGGGGTGATGCTGGTCCTGGCACCTCAGGCGGCGTTCGTCGGTCTGGTCATTTATCTCGTTCCCTACCTCGGCTTCGCAATCGAATCGGGCCGTGCCGCTATACTGGCGCTCATCGTCCTGACACTCATCGGCCAGTTCATCTCACCCCTCAGCTGGTGGCACTACACCTGTTTCCTCGCCATCGCGACCTGGACCCTGCGCGATAATATACGCGGTACGATACCGAATATGCGCTAACAACTCTGGTAAAATAGTCGGTATGAAGCGACGTATCAATGTACGAGGGATTATCTATAACAACGGCAAATTATTCGCCGTGCGACACCGGCGACCTGAGGGTGAGGCGGATTTTTGGTGTACGCCAGGTGGTGGGCTAGAAGACGGCGAATCACTGACCGACGGTATACGCCGCGAGATCATCGAGGAAACTGGCGTCACACCGGTCGTGGGGCGTATAGTCGCCATACAACAGTTCACAAAAGACCCCGCGGTGGTATACGACTACGACGAGTTTTTGGAGTTTTTCTTTCATATCGAAAATGCCAACGATTTCGAGCATATCGATCTGGCCGCCACCACTCACGGCGAGGCGGAGATCAAGGACGCCGCGTTCGTTGAGATAGAAAACACTGAGGTACTCCCAAAATTTCTACGGTCATTCAATTATTCAACAATTGCCGATAACCCTGTGGTAGTGATCGTTGACGAATTAACCCACCACGAACAATCCTAGCTGACTATTGGCCTTACTTAAAAATCAATACTGCTCGGACGAGTCACAACTCGTGCGGGTGGGCGTGGTGAATCCTGTGCATCTTGAGGTGTAAGTGCCCTATCTTGTACGCTATTCGGCACATCGCTGCTATCTTGCGGTGTTACCGATCGTGCATTACGTTTATAGAAATCAGATTGGCAAATGCAGGTAATGATAAAATTCATAGCATCTATCATAGTTTGTTCTTGCTTCAAAATCACTTCCAATTCTTGCTCGACATATTCTGCCAGATCTTCGCTACTATATAGGCCGAGCCGTAGTCTACGGCGATCATTATAATCCAATTCGTGATGCACACGACTGACAACATCGCCCTCAAGCTCTTGCCAATAGTTACGCGCCAATCGCTCCGCAGGGCTCTCAAGCGATGGAATACCATCACCGCCGAGAGAAAAGTGAACACTCAATGTCGACGCATCAGCCAAAAGCGAAGCACGGGCTTTTTGTGTTGCAGCTATGAAATCCTCGTGTGCAATAAAATATCTAGACGAGCTAACGTCCGTATGGGGAACATGATATGAATCGACAAATCTTCCGAGCGCTATCTCGCGTGGAGTCGTCGGTTGAATGTCGCCGCTATGCAGAATCACGCCTACTTTTCCGAACTGAATGTCTTTCCAAAACTCTCTTTCGACTTTGATTACTTCAATCATACTCCGCCAGCGCTCCTGGCGTTCGTCTGGGTGCGGCACCAGCCTGATCGTTAAATCAGTCGGGCATGGCACGTCCTCAGGGCAACGAACATCGATCGGGAGCGTCATGATGACACCGTCAACTGTGTCATGAACCATCCCTGTATCACCACCTTCATCGACAGGAGCGACTGCACCATCTCGCCAGACAGGGCTGAGCGGCGCAAGCACGTCATCTACCCATCTCTGCCAAAGTACTTCCTGAGCAGCACGTAAAATCTCTACATCGTCAGCACAGACATCACGAAATCGCTCAGCGATGAGCCCACGCTCAACCCGTTCGTTGTTTTCGCCCCGTACGCGATCAAAGACATTTCGTACGGCATCATTCTCCCATATCGTTTTAAGTGGTGGCATACTAGTTACATATCATATCGCCATGACACAATTTGTCAAGTCTTAACCCTCCCCTGAAGCACCAATTGTCCGAGAGATAAACCCCCGTATCTGTAGATACAACAAAACCGCCATCGAAATGGCGGTTATTGCGAAAGCTAGGTCAGACTATTTGCGCAGACCAAGTTTGGTGATGATCGCTTGATAGGCCGTGAAATCACGAGATTCGAGGTATTTGAGCAGCTTTTTGCGCTTGCCTACCATCTGAATCAAACCGCGGCGAGCCATGTTGTCATGCTTGTTCGCCTTCAAGTGAGCCGTCACCTCTTTGATGCGAGCCGTGAGAATCGCGACCTGCGCCTGAGGAGAGCCGACATCGGTTTTGTGAACCGCGCCGCCTGCAATAGCTTTTAACTTGTCTTCTTTGGTAATCATACCGAAGTACTATAGCATGAAGAAGATTGGTTGACAAATATATCGATCGGCCCTAGCTATATGATGCCCTCAAGCCTCTATACGCTTCCATAACATGAATTATCTCCTCAGGGTTTGGAGATGAATCCTGGATAGATAGATACACGAAAAGTTTGTCTTGCATACTTTTGATTTCAGGATCTTCGCTAACAAGACCTTTAAGTAGTAAGCGTGCGGCTTCAGCAAACTTACCTTCATCAGGAAGTAATTGATCAATTTCTGCATTTGACATCTGTGTCTTGGGATCGGCGTAACTTTGAGCACCGTACTTGCCCTCCAACGCCCAAATACTCATTCCTCTATCTAACTGATCATCTTCGAATGTAATATGAACTGTATTGCCAAGTTCTGTACCCTCGTAATCTTCAAATGGTGCAACGTAAGCGATTTCCTTAATACCTTCAGCTATGAGAGCCGCGTGACCTTGAATGACAAACGAGTGGCTGCCATCTCCGTCATGGATAATTTCTTGGCCATGTAAAAGACATAGACTACCAAGCCCAGTGTGTAGCCGTTGCAGATTAGGTAGAGGCTCAAAGTTCTTACGTTCATTGTCATCAGGCATTACTTAATTATAGCAAAATATTTATCTTTTGTCAATCTTATGATACCAAACTAATATCTGCTGCATTATCAATGCAGTAGTCCCCGACTCTTGTGCGACGAAGATCCGAGCAATACGCACCGGTCCCGAGTGCGCGACCGATATCTTCGGCGAGCGTGCGGATATACGTGCCAGAGCTGACGTGCGCGCGGATGCGTAGTTCAGGGTATGTATAGTCGATCAGATCGAGCGAATAGATGGTCACTTGACGCGAAGGCATGTCGACGGTCTTACCAGCTCTGGCAAGCTTATACGCCCTCTCACCGCCGATCTTGATTGCGCTGTAGCTCGGCGGGATTTGCGTGATCTCACCAGTAAAGTCCCCTAATGTCTTCACAACTTCATCCAACGATGGCTCAGGTAATGTCGCAGCAAATGCCACTATCTCCCCCTCCGGATCTCCCGTCGTGCTCGTCGCCCCAAGTGTAATCGTCGCCTCATAGACTTTATCAAGCTTCAAAAATTCATCTGACCGCTTGCACGCATCGCCGAGCAGTATGATGAGTAGCCCCGTCGCAAACGGGTCGAGCGTACCTGTATGACCAACGCGGAGTTGACGTTTGGTCGGTCTCTCACCGCGCGCTCGATATTGTGCCCGTATCTGGCTACGGATCTTCGCCACTACGTCAAAACTAGTCCATCCAGCGGGTTTGTCGACCAGGAGCATTGATTGTCGATCAGTTATCATTGATGATTAGTGTAACATTGAACGTCGGGGGTTGGGTTATTTGCGACTATACATGAAAAATGATCAATGCTACCTACCACTCCTTACGGAGCGCCGGGTATCTTGAACTGTGCAGACGCAGGTGTTACTGCTGGCGGGCTGCCAGGATTGCCAAATCCATTGCCTCTCTCAGCGGGCGGTACGTTGAGATTAACATGGTCTCGAATTGCTTGTGCAGCGTCTGACACACCAGGGTGAGGAGTGATCGGAGCAACAGCCACCGGTGTCGTTAATGGAGGCAATGTCGAAAAATCGGGCAAAGGCGGTAATGGCGGTAGACTAGCATTCACCGACACAGGATTAGACGAAGCATCTACTGGTGGCAGCGACACCGAGTTCAAGCCACCAACAGACGGTGTATTTTGTAATAATTTATCGATCGCAGCTCGCGCATCTTCTATTGAGCTTATAGCCGGAGTTGGCGGTTGAGTAGCCGGAGTTGGCATATTGGATGGAGTAGGATCAGGCTGCGCCGAAGAAAGAGTGGTTTTTGCTTGATCGGTTGTTGAGGGGGCGACTGTAGTGGATGGCGATGCGGATGATGATACCATATCGGCAGGCACGTCGACAGGAAGATTATCAGGTATGCTTAGTTCACTAATAGGGACAATGGTTTTACCATGAAGCAAATCACGATCGGCAGACAATAGCCCTTTATCTTCACCGGTGACCTGATAAGCAAATGGATCGATCGCCTGCGGTTCAGCGCCAGTCTTGAAGCTATCAGGTGAACCCGACAAGTCAGACGGTACATCACCATTTAATCTATGACCGTGCGATTGTGCAGCAGCCAAGGCATCTTCCAAGGCCTTTTCTGGATCTGGTGTTGTACTTGGTCGCGATGCGTCACGCCAATCAGTAGTACCATCACTGGCAACAGCCTGCGATACTTGAGCAGATGAAGCAATCTCTTCACGTGAGCTGAGGCCCCCCTCAGCATCAGGAACAGCCTGTTGGCGGGCGGCACGATCGACTTCGGCACGATCTGCTAGCTGATCAGCGAGTCCGACAGTATCATTGTCTGTTAGTGGAGCGGACAGAATCGTAGCTGAATCATGAGTAATGTTGAGATCGGTTGAGGCAGATGACTGGCCGCTATCGGCTAGTGGTGCCTCTTGTTGAGGCTCAGAGGGTTTCGGCAAACTAAGAATATCACCATCCTCAAGCTTACTGGCAATCAACTGCTGGTTTGCACCTGCCGCCATCAACTGGGCAGCCATTGTCATTACACGCGGCGTTGTGTGCCGATTACTAAAACGATTTGTTGCCGCCACGATACCTGTTAAAAGCGCAGTTGCAATCTGCTCATCAAGTAAATTTGCCTGCAATGCTTCGCTGAGGCTCATGAGCATCTCGCACAAGCTACTTGATTTGTTATCCACCCAATCAATGCTACCCAGAGAGCTTTTGTTCTCAGTACCGATAGAGATTATAGTGGCTGAGTGCAGTACTTTACCGTGCGCCGCAAGCGCTGAATCAAGCTCATCTTGGTTATCCACTCCAAGAGCAATGATGAGATCGACGTTAAAGTCCCCGCGTGAGAACTGTAGATCTTTTTCTGTAATCTCAGAACGGTATGGTGTGATGAATATCCGTACGACATCATCCTCAACCTTGTAGCGCAGTCGGTCAGCTTTTTCCTTGTCCAGGGCAATGATAAAGTCCTGCAAACTGTCGACAGTATTCGTAAATGTTTTCTCAGGATCAAGAAACGTTATCGCTGGCGGTACTGCACCGCTAAAAACAGCAGTAGTGTGCTTACTTATCTTATTGAGCATGAGTGTAAGCCCAAGAGCGGAAGTCAATGAATCAACTGACGGGTCACGAGATACCGTAACTAAAATGTTCGAAGACGATTTGATCTTCTCGACAATTGCAGATTTTGGGTTTGACGCATCCATATTTTTTGTTGTTTAGTTTTAGATACTCACCGATCACTGTAACATAAGGGTTATCAAATCGTCAACTCAAATATAAACAATACCCTCCCCTATACCTGTCATCATCGCCAACATTTTCTGCACGGGCAGTTAATCACCATGTAACTTCCAAAGGACTATCTGGTGAACACTCAGTACGATATAATAAAATAATGCATAAGCCTGATCCGGACGGCATAGACATGATGCCAAAGCTGCTCGATGCTATCGAGATGGCCATTAACAGTGGTGTTGAACCAACTATGCTCGCAGATGTACTGACAGGTCTTGGCTGGCCAAGAGATATGGTAATCGAAGGAGTAGAAATATGGCTCCATACCAATCGCTCACGCGCTATAAAAACTGATTTCAAATCATGGCTCAAAAAGTACCAGAAACGAGCTCGACCAGCAGTAGCCGTCGTTGTCTTTCTCGGTACCATACAGGCTGGATTCATGTTGCTAAAGCCATGGCCGATGAAAATCATGGCAGACTCAGCATTTGGCACTATCCCAGCCCCTGGGCCTCTGGAACCATACAGTGGCAAGCCTGAGTTAATCGCAATCACCGCTGTAATGTCGCTAGTAATCTTCCTCGTCGGAGCAATCTTCAGCTGGGTCAGCGATTATTTTCTACTGAAGATCGGTTTTTGGCTTAACAAGTCAATCAAATCTGAATCATTTCGACACATCTTACATTTACCGCTGTATCACCAGCAACGACTCGCAAAAGGCGACTATGTCTACCGGCAAAATGTCGTAACAAATAGTCTTTCCGAACTAGTGTTGGGAGCGACCTCGTCGATCATCGGGTCAATCATCATGATTATTGGTGTACTAGCAATCATGGTCAATTTTAACCTGCGCCTCACAATCGTATCAGTCATTTTAATGCCGTTTTTGTACCTCACAATGCGGCTAATCGGCCCACATCTCGGCATATATTCCAAAAAATTGACAGAGCTTAATAGCCAAACAGCAAGTACTATCAACGAAGCTGTCGATAATGCCGAAACGGTACAAACTTTTACTCTCGAAGATAAGCAGCTACTGCGCGTTAACCAATATTGGGATCAAGGGTATCAGTTATCACTCAAAAGTATGATGTGGGGAAACTTGCTTAAAAATACTAATTCGCTGCTTGTCATCTTAGCTACCTCAACCGTCATGTATTTTGGTGGCGTCTCTGCGATGAACAAAGAAATGACATTCGGTGAACTCTTCATTTTTATGGCATATATGGGCTACTTACTAGGACCAATTGAGAACCTGGTGCAAAAGATCACTACACGATATCAAAAGATCATTGACGTTGGGAGAGTGTACGAAGTACTAAGCGACCATGAAGGTATCGAGGATCTACGCAGTGATCAGCCGCTCCCTCCAGCGATTCAAGGTACTATTGATTTCCGCGCTGTTCGGTATTCATACAATGGCCAGGTAGTCTTCGAGAATCTCAATCTTCACATAGAAAAAGGGGAAAAAGTCGCTATTATTGGTCCAAGCGGCAGCGGTAAAAGCACGATATTAAAACTTCTCCCTTTGTTTGTAGAACCAGAATCAGGGCAACTACTCATTGATGGTCATGATATCCAAGACTATTCACTACGTGATCTGCGTAAGAAGATTGCTTGGGTTAGCCAATCACCCCAGTTATTCAACGGCAGTATTATAGAAAATATGTATGACGGCGATGTCTACCGTCCTGTCACGATGGACGAAATAAAACATGCTATTGAAGTGTCAAATGTGCTAGAATTCGTCGTAAAAATGCCACTTGGAGTCAACTCTCCGGTCGGAGAGAATGGTACTTCACTCAGTGGTGGCCAGCGTCAACGAGTAGCCATTGCTCGAGCACTAATAAAGAACTCACCAATACTATGCCTCGATGAACCAACTGCCGCACTCGATGCAAAAAGCGAGAATTATATTCGTGACTCTCTCATGCAAATTATCAATAACAAGACAGTAGTTATGGTCACACATCGTAAGTCACTGCTCGCACTCATGGATACCATCTACGTGCTAGAAAATGGTGTACTATCTAACGTTAACGAGCTGGGCGGTCTCGATCATTATCTGAAGGTACTTGAGGGGATATCTGAAGACCAGATTGCCCGTCAAATCGCCGACGAAAAAAGCTACATACTGCCGAACAGCGTCGACGACTTCATCGGGCTAAACGAAGCAGCTCAGCCTGCACGAGCGAATTTAGATACGTCGAGTGATAGCACATTGAATGGTTACTCATCAGACACTATTTTCACCATCCCTCACCAAGCTAGCTATGCAGCACGTTCAAAAAATACCGAGACCGCAGAAGTTATTGTCACTCACACGAGCAATAATAGTGAAGCTGACGACGAAGTCGTCATAAAACTACACTAACCTTGACTCAACAGAAGGTACCGAGCTGTCAAGGAAAGCCCGGTACCTTCTGCGTCCGGGTCACACTATCTTGACGGGCTACTTACAATAGTTGGCTCATTTAAGAAATGTATGGTTATTTCTCCCTTCCCAAACCATTGTACCGGAATAAATCCGGTACAATAATCGCTAGACCTGGAGCTTCGCCATTGCTTACTTGTTGTCTCTGGCCCCCAACGCAGTGTTACATCAAGCTGGAATTATAGTTATATATTCCCCTGTATCTATGAGCGATCAGTATATGTTACGGTATCGACAGGAGCAGCAGGCATAACCGATTCGTCACCAAGCCCCACGACTGGGCCGCCGTTCCTAGGGTCATCGATTGGCTCAGGTGAATCCTCTCCTGACTTTGTTAACCCGGGAACAGTCCCATAGCGCGTTAGCAGCGCTTCGTTGTCGACAACGCCTGGTGCGCTTCTATCGCCAGCGACTCCAGCGGGATGATGAGCACCTACAATATCTGCTGAGTTGTCGATGAGCTCTTGTCTGGTTGGTGTAGGTTGCGCAGCAGACCCAGCCGCCATAGCGTCTGTATCATGGTGCGAACCATCTCGACCCCAAAACTTGAGACCCTTCGCGCGTGCCTTGCGCTTCAGCCAGTGATCCTGCTTCATACTATTAGCCTGGACAGCGCTAACGTCAGTATCGTTTGTGGTCGTACCTGCGTCGCCATGCGCTGAATGATGACCGCGATCTCGATGATGGTGCACATGTCCACCATTGGCCACGTCGGCAACAAGCGAACTACTCTCATCTGTTTCTTTATTCTCTGACGCACCTGTTTGCTGATCACTTTTTGCTATTCGATATGCTGATCCAGTCTCTTGATCTTCTTCGTCGCTAGCTCGACTCCAATCCGGTGCAAAGGTGCTCGTCCAGTTGTAGCCACCATCTGCTGTCATTTGAGGCATGGCTGCTCGTAACTGCGGCGACATTTCGTTACTGAGTGTGCCATTGGCAACATACTTGTCGAGCAGGTCTTGGAGCTGGCCTTTAGTCATCTGGCCAGTCGTTACATACGCATTGAGCGTCGGGTCTTTCTGAACGTAGTCATAGTATGCGGTACTGCCTAAACTTTCATATCCCTTCACTCTATCCAGTAATACCTGTTCTGCTTGCTTGACGATGGCAAGTTGCTCAGGAGTCTTCGAAGGATCGGTTGTCGGGTCGACAGCAGGTGCAATGGCCTGGTTCGATATCCCGACCGCAAAGGTATGGCCAGTTTGCCAGTCGTTAATATGTGATAGATAAAACTGTTCACGGTCAGCCTCCGAAGAGCCGCCTTTTGCAGGATCCGGATTGGCCAAGAAATTTTTCATGTAATCGTTGAGCGAGTTGTACCACGGCTGTGCAGTATCCAAAGCAAGTCTCTGCTCGACGGTGTTGTTCTCGGCCATCAGCTTCTGAAGTGTCTCGTATGGCACCCCATCGTTAGTGTTGTACATAGCAGCTAGCTCGGGAGGCATGCCAGCACTGGGCTGCATGGGAGTGGGTTGTACATTTGTGGCAGATACGTAATCTGCATTTGTAGTACCAGGACTGGCTATCCATGCCATAACATCCTTTACAGACGATACACTCGTGGCGGCAGAGTCTATACTACTGGCCGTGGCTTGGTAGCTAATTCCGGACGTGCTGCTAGCGGCTGTGGCATTATCGGTCTCAACTGGGTCAGTTACAACCTGGGCGGGCACGGGAGCAGCGACGGCAGGCGTTTCGGTCGGTGTTGTTGAGCCACCGGGCAACTTCAAGGTTTTACCAGCATAAATTTTATTTGGGTCTGTTATGCCATTTAAATCAGCCAGAACATCCACTGTGGTTCCATACCGCTTCGCAATAGCACTCAGCGTGTCTCCCGACTGAATAGTATAAGTGCCGCCCACCGTTGTACCATCCCCTGTACTACCCGCACTCCCACTTGGGGGGATTACCTTTTTTTCAACTGGTTGCGGGGGCGGGGAAGTCGGTAGCAAGGACTGCATGTATGTATCCTTGGCTGCGGCGACATCATCAAGTTCCGACTGACGGTATGTTTTTTGGCCTGCCGTAACTACATTTGGATAATATAGCGATGACTGAGTATCTATTTTCGCCTGAGTATCTGCGTCAATAATAAATTTAGATGAAGCGTTCAAATCATCCGTTGCGTCAGCCATAGTAGTTGCCCCCTTATACTTACAAACTGATTTACTATTTACTATTGGTGAAAGGTGAACAAACTAATCATATACGCAGCAATGTGAAAATGTCAATTAGTTGGTTCTGAACCACCCCACACTTCCACACTCACCCCTGGCCCCATAGCAGCAGGCTGTAGGCCTGCTGTAGCTGTTCGTACGCCTGGCGCAGCCAGGAGGTTTGCTTCTTGGGATTAGACTGTTTCGTCGGT